>NZ_JBEXXE010000036.1:16612-39570 GCF_040630255.1 Streptomyces sp. NPDC005820
GAGCGGGGCGGGCGGCAGCGTGCCCGGCGGGGCCGTCTCGGGCGGGAGCGGGGCGGGCGGCAGCGTGCCCGGCGGGGCCGTCTCGGGCGGGAGCGGGGCGGGCGGCAGCGTGCCCGGCGGGGCCGTCTCGGGCGGGAGCGTGGCGGGCGGCAGCGTGGCGGGCGGGGACGCGTCGGGTGGGGGCGTGTCGCAGGTTGGGGGCTGGTTGCCTGAGGTGTTGACGCGGCTGATCGCCCGGCGTTCGGCCGCCGTGCTCGCTCTGCCCGATGTCTCGGCCACCGAGGTGCCGGTCACCCGTGACGGTGCCGATATGGCGACGGCGGGGGGCGAGTCTCCCGGTGGGGCGACGGCGGCGGGGTCCGGGGGGAGCCCGACGCGACGGCGGTTCCTGGTGCTGGGGTCGGCCGCGGGGGTGCTGGCGGCGGCCGGTACGGCCACCTGGTGGACTGCCGGGCGCCCCGACGGGACCTCGGGCCAGGGCGGCTCCGCCACGCTGCCGGGCCTGACGCTCGCCGTGCAGGCCGACCTCAGCGGCAGCGGCCGTACGACGGGCCGGGCCCAGGAGAACGGGGTCCGGCTCGCCGTCGACCGGCTCAACTCCCGTACCGGGCGCACCTTCCAGCTGGCACTCCAGGTGCACGACGACCGGGGCGACGCGAGCCGGGCGCAGGACATCGCCCGACGACTCGCGGCCGACGAACAGGTCCGCGCGGTGCTCGGGCCGAGCACCGACGTCTGCGCGAAGGCCACCCTCGCGCTCTACCAGAAGGCCCTGCTGCCGATGGTGTCCGTGTCGGTCGGCCTCGTCGACGGCTCCGCCGCCACCTACCGGGTGTACGCCGCCACCCGCCCCGACGACGCGACGCTCGTGACGCCGTTGGTGGCGTATCTCGTCCGCACCGCCGACGCCCGCCGGACGGTGCTGGTCGACGACGCGGCCGAGGGGGACTTCAGCTGGCGCGTCTGCTCGGGCGTCGCCGAGGCCCTGGGCTCGGGGCGCACCGTGATCCGGCGCACCCTGGCCGCCGACGCCGACACGGACGGCGCGTTCCGTGCCCTCGCCGAGGCGGTGACGGGCGCCGGGGCGGACGCGGTGGTGTTCGGCGGCGGGTACGCGCGGGCCGCGCGGCTGGCCCGGGCGCTGCGCTCGGCCGGCTTCTCCGGCGCCCGGCTGGCCACCGAGCGCGCCTGCGACGCGCGCTTCCTCACCTCGGCGGGGGACGCCGCCGACGGCTGGGTCTTCGCGACCGCCTACCTGGACCCGGCCCGGGTGACGGCCGCGAAGTCCTTCGTCACCGCCTACCGAGCCCGCTTCGGCGCCGCCCCGCCGCCGTACGCCGCCGAGGCCTACGACGCGACCCTGTTCGTCGCCCGCGCCCTGACCTCGCTGGGCGCGGACCATGCCGAACGGGGCGCGATCGTGGGCCGGTTGCGGGAGACCGACTACCGGGGGATCACCAAGCGGCTGCACTACACCGGGTCGAGCACCCGCTACACCATGGACGCGATGTATCTGTTCCAGGCCTCCGGGGACGCCTTCCGCTTCCTCGGGCAGTACGAAGACGCCACGGCCGACACGGCCGACACGGCCACCGCCAACGCCACCGCCAAGGACTGAGCGCGGTGGTTCAGCCGCTGAACGCGGTCCCGGACGGGCGCGCCGCGATCAGCGCGGCCAGCGCGGCGCGCGAGGAGACTCCTGTCTTGCGGTAGATCCGCGAGACATGGGTCTCGACCGTGCGCCGGCTCAGACAGAGGCGTTCGGCGATCGCGGGGCTGGTCAGTCCCTCGGCGACGAGTCCGGCGATCTCCCGTTCGCGGGCGGTCAGTTCGGCGAGCCGCCGCTCGGGGCCGTCGGCGGCCTCCGCCACCGCCGGGCCGACCGCGTCGGCGAGACCGGTCAGCATCGCGGACCCCCCGGCGGCGGCGAGCCTGCGCCCCCGGTGCCAGGCGGCCCGTCCGCGCCGGGGCCCGTCCGGGTCCGCCGCCAGCAGGGGGGCGCCCAGGAGCAGGGAGAACGCCTCCCAGAACTGCGCGCCGCTACGGGCGCTCTCCTCGGCCGCCGCCATGAACAGCTCCGCCGCCGCCCCGGCGTCGCCGAGGCCGAGGGGTATGTGGGCGGTGCTGCGCAGGGCCGAGGCACGCTGCACGGGCAGATCGAGCCGCTCGGCCTCCTCGCGGGCGCGCTGCGCCCAGTCCTTCGCCACGTCCACCTCGCCCAGCGCGACGGACGCGGTCACCAGGACCTCCAGGAACAGCGGGCGCATCGATGGCTGGAGCCGGCGCAGATCCGGGCCGCCCGCGTGCAGGACCGCCTCGCGGGCGCGGGCCGGGTCGCCGGCGGTGAGCGCCGCGTAGCCGAGCATGCAACGGGCGATGGACGCCCACCAGTTGACGCCCAGTCCGGCCGCGGCGACCGCCTCCTCGGCCACCGCGAGGGGCCGAGGATCGCCGGGCGGGCAGGCGGCCACCACCGCGTGGGCCTTGGTGGCGAGGACGAACGCGAGGAGTTCGTCGCTGCCGATGCCGCGGGCGATGTCCTCGGCCTCGTCGGCCAGTTCCACCGCGGAGACCGGCCGGCAGATCTGGATGTGCACATGCGCCTTGCACAGCAGCAGATGGGGCAGCAGGGCGAGCCGGCCGGTGCGGCGGGCGATGGCCAGGCCCCGGTCGGCGTGCCGCTCGGCGTCGGCGAAGCGCTCCAGGAACGCCTCGGCCCAGGCCAGCCGGGCGAGTTGCTCGCACAGGCCGGTGAGGTCGTCGTCCGGCAGTGAGTCGACGAGGTCCGCCGCCTGCCGGGCGTACGTGTCGGCGTCGGCCGTCTCGCCCTCGTAGGCCTCTCCCAGCGCGGCGACGGCCAGCGCGCCGGTGACGCCCACCTCGTCGCCGAGGGAGCGGGCCACCGCGAGGGTGTGGGCCATGTCGGCGCGCACGGTCGGGTACGAGGTGTCGTGCGGGGCGGAGGAGCCGAGCTCCAGGCCGAGCGCCACCTGGTCGGCCGGTGAGGGCGCCGGGTCGTCGCGGTGCAGTTCGCGGCGGAGCAGGGCCACCGCCTCCGAGTAGCGCCCCAGGTGGCGTTCCATCACGGCGCACAGCACCACGGCCGACGCCCGCGATCCGCCGCTCCCCTCCCCCTCCCCCTCCCCGTCAGCGGTTCCTTCACCGACGGCTTCGCCGATGCCTTCGCCGGCCGGGTCGGGCATGGCGATCACCTGGTGCAGCAGGTCGCGGCTCGCCCGGAGTTCGCCGCAGGCGCCGAGGGCGCGGGCCCGCCGGAGCATCAGGTCACGGCGTCGCACCGCGTGGTCCGGGGTGTGCGGCAGATGGCGCAGCACCACTCCCAGCCAGTGCGCGCAGCTCGCGGGCGCGGTGTCCGCGGCCTGTTCGGCGGCCCGGACCAGCACGGCCGCCGTCTCGGGGTCCCAGCCCGACAGCGAGCGCTCGGCGTGGTGGGCCCGCTCGGCGGGCGGGGCGCCGGCGTCGGCCAGCGCGGCGGCGGCGAGCCGGTGGGTCTCGGTGCGCATCCACGGGTCGGTGCCGTCATGGACGAGGCTGCGCAGCACCGGGTGGCGCAGGGTCAGCCGTCCGTGCGGGCCGGTGCGCAGCAGGTCGCGGCGGGTCAGCTCGGCGAGGTCGGCGGCCAGGTCGGCCGGGGCGCGGCCGGTGACCGGGGCGAGCAGGGCGGGGGTGGCGTGGTCGCCGAGCGCGGCCACCACCTCGACCAGTCGGCGCTGTCCGGGGCCGAGCGGGGTCAGTTCGTCCAGCAGCAGCGCGCCGAGTCCGGTCGTGGAGAGCCGGCTGACCGGGGCGCCCTCGCGGTGCGCCTGGAGCAGGGCCAGCAGATACAGGGGGTTGCCCTCGCCGGCGGCGATCAGCCGGACGGCCTCCTCGCGGTCCAGGCCGGGGGTGAGCCGCTCGACGCAGGCGCGCTCGTCCAGCGGCCCGAGGACCGTACGGCGCACCGCCCCGGTGTCGGTGCCGCGCAGGAGGGTCGCGGTGAGCGGGGCGGGGCTCTGCCGTTCCCGGCGGGCGACGGCGAGCAGGACCCGGGCGCGCGGGGGATGCCGTACGAGATGGTCGAGGAGTTCCAGGGACGCCGCGTCCGCCCAGTGCAGGTCGTCGAGCACGATGACCAGCGGTGCGGTCGCGGCGGCGTGGGCCAGCAGGGCGGCGGTGGCTCGGTGCAGGCCGAAGCGGTCGGCGCGGCGGGCGGCGCCCGTCGCCACCGGGGCGACCTCGGCGGCGGCGGGGAAGGAGGCGTGGACGGTGGGGTCGAGGTCGGCGAAGGCGTCGGTGAACGGCTGGAAGGGGATGTGCCGTTCGTACTCCGTGGCCCGGCCGCGCAGCACCGTGGCTCCCCCGTGCGCCGCGCGCCGGCACAGCTCGTGGGTGAGGCGGCTCTTGCCGATGCCGGCCTCGCCGCTGATGTCCAGCACCGCCGGGCGGCCCTCGGCGTCCGCCGCCAGGTCCGCCAGCAGCCGGTCGAGCAGGCCGAGTTCGGCGTCCCGGCCGACCAGCGGCATCCGTTCCGTCTCCATGCCCCGCCCCCCGATCCGCCCCGTCCTGCTGATCATCCTGCCGTATGCCACTGACAGTCGGGCGCGGAAGGTACGTGGGCGACGTACGTGACACCACGGTCGTCATGGCCGGGTACCGCTCGAGGACGGGACGTTCTGGAGCTCGGGCAGGACCTCGTCCGACTGATCGAACTGGGTGCGGTAGAGCTCGGCGTAGCGTCCGTCCGCCGCGAGGAGGGTCTCGTGGGTGCCGCGTTCCACGATCCGGCCGGACTCGACGACGAGGATGAGGTCGGCGGCGCGCACGGTGGACAGGCGGTGGGCGATGACGACGGCGGTGCGGCCGGCCAGCGCCTCGGTGAGGGCCTCCTGGACGGCCGCCTCGGAGGTGTTGTCGAGGTGGGCGGTGGCCTCGTCGAGGACGACGACCTGCTGGCGGGCGAGGAGGAGCCGGGCGATGGTCATGCGCTGGCGCTCGCCGCCGGAGAGCCGGTAGCCGCGTTCGCCGACGACGGTGTCGAGGCCGTCGGGCAGGGAGCGGACGAGGTCGTCGAGGCGGGCGCGGAGCAGCGCGCCCCACAGCTCGTCCTCCGTGGCCCCGGGCCGGGCGAGCAGCAGGTTGGCGCGGACCGTGTCGTGGAAGAGGTGGCCGTCCTGGGTGACCATGCCGAGGGTGGCCCGCAGCGAGCCGGCGCTCAGGTCGCGGACGTCGACCCCGCCGATACGGACGGCGCCGCCGTCGATGTCGTACAGGCGCGGCAGGAGCTGGGCGATCGTGGACTTCCCGGCGCCCGAGGAGCCGACGAGCGCCACGGTCTGGCCGGGTTCGGCGCGGAAGGACACGCCGTGCAGGACCTCGTCGCCGCCGCGGGTGTCGAGGGTGGCGACCTCCTCCAGGGAGGCGAGGGAGACCTTGTCGGCCGACGGGTAGCCGAAGCGGACGTCGTCGAACTCGACGGACACCGGGCCCTCGGGGACCTCGCGGGCGTCCGGTTTCTCCTCGATGAGCGGCTTGAGGTCGAGCACCTCGAAGACGCGCTCGAAGCTGACCAGGGCGCTCATCACCTCGACGCGTGCCCCGGCGAGCGCCGTGAGCGGCGCGTACAGGCGGGTCAGCAGGAGCGCGAGGGCGACCACGGCGCCCGGTTCGAGGGTGCCGTTCAGGGCGAGCCGGCCGCCGAGGCCGTAGACGAGGGCGAGGGCCAGGGCGGAGACCAGGGTCAGGGAGGTGAGGAAGACCGACTGGGCGGTGGCGGTGCGGACGCCGATGTCCCGGACGCGGGCGGCGCGGGCGGCGAACTCGGCCGACTCCTCCTCGGGGCGTCCGAACAGCTTGACCAGGGTGGCGCCGGGTGCGGAGAACCGCTCGGTCATCCGGGTGCCCATCGCCGCGTTGAGCGCGGCCGCCTCCCGCTGCATCCCGGCCATCCGGCGGCCCATGCGGCGGGCCGGGATCACGAACACCGGCAGCAGGACCAGCGCCAGCAGGGTGATCTGCCAGGACAGGGTGAGCATGACGGCGAGCGTGAGCACCAGGGTGACCAGGTTGGACACCACGCCGGAGAGGGTGTTGCTGAACGCGCGCTGGGCGCCGATCACATCGTTGTTGAGTCGGGAGACGAGCGCTCCCGTACGAGTACGTGTGAAGAACGCGACCGGCATTTTCTGCACATGATCGAACACGGTCGTGCGCAGATCGAGAATGAGTCCCTCCCCGAGCGTCGCCGACAGCCTCCTGCCCAGGATGCCGAGCGCCGCCTCCAGGACCGCGATGAGCGCGATGAGCAGCGCCAGTCGCACCACCCGGTCGGGGTCGCCGTGCGACACGATCGCGTCGACGACCTTCCCGGCGAGTACGGGCGTCGCGACCGCGAGCAGCGCGGTCACCACCCCGAGCAGCACGAACAGCGTCATACGGCGGCGGTGCGGCCGGGCGAACGCGCCGATGCGGCGCAGTGTGGCGGGGTCGAAGGGGCGGCGTTCCTGCTGGGAGTTCATGACGCTGTACAGCTGCGTCATGGCTACGGCGTCCATGCTCATGGGAGAGACCGTAGAACCTCGAGCTTTGTTGAGGTCAACCTTTGTTCCAAGGCACCCCCGAAGGACCCGATGACCGTACGTAATGCTCCGTCCCCGCTTCCGCAACCCGCTGTTGGGTCCGCGCGGAAAACCTCTCCCACTGTGACAGCGGTTCCGCTCCCCTCGCTCCCCCGGCGCTTCCCCCTCCGCCGGGTCCTGTGTCTGCTTCCGCTCCTGTTGGTCACCGTGGTCGCGGTGCGCCACCGCTCCGTCCTCGCCGAGGGCTTCGGCCATCTGCGCACCGCGCAGTGGCCCTGGCTGCTGGCCGCGGCCGGGGCCACCTGTCTGACCTGGGTCGCCGCGGCCGTCACCCGGCAGGGGGCGGTGGTGCAACGGCTGCCCCGGCTGCGGCTGCTGGCCACGCAGTTCGCGGCGGGCGCCGCCAACCATCTGCTGCCGACGGGGCTGGGCGCGAGCGCGGTCAACCTGCGCTTCATGACGGTGTGCGGGGTGCCGCTGGCCCGTTCCTCGGCGGCCCTCGCGCTGTATCTGCTCGCGGAGGGCGTGGCCCGGGTGGGTCTGCTGACCGTGCTGCTGCTGGTCTTCCCCGACGCGCTGCGGCTCGGCTCGCTGCTGCCGCACGGAGCGGTCGGCCCGCTGGTGGCCGCGCTGGTGGCGGTCGTGCTCCTGGCGGCGGCCGCGCTGACCTTCGTACGACGGCTGCGCACGCCCGTGTTCTCGTTCCTGCGCACCGCGCTCGGCGAGGCCCGTTCGGTGCACACCTGCCCGTCCCGGGCGGCGGCCCTGTGGGGCGGTTCCCTGGCCTTCCCGGTGCTCCAGGCGGCCGGACTGGCGGCGGTCGGGCAGGCGTTGGGCCTGCCGGTCCCGGCGGTTCACATGGCGGTGGCCTATCTCGCGGCGACGGTGGCGGTGGCCCTGGTGCCCACCCCGGGCGGCATCGGCTCGGTGGAGGCGGCCCTGATCGTGGCCCTGGTCGCGGCGGGCGGCCCACTGGCCCTCGCCACGGCGGTCGTCCTCACCTACCGTGTCATCACCGTGTGGCTGCCCCTGGTGCCGGGGGCGGTGACCCTGGGGGCGCTGGTGCGCTGGAAGGTGATCTGAACACCAGCCGTGCGCCGGGGCACCCGGAGTGCCCGGAAGTCGCCGTCGGGGAAGGCCTGGGGTGCGAACTGCCGTGCCCGATACGGCAGGATGGACGGTCGCGCCCGCTTACGGCGGGCGCGACCGCACATCCAGTGAACGAGCAGGTGGCAACGTGACGAGACTTCACATCCGGCCGTCGGCGGGCTCCCCGGGCCGCGCCGCGGATCGACTTCCCGGAGGTGACCGGTGAACCGCGCGCTGACCCTGGACGACCTCGTCCTCGCCGGGATCGCCCTGGCCACGGGGTTCCTCGTGGCGTTCCTGTCGCGCACCCTGCTGCGCTGGCTGGGCAAGCACGCCAAGCGCACCCGGTGGAGCGGCGACGACGTCATCGTGGACGCGCTGCGCACGGTGGTGCCGTGGGTGGCGATCGCGGGCGGCGCGGCGGCCGCGGCGGCGGTGCTGCCGTTGACGAGGACGGTCCAGCACACCGTCAACCAGTGCCTGACGGTGCTGCTGATCTTCGTGGTGACGGTGTCGGCGGCCCGGGTGATCGCCGGGCTCGTGCAGGCGCTGACCCAGTCCCGTTCCGGGGTCGCGGGTTCCGCCACGATCTTCGTGAACATCACGCGCGTGCTGGTGCTGGCCATCGGCTTCCTGGTGATGCTCCAGTCCCTCGGCATCTCCATAGCCCCGATGCTCACCGCGCTGGGCGTCGGCGGTCTGGCCGTGGCGCTGGCCCTTCAGGACACCCTCGCCAACCTCTTCGCGGGCATCCACATCCTCGCCTCGAAGACCGTGCAGCCCGGTGACTACATCAAGCTGAGCAGCGCGGAGGAGGGGTACGTCGAGGACATCAACTGGCGTCAGACCACGGTCCGGGCGCTGTCCAACAACCTGATCGTGATCCCCAACGGGCAGCTCGCCAAGGCCAACATGACCAACTTCATGCGGCCCGAGCAGCAGTTGACGGTCCTGGTGCAGGTGGGCGTCGCCTACGACAGCGATCTGGAGCACGTGGAGCGGGTGACCATGGAGGTGGTCGCCGAGGTGATGACGGAGATCACCGGCGCGGTCCCGGACCATGAACCGGCCGTCCGCTTCCACACCTTCGGCGACTCGCGCATCGGCTTCACGGTGATCCTGGGCGTCGGCGAGTTCAGCGACCAGTACCGGATCAAGCACGAGTTCATCAAGCGGCTGCACCGGCGCTACCGCGAGGAGAACATCCGGGTGCCGGCCCCGGCCCGCAACATCTCCCTGCAGCAGGGCGCGGTCGTCATCCCGCAGCAGCGCACCGGCGCCGGCGCCGGCGCCGCCGAGGCGGACGGGGCGGCCCCCGCCCGCCTCGACACCTGACCTACAGCGTCGCCGAGTTCTCGTGCCAACGCGCCCCGGACTTGTTGTGCGGGGCCGTGAGGGACGGGGGCACCGGGGTGACGGTCCAGTCCGGGTGGCCGGGCATCCTCGGGGTGGTCGTGCCGTACAGCCAGTCGCGCAGGAACCCGGAGACGTCCTGGCCGGAGGCCTGGCACGCGACGGCGATGTAGTCCTCCGTGGACGCGGAGGAGTTGCGGAAGCGGGCCAGGAACGCCCGCTCCACCGCGTGGAAGGCGTCCTCGCCGATCAGCTGCCGCAGGGCGTACAGGACGAGGACGCCGCCCAGGTAGCGCTGGCTGTCGAAGAGGTTGGCCGCGTTCGGCGCGGCGACGGGACCCGAGCTGCGCCGCCACTGGTCGCCGCGGGCGTAGGTGTCCTTCATCCGGGCCTCGAACGTGGTCAGGCCCAGGGAGTCCGGCCAGCCGCGCTCGTAGCGGTAGAGCAGTCCGTAGAAGTCGGCGTGGCCCTCGTTGAGCCAGAGGTCGGCCCAGGTGGCGGGGCTGACGCTGTTGCCGAAGTAGGAGTGGACCAGCTCGTGCATCATGTGCGAGCCGATCTTCGGCTCCGCCTGGAGCAGGAAGTTCGGCTTGTACAGGGTGAGGGTCTGGGTCTCCAGGCCGGTGAAGTCGAAGGCGGCCGGGTCGTCGGAGTTGCAGGGCAGCAGCCCGTACGTCTCGAAGGGGTAGGCGCCGAGCCGCTGTTCGAGCCATTCCACCAGGCCCGGGGTGAGGGCGAGGGCGGGCTCGAGCGCCTCGGCCCGGGCGGCCGGGACGACGTCGCGCAGCGGCAGCCCGTGCGGGCCCTGCCGGTCCTTGACGACGTAGTCGCCGACGGTGATCTGCACCAGCTCGGTGGCGATCGGGGACCGGGACCGGTAGGTGTACGCGGTCCGGTCGCCGGCCAGGTTCTCGGTGCACACCAGGGCGCCGCTCGCGACGCCCTTCAGCCCGGCCGGGACGGTGATGCGGACGGTGAGGCCGGCCTTGTCCGACGGATGGTCGTTGCAGGGGAACACGGTGTGCGCCGAGTCCGGCTGGGGGCACACGGCGAACCCGTCCGGGGTGGGCACCCAGGCGGTGTGCGGGAGCGAGCGGCGCGGGTCGGCCGTGTACCTCACCCGCACGGTGGCCCGGGCGCGGTCGGCGAGCGGGCGGGCCGGTGTGATCCGCAGCTTCTCGTCCACCTGTTCGAAGACCGCCGTGCGTCCGTCGACGCTCACGGACGTTATGTCCAGGCCGAGGGCGTCGAGGGAGAGGCGGGACAGGCACTGGGTGGTACGGATCTCCAGGGTCGCCGTGGCGTCGACCAGGGTGGTCGTGGCGTCGTAGGAGAGGTCGAGGTGGTAGGAGGTGACGCGGTAGCCGTCGTTGCCGAGGGCCGGGAAGACCGGGTCGCCGAGGGTCTCGGGGGCCGGGGCGGCGGCCGTCCCGGCGCCGTCCGTCGTACCGCCCGCGGGGGCCGCCTGGGCCGTGCTGCCCCCTGCTACGACGGCTGCGGTGCCGATGAGGGCCGCGGCGGGGCCCGTCACTCTGGTGCGATATCTCATGATCCGCTTTCGCTCGGGCGGCCGGATGGTCGGTCCGGCCGGTGGAGGAGGTCGACTCTCTACCCCCTGGACCACCGGATCCGGCCGATCGGTTGCCCGTACGGCGGACATCGGACCGAAAAGTGTGAGCAGACCCCGCCGGACCCCTGTCGAGCCCGGCCGCGTCACGAGATATCTTGATGTCGAGCAATGTTGCAGACGTGGAGCGGAGCACCCGGTGACTGACTCGACCATCATCTATACGCACACTGACGAGGCCCCGGCCCTGGCGACGTATTCCTTCCTGCCGGTGGTCCAGGCGTACGCCTCGCAGGCGGGTGTCGCCGTGACGACGCGGGACATCTCGCTGGCCGGGCGCATCATCGCCGTGTTCCCGGAGTACCTGACCGAGGACCAGCGCATCCCGGACGCGCTGAGCGAGCTCGGCGAGCTGGCCAAGACGCCCGAGGCCAACATCATCAAGCTGCCGAACATCTCGGCGTCGATCCCGCAGCTCAAGGCCGCCGTGGCCGAGCTGCAGGGCCAGGGTTACGCGCTGCCGGACTACCCGGACGACCCGAAGACCGACGAGGAGCGGGAGATCCAGGCCCGCTACGACAAGGTCAAGGGCTCCGCCGTGAACCCGGTCCTGCGCGAGGGCAACTCCGACCGCCGCGCCCCCGCCTCGGTCAAGAACTACGCCAAGACCCACCCGCACCGCATGGGCGCCTGGACCTCCGAGTCCAAGACCAACGTGGCGACGATGGGCGAGAACGACTTCCGCTCCACCGAGAAGTCCGTGGTGATCTCCGAGGCCGGTTCGGTGAAGATCGAGCTGGTCGCCGAGGACGGCGCCACCACCGTCCTGCGTGAGTCCGTACCGGTCCTCGCGGGCGAGGTCGTCGACGCGTCCGTGCTGCACGTGGCCGCGCTGCGCGAGTTCCTCACCGCGCAGATCGCCGAGGCCAAGGCCCAGGACGTGCTCTTCTCGGTGCACCTGAAGGCCACGATGATGAAGGTCTCCGACCCGATCGTCTTCGGCCACGTGGTGCGCGCCTTCTTCCCGAAGACCTTCGAGCAGTACGGCGCCGCCCTCGCCGCCGCCGGCCTGTCCCCGAACAACGGTCTGGGCGGCATCCTGGGCGGCCTCGCCGCCCTCCCCGAGGGCGACGCGATCAAGGCGTCCTTCGAGGCCGAGCTCGCCGAGGGCCCGGCCCTGGCGATGGTCGACTCCGACAAGGGCATCACCAACCTGCACGTGCCGTCCGACGTCATCGTCGACGCCTCGATGCCGGCCATGATCCGCACCTCCGGCCACATGTGGGGCCCGGACGGCCAGGAGGCCGACACCCTCGCGGTGCTCCCGGACTCCTCGTACTCGGGCGTCTACCAGGCCGTGATCGACGACTGCCGCGCCCACGGCGCCTACGACCCGTCGACCATGGGCTCGGTCCCGAACGTCGGCCTGATGGCGCAGAAGGCCGAGGAGTACGGCTCCCACGACAAGACCTTCGAGATCAAGGCGGCCGGCACCGTCCGCCTGGTCGACCAGGCCGGCAACGTGCTCATCGAGCAGCCGGTCGCCGAGGGCGACATCTTCCGCGCCTGCCAGACCAAGGACGCGCCGATCAAGGACTGGGTGAAGCTCGCCGTCACCCGCGCCCGCGCCACCGGCGACCCGGCCGTCTTCTGGCTGGACGAGACCCGCGCGCACGACGCCAACCTGATCGCCAAGATCAACGCGTACCTGCCGGAGCACGACACCGAGGGTCTGGACATCCGCGTCCTCGCCCCGGTCGACGCCACCAAGCTGTCGGTGGAACGCATCCGCCGCGGCGAGAACACCATCTCGGTCACGGGCAACGTGCTGCGTGACTACCTGACCGACCTCTTCCCGATCCTGGAGCTGGGCACCAGCGCCAAGATGCTGTCGGTCGTCCCGCTGATGGCGGGCGGCGGCCTGTTCGAGACGGGCGCCGGCGGCTCCGCGCCCAAGCACGTCCAGCAGCTGGTCAAGGAGGACTACCTGCGCTGGGACTCCCTCGGTGAGTTCTTCGCGCTGGTGCCGTCCCTGGAGCAGTACGCCACGGCCACGGACAACCCCAAGGCCAAGGTCCTCGCCGACACCCTCGACCGCGCCACGGCGACCTTCCTCAACGAGGACAAGTCCCCGACCCGTCGCGTCGGCGGCATCGACAACCGCGGCAGCCACTTCTACCTGTCCCTGTACTGGGCGCAGGAGCTGGCGGCGCAGAGCGAGGACGCGGACCTGGCGAAGGCCTTCGCCCCGCTCGCCGAGACGCTCTCCTCGAACGAGCAGCAGATCGTCGACGAGTTGCTCGCCGTCCAGGGCAAGCCGGCCGACATCGGCGGCTACTACCAGCCCGACCCGGCGAAGGCGGCGGCGGTCATGCGCCCGTCGGCCACCTGGAACGAGGCGCTCGCCTCCCTGAGCTGACGCCGATCCGACGGTGGCCTGACGCCCCCGCTCCACCCCGCGCCCCGACCGGCAACTCCCGGCCGGGGCGCGGTATTTGTGTCGACTGTGTCAGTCCGATGTCACGTTTTTTACAGATCGGTTCGGGCCCGTCCGGCCGTGCTTTCCTCCTCGCACGCTCTCCCCCGCACGCAGAGCACACGGAGCACGAGGAGCACCATGAGCACGCAGCCCGACACCTCGGCCTGGTCGTTCGAGACCCGGCAGATCCACGCCGGGGCCGTCCCCGACCCGACGACCGGCGCCCGCGCGACCCCGATCTACCAGACCACGTCGTTCGTGTTCCGGGACACCCGGCACGCGGCCGACCTGTTCGCGCTCGCCGAGCCCGGCAACATCTACACCCGGATCCACAACCCCACCCAGGACGTCCTCGAACAGCGGATCGCGGCCCTGGAGGGCGGGGTCGCGGCCGTCGCGCTGGCCTCGGGGCAGGCCGCCGAGACCCTCGCGATCCTGACCGTGGCGGGCGCGGGCGACCACATCGTGTCGAGCACCTCCCTGTACGGCGGCACGTACAACCTGCTGCGGCACACCCTGCCGAGGTTCGGCATCGAGGTGTCGTTCGTGGACGACCCGGACGACGCCGAGGCCTGGCGGGCGGCGATCCGGCCGAACACCAAGGCCCTGTTCGCGGAGTCGCTCGGCAACCCGCGCGGCAACGTCCTCGACATCCGGGCGGTGGCGGACGTGGCGCACACGGCGGGCGTCCCGCTCATCGTGGACAACACCGTGCCCACGCCGTATCTGCTGCGGCCGATCGAGCACGGCGCGGACGTCGTCGTGCACTCGGCGACCAAGTTCCTCGGCGGGCACGGCACCACGATCGCCGGTGTGGTGGTGGACGGCGGCACCTTCGACTTCGGCGCACACCCGGACCGCTTCCCCGACTTCAGCGAGCCCGACCCCAGTTACCACGGCCTGCGGTACTGGCCGGCGCTCGGCCCGGGCGCGTACGCGATCAAGCTGCGGGTGCAGCTGCTGCGCGACCTCGGTCCGGCGCTCTCCCCGCACTCGGCGTTCCTGCTGCTGCAGGGCGTGGAGACGCTGAGCCTGCGCATCGAGCGGCACTCGGCGAACGCGCTGGCGCTGGCGCAGTGGCTGGAGCGGCGGGACGAGGTCGCCGCCGTCCACTACGCGGGCCTGGAGTCCAGCAGCTGGTACGAGGCGGGGCAGACCTACCTGCCGCGGGGCGCGGGCGCCATCGTCTCCTTCGAACTGCGGGACGGCATCGAGGCGGGCAAGCGGTTCGTCGACGCGGTGGAGCTGTTCAGCCATCTGGCGAACATCGGTGATGTGCGCAGCCTGATCATCCACCCGGCGTCCACGACCCACAGCCAGCTCGACGAGGAGCAGCTCGCGGCGACCGGCACCTCGCCGGGGCTGGTGCGGCTGTCGGTCGGCATCGAGAACCTCACCGATCTCAAGGCCGATCTGGAGGCCGGTTTCCGCGCGGCCAAGGGCGCCTAGGTGACGCTGCCGAAGGAGGTCTCCCTGCCGCCCGCCACCGGGGCCTGGCGGGAGGGGGACCCGCCCGGGCGGCGGCGCTGGTACCGGGCGGACAAGCCCCTCGCCCTGGAGGCGGGCGGTGAACTGCCCGGTGTGCGGCTGGCGTTCGAGACCTGGGGACGGCTCGCTCCGGACGCCTCCAACGCCGTGCTGGTGCTGCACGCGCTCACCGGGGACAGCCATGTCGCCGGACCGGCCGGGGACGGGCATCCGACGGCCGGCTGGTGGGACGCGCTCGTCGGACCGGGTCGGCCGCTGGACACCGACCGCTGGTTCGTGGTCGCGCCCAATGTCCTGGGCGGCTGCCAGGGCAGTACGGGCCCGGCCTCGGTCCGCCCCGACGGGGACCGGAGCTGGGGCGGGGCCTTCCCCTTCCTGACCCAGCGCGACCAGGTCGCCGCCGAGGCGGAACTCGCGGACGCCCTCGGTGTGGCGCGCTGGGCGCTGGTCGCCGGCGGGTCGATGGGCGGGATGCGGGCGGTGGAGTGGGCCGTGTCGTACCCGGAGCGGGTCGGTGCGCTGCTGCTGCTCGCCACGACGGCGGCGGCGAGCGCGGAGCAGATCGCCTGGGCGCAGATCCAGGTCGGAGCCGTGCGCGCCGACCGGCACTGGCAGGGCGGCGACTATCACGACACCGGCCGTGGCCCCCACACCGGACTCGGCCTCGCCCGTCGGCTCGCCCATGTCACCTACCGCAGCGAGCCGGAGCTGCGGACCCGTTTCGGCCGTACGCCCCAGGGGAGGGAGGACCCCTTCCGGGGCGGGCGCTACCAGGTGGGTTCGTATCTCGACCATCACGCGGCCAAGCTGGTACGGCGGTTCGACGCGGCCAGCTATGTGGTGCTGTCCGAGGCGATGAACGCGCACGACGTCGGCCGGGGGCGGGGCGGGGTGCGGGCCGCCCTCGGCCGGGTGACCGCGCCGACCCTGGTGGCCGGTGTGGACTCCGACCGCCTCTATCCGCTCGCCCAGCAGGCCGAGCTGGCGGCCCTGATCCCGTCCGCCGGCCGGCTCCGGGTGATCGGGTCGCCGTACGGCCACGACGGGTTCCTGATCGAGACGGACCAGGTCGCCGGGCTCGTCCGGGAGATCCTCGGAGCAGGGGTCACCAGTCCCGGGGGGCGATGAGCTCCTCGATGTCCGCGTCCGTGAAGCCGTAGGCCCGGGCGATGAACCAGAAGTCCTCGGCTATCTCCTCCCGGGCCACGGTCTCGATCTCGCTGCCGGCCTCCCAGAAGGCGTCCTGGAGCGTGTTGAACTCCTCGGTGGCGGCGTGGGTCAGGGCGTACAGCGCGTCGAGGTCCGCGGGCCGCTCCGCCTCGACGCGTGCGCACAGGCGCAGCAGGATGTCCCGGCCCCGGTCCACGACGGGGTCCGGGTAGTAGTCGTCCCGGTACAGCGCCTTCAGGAACGCGCGCCCCGTCACCTGCTCGTTCGTCACTGCCATGCCCGTCCCCGCCCTCGCGCCCCGTCGTGTTGTGATGGCATCTCCGATCATGCACCACGCCACTGACAACGCCCCGGGAGCCGCCCGATGACCCCTGCCGCACCTTCCTTCGCCCTCCTCCCGGGAGCCGCCGACTCGCCGGTGATCCTGCATGTGCCGCACTCGGCGCGGGAGATACCGGCCGGGGTGCGGGCGGGCATCGTGCTGGACGACGCGGCGCTGGAGCGGGAGCTGGACCACATCACCGACGCGCACACCGCCCGGATCGCCGAGGAGGCCGCCCGGCTGGCGGGCGTCACGCCCTGGCGGTTCGTCAACCGGCTGTCGCGGCTGGTCGTCGATCCGGAGCGGTTCCCGGACGAGCGGGAGGAGATGCGGGCCGTCGGGATGGGGGCCGTGTACACCCGGACCACGCACGGGGAGGTCCTGCGGGACGAGGGCCTCGACGCCGGGCCGCTGGTCGAGCGGTACTTCCGGCCGTACGCCGACGCCATGACCGAGGCGGTGCGGGAGCGGCTCGCGGCGGTCGGGCGGGCCGTCGTGGTCGACGTGCACTCGTATCCGGCCGAGCGGCTGCCCTACGAGCTGCACGGCGGGGGGCCGCGCCCGCCGGTCTGTCTGGGCACCGACTCCTTCCACACCCCGCCGGAGCTGCTCGCCGCCGCGCGGGCCGCGTTCGCGGAGGTCGGGGAGACCGGGCTGGACAGCCCGTTCGCCGGGACGTACGTCCCCCTGGAGTACTACGGGCGGGAGGCGGCGGTGTCCGCGCTGATGGTGGAGATCCGGCGGGACACCTACATGAGCGAGCCGGGCGGGCCGGCCGGGGCGGGACTGCCCCGGCTGGCCTCGGCCCTCGCGGCCCTGGTGGACGCCGTGTCCTGAGGGCCGCTCGCGGTCAGGCGCGCATCCACTCCGTGACGACCACCTCGCCGCCGGTCCGCAGCCGCAGGGCGAACGGGCCGGTGGGCGGGGTGGGGCAGGCGAAGCGGCCCATGGCGTCGGCGGTGAGCGAGGCGCCCGCGCGCGGGCCGTGCAGGACCTCGACCGAGGCGGACTGCGGCGGCAGCAACTGCCCCAGCAGTCCCTCCTCGGACACCTCCACGTCGACCGTGAGCCCTCCGCTGTGGAAGGTCAGCATCCGCGGCACGTCCTCGGCTCCCCGTACGGGGATCGCGTCGGTCAGCGAGTCGAAGGTCAGCTCGGCGATCCGGGCGTCCAGGTCGTGCAGCGCGTACGCCTCGACGGCGATCCGGCACAGTTCCGCCGGGACCGGATCGAGGATGGCGGCGGCCTGGCGGAGCTCCTCCTCCAGACCCGCGAGGTCGAACTCGTCGTCCTCGAACCCGTCCTCGAGGCCGTCGTCGAGTCCGTCGGCGAAGGAGCCCTCGCCGAAGATGTCGTCGTCCCTCATGCCGTTCACAGTGCTCCCCGTGCGTCGAGTCGGGCCCGCAGCCTGCGCAGACATCGCTGGCGCATCGGACCGATGCTGCCGACGGCGATGCCTAGTGAGGTCGACACCTCCTGGTAGCTGGGCGGCGGCGAGGAGACCAGCACCCGCAGCAGCTGCCGGCAGCGGTCGCCGAGGCCTTCGAGCTCCTGCCACAGGAAGCGGACGCGTTCGCTCTGCGCGGCCGCCTCCTCCGAGTCGAGGACCGACTGCTCGGGCGTCGGTGCGTCGCTGGCGCGGTCGAGCAGCTGGGGATCGTCGGTCGGGGTCAGCCGCCTTAAGCTCTTGAGCACCTTCAGGCACTCGTTGCGCGCGGTGCTCGCGATCCACGAACCCGCCTTCTCCGGTTCGCGGATCCGGCCGAGGTGCTGGGCGAAGCGGAACCACACGGTCTGGTAGACCTCGTGTCCGTCGGCCTCGGAGAGCCGGTGTGCGCGCACGACCGACCACACCAGCGGACTCAGCCCTTCCACGAGCGCCTTCCAGGCCGCCGTTTCACCGTCGACGGCCGACCGGACGAGCGCGCCGACATCTGTACGGTCCACGGCCCCACCCCTTGTGTACGGCCTGTCATCGTACGCCGTGACGGGGGCCCCTTCGGACCTCATGGGGTTCCCGCCCGCGCCCTCAGGCCGCGCCGACCGGGTCCGGACGCCAGCCGGGCGGGCGCAGCGCCGGGACGTGCGCCCCGCGCACCTCGGCGAACTCGCTGTTCTGTTCGAGCAGTTGACGGGCGGCGGCACGGGGATCGGTCTCCTTGTTCGCGGTCATGTGGGCGGCGACGAGCCCTGCCACCACGGGTGTTGCGAAAGAGGTCCCGCTCCAGGAGGCGAACCCCTCGAACATCACCTGGTCCGGCTTGCCCGAGCCGTCGCTCAACACGCCGGTGTGGCGCGGGGAGCGGCAGGTGCAGGCGTAGCCGAAGCCGTAGCGGCAGCTGTCGTAGGTGGAGTGCTGGTAGACGTACGGGACGGGCGCGGCGAAGCCGGTGAGGGGGCCGGTGAGGCGCTCGCCGGGGGCGTAGACCCGTACCCAGGGGCCGTGGTTGCTGAAGCAGGCGCCGAACTCGCCGTCGGTGCGCAGCGCGCCGACCGACAGCACGGCGTCGGCGTACGCGGGCAGGGAGGCGTAGGCGGCGGGCCAGAAGGGGGTGGCGCTGGCGTTGTTGCCGGCGGCCGCGACCAGCAGGGTGCGCTGTTCGCGCAGCGCCCGCATGAAGGCGTCGAGGCCGAGGAGGCCGTCGATGCGGCCGTTGGAGGTGCCGGCGGAGAGGCTGAGGATGTCCGGCCAGCCGCCCTGTTCCACGGCGTCGAAGAGTTTCTCGCCGAACTCGTCCTCGAGGATCGCGCCGCAGTCGTTGAGCGTGTTGCGTACGGTCACCGCGGTGTTGGGCGCGACGGCCGCGACCAGTCCGGCGATGAACGTGCCGTGGCCGACGTACTGCTGGAGGACCCCGTCGCCGCCGGTCTCGCGGATCTGGAGGTCGCCGTCGGTGTGGGCGAGCAGCGGGTAGGAGCGGTAGTCGTGCATCAGGCCGGTGTCGATCACCAGGACGCCGACGGCGGAGTCCGGGTCGTGACTCCCGTCGGCCGGGGCGGGGTTGGGACGGTCCTGCGGGGCGGGCACGGGTTCGTCGCCGGGGCAGGCGTTGACGGAGATCGACACCACGTGGTTGCGGCTGACGAGCCGGTGTCCGGTGCGTCCCTCCGCCTCGCGCAGGGCGCGCAGGGCGCCGGCGACGGCGTGGTCGGCGGTGCGGTCGCCGTGGCCGGGGTCGCCGACCCGGATGCGGGTGATGCCGGAGCGGTTGGTGCGCGGTCCGGCGCGGCGGACGTCGTCGGCGGTCAGGCCCGCGGTGGCGGTGAAGTGGGTGCGGACGGTGTCCTCGACGACCTGTGCCTCCTCACCGTCGCGGGCGAGGACGACGCCCTTCTCGTAGATGAACTCCGAGGAGTCGTCCGGTCCCATCGCGAGCGGCACGCCGGGCAGCGCGCGCTGGATCTGGTCGAACTGTTCGTGGAATCGCTGTGGTGCCATGGCGTGTCCTCCCCCTGGCCGATGTGTCGTCAGTCAGATCCGCGAGGCGGTCCGCTGATACAGGTGGTGCGACGGCGGGGGCGGTGGTGCGGTTGCGGAAGAGGGTGGCGCACTTGTGTGCGCACGCCCCCTGCCCCGTCGTAACCGGCCGATACGGCTCCGAACCGGTGTGGCCTGCCGTGCGGAGCACTACCATCCGTGGAGTGACAGCGGGAAACGACCCGGTTCTCGAACTGCTGCCGATGGTGTTCGCCGCCCCCAACGACGCGTTGTCGCGGGCGGAAGGAGTGCTCGACACCGATCCGACGCCGTTGCGCGCCTCGGTCGCGCATCAGGTGATCGGTATCTGGCAGCGGGACTGGGGCGACATGCGGCTCGCCCTGGACCATCTGCGGCGCGCCCGTGACCTCGCCGCGCGCGCGGACTCCGCGGAGCGCGAGGCGGACGTGCTGGCCACGCTCGGGGTGGCGCTGGTGCACGCCGGCCGCACCCGGCAGGGCCTGACGGCCTTCGAGCGGGGCATCGAGCGCGGGACGGGGCACACCCGCGCGCGCGTGCTGTACCGGCGGGCCTACTCGTGGTGGGTGCTCGGGCACCACCCCGAGGCCCTGGACGACGTTCGGCGGGCGATCCCCGTGCTGCGGCAGGCGGACGACGTCATCTGGACGGCGCGCGCCCTGACCCTGCGCGCCACCGTGCATCTCGCGCTCGGGTCGGTGGAGCGGGCGGACGCTGACTTCACCGCGGCGGAGGCGCTGTGGGACACCACCGGCCAGGAGCACGACAAGGCGGACGCGGTGGAGAGCCGGGGCCTGGCCGCGTTCCGCTCGGGGGACGTCCCGGCGGCGCTGCGGCTCCTCGACGAGGCGGAGGAGCGGTACGCCAAGCTCGGCACGCCCACCTTCATGCTCAACATCCGCCGCTGCGAGGTGCTGATGGCGGCGGGGCTGGCGCCGGAGGCCCTCGCCGAGGCGGACGCGGCGACCGCGGTCCTGGACCGCATCGGCGGCCAGTCCACCCGCAAGGCGGAACTGCTGCTGGCCGCCGCCAGGGCCGCCCGGCTGGCGGGCGACCCGGGTACGGCGATCGCGCGTGCGGCGGTGGCCGTGCGGCTGTTCGCCGGGCAGCGGCGCACCTGGTGGGAGGCGCACGCCCAACTCGTGCTGATCGACGCGCGGGTGGCCGCCGGGCGCGGTTCGGGACGGCTGGTCGCCGACACGGTCAAGGTGGCGGAGCGGCTGTCCTCGTTCGGGGCGCCGGCCGCGCCGGAGGCCTGGCTGCTGGCAGGCCGGATCGCGCTCGGCCTGGACTGGTCGGCGGACGCCGGACGCTATCTGGAGGTCGCCGCGCGCAGCCGGCGCAGCGGGCCGCCGCTGGCGCGGATGACGGGCTGGGCGGCCCAGGCGCTGTGGGCGCGGGCCACCGGCTCGGACCGGGGCGTGCTGGAGGCCTGCCGGCGCGGTCTCGCCGTCCTCGACGACCACCGTACGACGCTGGGCGCCTCGGAGCTGCGGGCCCGGGCCACCGCGCAGGGGGCCGAACTGGCCGCGCTGGCCCAGCAGGTGAGCCTGGAGCGGGGCGGGCCCCGCAGACTGCTGGAGTGGAGCGAGCGCTGGCGGGCCACGGCCCTGTCCACCCCGCCCACCCGGCCGCCCGCCGATCCGGCGCTGCTGAGCGGGCTGACCGCGTTCCGGGTGATCGCGGCGCGTGCGGAGGAGGCCCGGATGGACGGGCGTCCGGTGCCGGCCCTGGAGCGGGAGCAGCGCCGGCTGGAGCGGGAGATCCGCTCGCGCACCCTGCACATCCGCGGCCACGCGCCGGGGTACGGCGGCCGGTTCGACGCGGGCCGGCTCCTCGACCGGCTCGGTGACGGACATCTCGTCGAACTCGCCGCGCTGGACGGGCGGGTGCAGGTGCTGCTGTGCGGCGGGGGGCGGGTGCGGCGGTTCACGGGCGGGCTGCTGGCGGAGGCGGAGCGCGAGGCCGAGTACGTGCAGTCGGCGCTGCGCCGGCTGGCCCACCCGGGCGGGGAGGGGCGGCTGCCGCTGGTCGAGACGGCGGGGCGGCGGCTGGAGGAGCTGCTGCTGGGCGAGGCGGCCGAGCGGCTGGGCACGGGGCCGGTGGTGGTCGTGCCCCCGGCGCGGCTGCACCGGGTCCCGTGGGCGCTGCTGCCCTCGCTGCGCGAGCGGGTGGTGAGTGTGTCGCCGTCGGCGAGCGCCTGGCTGCGGGCCCTGGAGACCGAGCCGCCGCCGGGCGGCCGGCAGGTCCTGGTACGGGGACCGGGGCTGGCGACCGGCGGCGCGGAGGTGCCGGAGGTGGCCGGGCGGTACGGCAGGCCCACGGTGCTGGAGCAGGACGACGCGCACGGGAACCGGGTGCTGCGGGAACTGGACGGGGCCGCGCTGGCGCACATCGCCGCGCACGGCACCTTCCGTGCCGACAGCCCGATGTTCTCGGCGCTGCGGATGGCCGACGGCCCGCTGATCGTCCATGACTTCGAGCGGCTCGCCCGCAGCCCGTACCGGATCATCCTCTCCAGCTGTGACACCGCCCGGCTCGCCTCGGTCGGCGCCGACGAACTCCTCGGTCTGGTCACGGCGTTGCTCCCGCTGGGCACGGCGGGCGTGGTGGCGAGCAGCGCGCCGGTGAACGACGCGGCGGTGGTGCCGCTGATGCTGGCCCTGCACAAGGGCCTCAGCGACGGCGCGGGCCTCGCGGAGGCGCTGCGCGACGCCCGGGCCGCCCTGCCGGGGGACGCGCTGCACCAGGCCACGGGGTGGGCGTTCACGGCGTTCGGCGCGGCGTGAACGCCCCCGTCCGTCAGGCGGGTTGCTCCGTCAGCCAGGGCAGGGCGGCCCGGTCCCCGGCGCCGAGGCGGGTGTAGGCGCCGTAGAGGTGGTTGCCGACCGTGCGGACGGACAGGGTGAGCCGCTCGGCGATCTGACGATTGCTCAGGCCTGCTGCGGCGAGGGTGACGATCTGCCGTTGCCGGGCGGTGAGTTCGCCCAGGGCCAGTCCGGCCAGGGCGGGGGTGCGGGCGCCCTGGCAGCGGCGGGCCAGGGCGACGGCCCGGGTGCGGGCGGTGCGGGCGGCCGTGGGGTCGCGGTGGACCCGTACGGCCTGGGCGTGCGCCTCGGCCGCGAACAGCAGGAACCCGCGCTCCACCAGATCCTCGGCGACCCGGTCCAGGGCAGGACCGTCGGCGTCGGCGAGAGCCTGGGCATGGCGGGCGAAAACACTGCCGGGCGGGAGGAGACCGAGGGCGGTTTCGGGGGCGCCGAGGCGTACGGCGGCGTAGGCGTCGCCGTCCCCGGCGGGCTCCACCTCGCCCAACTCCGCTGCGGCCAGGTCGAGTTCGCGGCGGCAGGCGAGGGCCGCAGCCGCACGGTCGCCGAGGTGGCCGCCGACGGCGGGCTCGACGCCACCCGCCGCCACGCCACTGTCGCGGCACCAGGCACCGTCCGCCGCCACGCCCC
>NZ_JBEXXE010000036.1:39668-119567 GCF_040630255.1 Streptomyces sp. NPDC005820
CACCACACCCCCCGCCTCGCGGCACCAGGCCACACCCGCCACCGCGCCCACCGCGTCGCCCGCCTCGCGGCACCAGGCACCGTCCGCCGCCGCGCCCACCACACCCCCCGCCTCGCGGCACCAGGCCACACCCGCCACCGCGCCCACCGCGTCGCCCGCCTCGCGGCACCAGGCACCGTCCGCCGCCGCGCCGCCGGCCTGGTGGTGGCACGCGGTGTTCGGTGCCGGGTCCGCCAGCCCCGCCCTCGCCCAGGCCGCGGCCTCGCGTGGTGCTCCGCGCAGACGGGAGTGGCGGGCGCGGATGGCGGCGTACGCGGGTGGGACGGGGTCTCCCTCGGCGACCAGCCACTCCCCCACCGGGGCCCGCCCGGTTCGGACATCTGCCTGTGCGATGCCCCGGGCCAGGGCGGCCGCCTCCGCGTCCAGGGCGGCCGTCAGCGGTCGGCGGCCGGCGGTCAGGCGCCTCGCGCGCAGCCGGCCGGCGGCGGCGCGCAGGACGGGACCGTGCAGGGGGTCGGCCAGGCGTACGGTCGCGGGCTCGCCGTCCTCCGCCTCGATCAGGCCGTCCGCCTCCAGGCGTTCGAGGACCCGTAGATCGAGGGTGTCCGCCGGCAGGGGCAGGGGTTCGGCGAAGGCGATCCGGTCGAGGGTCTCGCGTTCGTCGGGGCAGGGACGGGCGAGGACGGGGGCGGTGCGTTCGCGGAGGGTCGGGTTCAGCGGGACCCCGCCGCGCCAGGCCTGCTCCTCGGTGCCCGGCACCGGTGCGAGGAGGCCCTCGTCGCGGACGGCGGCCAGGAGGTCGCGCAGCAGACGCAGGTCGCCCCGGCACAGGCGGTGCAGCCGGCCGACGGTGAGGGGGTCGAGGGGACCGCCCGCGTCGGCGGTGAGGAGCTGGGCGACGTCCTCTGCCGGGAGGGGCTCCAGGGCCAGCCGGGGCAGCAGCTCGCCGGTCCACAGCCGGGTGACGGCGTCCGGCGCGCGGACGCCCTCGGTGACGACGACCAGCAGCCGGGTGCGGCCCCGGACGGCGAGCTGGTGCAGCAGCGCGGCCGAGGCGTCGTCGAGCAGCTGGGCGTCGTCGACCAGCAACAGCCTGGTGCCGGAGAGGAGTCGGACGGCCCGATGCAGGGTGACGCGCTCGGGGAGCAGATGGGCGAACGCGGCGAAGGCGGTGCCCCGGGTGCCGGGGGTGCCGGCCACACGGACGCAGTCGGTGGAGCCGACCGCCTCGGCGGCGAGCCGGGTGCGGCCGCAGCCCGCCGGTCCCGTCAGCACGACGCCGGGCCGGCCCGCCGCCAGCGCCCGGCGTACCAGCTCCAGTTCCTCCTCCCGTCCGGTGAACGGCCACGGCGGTCGGAGGGTCCCGGCATGCGTCTCGATCGTCGTCACGTCATCAGGAGTGCGGATACTCAGGTCTGATACAGGGCGACTTGAGTAGCCCCCGACTCAGGCGCCGGCCCGGCCGTCGCGGCACCCTGGTGGTCATGACCGCCCGCTACTGCTCGCTCGCGCTGGCGCCGGTTCCCGCCTTCGCGCCGGGGCTGGCCGCCGAGCGGCTGGGCGCGCTCATGAGCGGGCGCCGGATGTGGGTCAACGGCACGGTCCTGCACTACCACTTCTTCGACGGCGAGAGCGACGCCTCGGTGATCCCGGTGCCGGGGTCGGCGGGCACCCGGCGGGTGTCGTGGGTCGGCGACGCGGATCAGCGGGACGTGGTGCGCGACTGCTTCCGCGAATGGGCCGGGCTCGGGATCGGGGTGTCGTTCGCCGAGGTCGCCGACCGTTCGGAGGCGGAGCTGCGCATCGGCTTCCAGCAGGGCGACGGGTCCTGGTCGGCGGTGGGCCGCGACGCGCTGTTCGCGGGGCTGAACGAGCGGACCATGAACTTCGGCTGGGATCTGACCCCTCCCGGGGAGCGGGCGACGGCCCTGCACGAGATCGGGCACGCGCTCGGCATGCAGCACGAGCACCAGAGCCCGTTCGCCGGGATCCACTGGGACGACGAGGCGGTCTACGCCGATCTGGCGGGGCCGCCGAACCACTGGAGCCGGGACCGCACGTTCTTCAACGTGCTGCGCAAGCTGGATCCGGCCGAGGTCAACGGATCGGTGTGGGATCCGCAGTCCGTGATGGAGTACCCCTTCGCGGCGGGGCTGATCCTGGAGCCGGAGCAGTTCCGGGGCGGGGTCCATCCGCCGGGGGCGCTGTCCCCGCTGGACAAGGAGTTCGTGCTGCGCTGGTACCCGCCGCTCGACGCGCCGCGGCCACCGGCGCTGGTGCCGTTCCGCTCGGTGGCGCTGTCGCTGGGGCCGGGCGAGCAGGCCGACTTCACCGTGGAGCCGCGGGAGACCCGCGAGTACACCGTGGGCACCTTCGGGGAGGGCGACTCGGTCGTCGTGGTCTTCGAGGAACGGGACGGCGAACCCCGCTTCCTCGCCGGGCAGGACGACGGCGGCACCGCGCGCAACGCCACGATCGGGGCCCGGCTCGTCAAGGGCCGCCGCTACTTCGTCCGGGTCCGCCTGTACTCCGGCTGGGGTTCGGGCGAGACGGCGGTCATGTGCTGGTGAGCGGTACGGGACCGCGTACAGACCACTGTCCGGCGCCGGGGGAAGGGCCGGGGCCGACGTCGCCTTCGGGGGAGGGAGACGTCGGCCCCGGCCGCACCGGCTAGGACGCGGCCCGCTGCCCGGGCTTCCCGTCCGGGTGGGTGAGGCCGAGGTGGTCGCGCAGGGTGGTGCCCTCGTACTCGGTGCGGAAGACGCCTCTCTCCTGGAGCAGCGGGACCACCTCGTCGGCGAACTCGTCGAGGCCGGTGGGGGTGATGTGCGGGACGAGGATGAAGCCGTCGGCGGCGTCGGTCTGGACGTACTCGTCGATCGTCCGGGCGACGGTCTCGGGCGTCCCGACGAAGTTCTGCCGGTTGCCGGTCTCGATCACCAGGTCGCGGATGGACCAGTTGTTGGCCTGCGCGAGCTCCCGCCATTCGCGGGCGACGGCCAGCGGGTCCCGGTACATACGGACCTGGGCGCGGCCCCGGGAGATGTGCTCCTCGCCCACCACCGGGTCGACGTCGGGGAGGGGGCCGTCGGGGTCGTACGCGGAGAGGTCCCGGTTCCAGACGAACTCCAGGTGCTTGAGGGCCGTGGCGCCGCTGACCTGGCGTCGGCGCACGTCCTTGGCGATCTCCTCGGCCTCGGCGTCGGTGTCGCCGAGGACGAAGCTGGCGGCGGGCAGGATCAGCAACTGGTCGGAGCGTCGGCCGTACTTGGCGAGGCGGGACTTCACGTCGGTGTAGAAGGCGCGGCCCGCGTCGAGGGCGGCGTACCGGCTGAAGATCGCGTCGGCGCTCGACGCGGCGAACTCGCGGCCCTCGTCGGAGTCGCCGGCCTGGAAGATCACCGGGCGGCCCTGGGGGCCTCGGGGGACGTTGAAGCGCCCGTGGATGTCGAAGTGGTGGCCCTCGTGGACGAAGGCGCCGGCCTTGGCGTCGCGCAGGAAGGTGCCGGTGGCCGGGTCGGCGACGATCTCGTCGCCCTGCCAGGAGTCGAAGAGTTCGGTGGCCGTGGCGAGGAACTCCTGGGCGCGGGAGTAGCGCTCGTCCTGCGGGAGGAACCCGCCGCGCCGGAAGTTCTCGCCGGTGAACGCGTCCCAGGAGGTGACGACGTTCCACGCGGCGCGGCCGCCGGAGAGGTGGTCGAGGCTGGCGAACTGGCGGGCGACCTCGTAGGGCTCGTTGAAGGTGGAGTTGATGGTGCCGGTGAGGCCGAGGCGATCGGTGACGGCGGCGAGCGCGGCGAGGACGGTGAAGGTGTCGGGGCGGCCGACCACGTCCAGGTCGTAGATCGTGCCGCCCTGTTCGCGCAGCCGCAGGCCCTCGGCGAGGAAGAGGAAGTCGAACCTGGCGCGTTCGGCGGTCTGCGCGAAGTGGGCGAAGGAGCTGAACTCGATGTGGCTGCCGGCCTTCGGGTCGCTCCACACGGTGGTGTTGTTGACGCCGGGGAAGTGGGCGGCCAGGTGGATCTGCTTCAGGGGCTTGCTCATGGTGGTCGGCTCTCCGTCCGGCTCAGGCTGCGGCGTAGCGGTTGGCGGGGCGGGTCAGGCCGAGCAGTCCGCGCAGGGTGTCCGCCTCGTAGGCGTGGCGGAAGACGCCCCGGCGCTGGAGTTCGGGGACGAGGCCGCGGGTGATGGCGGGCAGGTCGTGGCCGGCGACGGCGGGGCGCAGCCGGAAGCCGGTCAGCCCCGTCTCGGCCCACTCCTGGAGGAGGTCGGCGAGTTCGGTGGGGCTGCCGGCGAAGATCCGGGCGTCGCTCGTGTACGCCTCGCCGGCGAGGGTGTCGAGGCGGTCGCGGCGGGCGGCGGCCTCGGCGGGGTCGTCGTCGAGGAGGACGACGAGGTCGCCGAAGACGTGCAGGGGCTCGGCGGCGCGGCCCGCGGCCCGCTGCTCGGCGCGGATCTCCGCCAGGACGGCACGGGCCTGGTCGGTGTCGTGCGGGGTGACGAAGCCGATGTCGGCCGCGCGGGCCACCAGCCGGTACGGCACGGTGGCGTGGGCGAGCGCGGCGACCACGGGCTGGCCCTGGGGCGGGCGGGGGGTGATGGAGGGGCCCTTGACGCTGAAGTGGCGGCCCTCGAAGTCGATGTAGTGCAGTCTGTCGCGGTCGATGAAGCGGCCGGTGGCCACGTCCCGGATCTCGGCGTCGTCCTCCCAGCTGTCCCAGAGGCGGCGCACCACCTCCACGTAGTCGGCGGCCTCGTCGAAGAGTTCCGTCACCACCGGGCCGTGGTAGTCGTCGATGCGCGGGATCGTGCGGCGGCCGAAGTGGGCGGCCTCGCTCGGCCGGGCGGTGATCTGGACGCGCAGTCCGGCGCGGCCGGTGCTGACGTAGTCGAGGGTGGCGATCGCCTTGGAGATGTGGAACGGCTCGGTGTGGGTGGTCACCGCCGTCGGCACCAGACCTATGTGCCGGGTGAGCGGGGCGACGCGGGAGGCGACGAGGACCGCGTCGAGGCGGCCGCGCACCTGGTCGGTGCGGTCGTCCGGGTCGAGGAAGTGGGAGGACTGGGGGCCGAGGCCGTCCTCGAGGGTGACGAAGTCGAGCAGGCCGCGCTCGGCCTCGGCGACCAGGTCGGCCCAGTAGCCGGCGGTGAACAGTTCCCGGGGGCGGGCGACCGGCTCGCGCCATGAGGCGGGGTGCCAGCCGGTGCCGTCCAGGGCGACGGCGAGGTGCAAGGGGGATACGGGTGCTGAGGACACGGGGGTGCCTTCCTGGAGGTCCGTACGAGGGCGCACGTCACCCACGACAGGGTGCGGCGGGAGGGGAACGGGTCAGGAGCAACAGAGCGCGCCGGCCACGCGCTGGAGGTCGATGTGGGGCCGGGAGTGCAGGCGCACGGCCTGGCATATGAGCGTCACGGCCGTCACCTCCCCCTGTCGGGCGCCGAGCGGCGCCTTCCACACGTCGTCATGAGTCACAACGCGCCTGCCGCGCCGGATGTTCCCGGGGTGCGCACCGACACGACGGCCGAGCGCCGGCGGAGCCGGAAGCCGAGGGACTCGTAGAGACGGATCGCCGTGCCGTTGCCGGCGGCGGCGTGCAGGAAGGGGATGTCGCCGCGGGCGCGGACGCCGTGGCCGACCGCGCGGACCAGCCGGGTGGCGAGGCCCCTGCCCTGGTACGCGGGGTCGGTGCAGACGGCGCTGATCTCGGTCCAGCCGTCGAGCCGGAGACGTTCGCCGGCCAGGGCGACGAGACGGCCCTGCTCGCGGATGCCGAGGTAGGTGCCGAGGGTGACGGTCCGTCGCAGGAACGGGCCGGGGCGGGTGCGGGCGACGAGGTCGAGGATCTCCGGCACGTCGTCGGGGCCGAGGCGTACGGCCTCGGGGGCGGGCTCGGTGCGGAACTCCTCGGTGGAGACGAGCTGGACGCCCTCGCCGCCGCCGGTGACCTGCCAGCCGTCGGGAACGCCCGCCACGGGCTTGATCCATACGGTGGCGCCGTCCCCGGCGAGGGTGCGCAGGTCGGCCCAGGCGGCCGGGTCGTGGGGATCGGCGAGGGCGGCGAAGGCGTAGACGTCGGCGGGGTAGCGGGCGGCGCGGCCGACGCGTTCGGCGAGGTGGGCGTGGGGGCCGGTGAGGGCGGCCCAGACGGCGTTGTCGAGGGGGTGCGGTGGGGTGACGGTGGGGGCTCCGCCCCCGCGGAGGTCGATCGGGGAAGCCACGGAGACGGAGTCCCTTCCTGTGGTGCCTAATGCAACTTGCACGGCTGACGGCCGTGGTGACAGTTGGTCAGGAGTTGTCCAGCGGCAGGCCGGGCGGGTTGACCTCGGACTTGGCGACGGCCTCGTTGGAGAGGTTGTAGGCGGCCAGCCACTTGGCGTACTGCCCGTTCTCGATGAGGTAGTTGATGGCGTCGGCGAGCGGCTTGGCGAGGCCGCTGTCCTTCTTGGCGGTGGCGGCGATCAGGCCCTGGAGCGTCTCACCGGCGCCGGAGAAGGTGCCCGCGTTGCGGGTCGCGTTGGCGGTGCCCGCGGTCTGCGAGACGTTGTAGGCGATGCCCGGGTTGGGCCCGAAGTAGGCGTCGATCTTGCCGCTGCCGAGCGCCAGGTAGAGGCCGTTACGGTCCGGGTAGTACTTGATCGTGAGCTTCTTGCCCTCGGCCTCCAGCTTCTTCTTCCACTCCAGGAGGATCTTCTCCTGGTTGGTGCCGGAGCCGACGGAGACGGTGAGGCCGGCGAGGTTCTCGTAGTCGCCGTCGAAGTTCCACGTGCTGGACTTCTTCACCTCCCAGCCGAGGTTGTCCTGCCGGTAGGAGGCGAACTCGTACTTCTTCTTGCGCTCCTCGGTGTCGGTGACGTTGGAGAAGGCGACGTCGACCTTGCCGCTGTCGATGCCGACGAAGAGGTTCTCCCAGGTGAAGTTCTTCGTCTCGGGCGTCAGGCCGAGGACCGCGGCGACCAGGCGGCCGAGGTCGGGCTCGGCGCCGGTGAGGGTCTTCTGGTCGTCGCCGACATAGGCGAGCGGGGCGAAGCCGGAGGGCAGGGCGCCGATGCCGATGGCGAGCTTGCCGCTCTTCTTGACGGCGGCGGGCAGTTCGGCGCTGATCGACTTGACCTCGGAGACCTTCAGGGTGGTCTCCTTCGCGGCGCCGTTGGAGACCCGGCCGATGGTCACGCTGCCGGAGGCGGCGGCGTTGCCGGTCGTGGTGGCGGCGTCGCTCTCACCACCGCAGGCGGCGAGCCCGGTGGCGAGGGTGGCGACCGCGGTCGCCGCGGTGATGCCGCGAATCAGGCTGCGTCGGGTGAAGTGGCTGGGCATGGCCGTCCTTTGTGACTGGGTGACAAGAGAGATGGAGTGGGTCGGGGGCGAGGTCAGAGGACCTTGCTGAGGAAGTCCCGGGTCCGTTCGTGCCGCGGCTTGTCCAGGACCTCGTGGGGCGGGCCCTGTTCGACGATCCGGCCGCCGTCGAGGAAGACGACCCGGTCGGCGATTTCGCGGGCGAAGCCGACCTCGTGGGTGACGATGACGAGGGTGGTGCCGCTGGTCGCGAGGTCCTTGATGACGGCGAGGACCTCGCCGACCAGTTCGGGGTCGAGGGCGGAGGTCGGCTCGTCGAAGAGGATGACGCCGGGGCGCAGGGCGAGGGCGCGGGCGATGGCGACGCGCTGCTGCTGGCCGCCGGAGAGCTGTCGGGGGTAGGCGCCGGCCTTGTCGGCGAGGCCGACCCGGCCGAGGAGTTCACGGGCGAGTTCCCGCGCCTCGGGCCTGGTGAGCCGGCCCGTCGCCACGGGGGCGGCGGCGACGTTGTCCAGCACGGTCAGATGCGGGAAGAGATTGAAGTTCTGGAAGACGAAACCGATGCGACTGCGCTGGGTGAGGATGGTGCGCTCGCTGACCTCGCGGAGCCGGCCGCCGTGCCGGCGGACGCCGATCGGCTCGCCGTTGACGCTGACGTGGCCGGTCTCCGGCTTCTCCAGATGGTTGATCACCCGGAGCAGCGTGGACTTGCCGGAGCCGGACGGGCCGAGGATCACGGTCACCTCGCCGGGCCGGACGGTCAGACTGACGCCGTCGAGGACGCGATGGGCGCCGTACCACTTGTGCACGTCGTGCACCTCGACGGCGGCGGGCACCACCGCGGCGGCCGTCGGGGCGGTCTCGAGGGTCTCGGCGGTCATACGGCGGCCTCCCGGCGGATGCGGGCCCGCAGGTCGGTGAGACCGGACCGCAGTTGCTGCAACGGCGTCGGCGGCAGGGAGCGGGTGGCACCCCGGGCGTAGTACCGCTCGACGTAGAACTGGACGACGGAGACGAGGCTGGTCAGGATCAGGTACCAGACGGTGACGACCAGCAGCAGCGGCACGATGTCGCCGGGGTAGGTGGCGCCCATGGTCTGCGCGGTGCCGAACAGGTCGAGCAGCGACACGTAGAACACCAGCGAGGTGGCTTTGACCAGGCCGATCAGCTGGTTGACGTAGTTGGGGACGATCGAGCGCAGGGCCTGCGGGAAGACGATCCTGCGGAACTGGTAGCCCTTGGGCAGGCCGAGGGCGGCGGCCGCCTCGTGCTGGCCCTGGTCTACGGAGAGGATTCCGCCGCGGACCACTTCGGCGGCGTAGGCGGCCTCGTTGAGGCTGAGGCCGACGACCGCGATCACCATGTCGGTGGCCAGGCGCGACTCGTCGAAGGTGAAGAACGCGGGGCCGAAGGGGACGCCCAGGCTGAGCGTCTGGTACAGGGCGCTGAAGTTGTACAGGAACAGCAGGACGACGATCAGCGGGATGGAGCGCAGCGCCCAGACGTAGGTCCAGCTGACGGCCCGCAGCACCGGGCTCCCCGACAGCCGGGCGAGGGCGAGCAGGATTCCGCCCAGCAGGCCCAACACCGCGCTGTAGGCGGTGACTTCGAGGGTGATGAGCAGTCCGTCGAGGATCACGGGGCGCAGGAACCAGTAGCCGAAGCGGTCCCACTGGTAGAACGGGTTGGACACCAGGCCGTGCGCGAACTGGGCCGCCAGGACCAGTACCACGGCGGTGGCGATCCAGCGTCCCGGGCGGCGCAGCGGCTGAACGCGCTGTGCGGCGAGCTTTTCCGACGGGGTGTCGGCGGCGGGTGCCTCGGCGAGGTTCACGGCGCCTGGGGGTTCACTCATGGCGGGCTCCGGCGGGAGTCGGGCACCCCGGACCGGCGCAGACGTGATGAGCCGCCGGGGGTGAGCGCGCGGCGCACGGATGCGTACCAGGGAACCGGGGTGGGGCGGTGGGCGGCACACCGCTCGGGCGGTGTCCGTCAGGAACGCGGAGACGGGGCGAGGGGAAGGAAGTCAGCCCCGACAGCGGGCACGGCCCGGTGCGGTACACAGTGCGCTGTTCACGCGGAGCAGATCGACGGCACGGTTGGCGGCGAACAGGTTCGACAGGTTCGCGTACGGCGGTACGCAGCCCTGGGGACGGCGTGCGGCCGTCCTGGGAGCTGCGTACATCTTGTCACCGTCACTGTTCCGGCCCTGTGGGCCTCGCGCTTTCTGGGCCGTAAGTTAAAGCAACCGCCCGAACGGATGTCAATGTCCGTCCAGTGGGTGGAACTAGTTCGCCCGGCGGATGTGCGCCGCCCAGTCCAGGATCTGTACTGCGGCCCCGGCGGCCTCCAGGCCCTGGCAACGGGCGTGGTGGCGGCGGGCGATGCCGTCCAGGTCGAGGTGCGCGCCGAAGGCCGGGTGGGCGGCCAGTCGGCGGGCGTAGGCCCACAGGGCGGGGTGTCCGGCGACGCGGCGCACCGCGTCGGCGTCGAGGTGGTGCCGGTGGACGGTGTCCAGCCGGACCAGCGCCACCCACAACTCGACGTCGGCTGCCGTGATCTGATCGCTGATCAGATATGGCTGTGCGTCGAGCCCTTGCTCCAGCACGCGGAGCGTGGCGAGCAGCGCGTCGAGCGCGGCGGCCCGCTCGGCGGCGTCGACGCCCGCGTCCCCGGCACACTGGGCCGCCCGCTCGATGCCCTGGGCGCACATCCGCTCCACGGCCTCGATCTCCGACTCCGCGCCGCACGGGTACAGCACGGCCCGGCCGCCGGCGAACCGCCGGGCGAGGTCACGGACGATGTCGGGGCCGTGGGTGGAGACGATCCGGCCCGACCAGTCGTCGCTGAGCACCGGCGCGAGGGCCGGGCCGGTGTAGCGGTGGGCGCTGGCGTCGTAGAGCGGGCGCAGTTGCGCGTGGCCGCCGTCGGGACAGTCGGGGACGGCGGGCAGGAAGGTCACCGGACAGGCCCGGTCGAGGCCGAGGAGCGTGTGGGTGACGGCGATGCGCAGTCCGTCCGGGTCGGCGGTGGACAGATGGAGCCGGTAGCGGCGCGGCACGGCGTAGTGGCCGCTGCGCGCGTCCCGGCCGATGCGGCCCCGGAAGGCGGGGGCGGGGCGGGCGGACGGGTGGGCGGCCAGCGGTGTGACGGACATGACTCTCCCCGGGGGCGGGCGCACGGGCGGACGTGCGCGCGGCGGATGCGACGGCGAAAAGGGAGACGGCCCTCGTCCCCGCACGCCGGACGGGGCGGTGTCGGGCGGACACCGCCGCGGGGTCCGGTGCGGGAGGGCCCGGCTCAGCCCCGACGGCTGATGGCGCTGCAGACGCGCTGCAGGTCGATGTGACGGCGGGAGGTGAGCAGGGGCGACGACCAGCTCGTGCGGCTTGTGCGGCCGGTGGCCGGGTGCAGGCGCCCCATGTTTCCCTACCTGTTCACTAGGATTCCCAGTCGAGTGTCGATCCACCCCCGGCGGACGTCAAGAGGGCGTCCACCAGGTGAGTACGGGGGGTGAGACAACTAGGGCCTGTCGTTTGGATCAGGCCGCAGACGCGGGGGCTGGCACGCGCATCTGCCGCGTTGTCGTCGGTTGCCGACGCTCCGCGTCGACGCCCTCCTCCGCCTTGCAGCTGCACGCACCAGCCCCCGCTCACCGGCACCGAACAGACCCGTCGATGTCCTGCGACCTGATCCAAACGACAGGCCCTAGCCCTTGGACGGACGGGCGGCGACGAGGGCGATCGCGGGACGGGGCCGTGGACCCGGAACCGTCCGTCGGGCAAGGGCGTCACGGCGGGTGCCCGCACGGTGAACGGCTGGAGCGGCCGCAGGCGCGGATCCCCTTCCGCCGTCTCCGGCAGGGGGACGATCGGCGGGAACGGCCTTCCCGGCGCGAGGGCTTCGTGTCGGTCGCGCTGCCACCGCCGGAGCAGCAGAAGCCGCTGCCATCGTACGGCCGCCGCCTCGTCGGGGTCCCGGCGGAGCCCGGCGAGCGGATCGGGGAGGTCGGGACCCGGAGGCACCGCGGGGGTGCCACTGTGCAGGGTGCCGCCGTCGTACGTGCTGTTTCGGCCCGTGTCCTCACCCCAGTCGTGCCACCGCCTCCGCCGCCCGGCCCGCCCCGTCCTCCGCGCGCACCCGGGTCCCCAGCTCCCTGGCCCGCTCGGCGTATCGGGGCTCGCGCGTGGCCCGGGTGAGGGCCGTTGCCAGGGTTTCGGCGGTCAGGCGGCGCAGGGGGACCGTGGTGGGGGCCACCCCCGCCGTGACGAGGCGGTCGGCCCAGAAGCCCTCGTCGAACTGGATCGGGACCGGTACGGCCGGGACGCCCGCGCGGACCCCGGCCGCCGTGGTGCCCGCGCCGCAGTGGTGGACCACCGCGGCCGTCCCGGGGAAGAGCAGGGAGTGCGGCACCTCGTCGACGGTCAGGATGTCGTCGCCGTCGGCCGCGAGACCGGCCCAGCCGCGCTGGATCACCCCGCGCAGCCCCGCCAGCCGCAGCGCCCGTACGATCTCGGCGCTCAGCCGGTGCGGATCGGGCACCGTCGCGCTGCCCAGGCCGACGAAGACCGGCGGCGGCCCCGCGTCCAGGAACTCCCGCAGGGCGGAGGGGAGTTGCCGCTCGCTGTCGTACGGCCACCAGTAGCCGGTGATGTCGAGCCCCGGCCGCCAGTCGCGGGGCCGGGGCACCAGGAGCGGGCTGAACCCGTGCAGCACCGAGGTGAACCGACGGTCGCGTGAGCGCGGGCCCTTGGCCGGCAGGCCCAGCCGGGCGCGGACGGAGGGCAGGACCGGGGCGAAGACCTGGTCGATGGCCCGTTCGACGCCGCGCCCGGCGAGACGGTTGCCGAGGGCGCCGAAGGACCCGCCGCCGAGCATGGGCGGCGCGAACTCCCGGGTGGGCGCGATCGGCTGGAGGTGGAGGCCGAGGCTCGGCAAGGACAGCCCTTCGGCGATGGTGTGCGCCAGGGGTGCGAGCGGGGCCGCCGCCAGCAGGGCGTCGGCGGAGTGCGCGGCGGTCAGCAGGTCGTCGGTCATCTCCCCGACCACGGCCCGCGCCAGCCGGACCGCCCGCAGCAGCTTGCCCGGCCCGCTCGTGCTGTGGTGCAGCCCTCGGCCGCGCGCCGATTCCAGTTCCGCCCGGGGATCGACCGGGAGCGGATGGAAGCCCACCCCCGAGCCGGCCACCAGCGGCGCGAACCGCTCATGGGTGACCAGGGTGACCTGGTGGCCCGCGCGCACCAGGGCGTGCCCCAGACCGGTGAAGGGGGCGACATCGCCCCGGGAGCCCGCCGTCATGATCGCCACTCGCACGTCGGACAGTATGGCGGCGTCCGGAGTGAGGAGGGGGCAACGACCCATCGGAAGCGGCCACTTCATTCTTGAGACCGGTCACATCACTTCTGTCCCAGCCGTTGACTTGCCCCTCCGGCGGCTCTACTTTCGGCGCGCAACCGTTCGGTTTGCCGATCCTCGTTCGAGATATCGCATCGCATTCCCCGGAGTCGCCGCATGTTTCCCCCACCGCGATCAAGCTTCCTCACGCGCTGCAGAACCGCAGCCGTGCGCCTCCTCGCCCTCGCGCTGACCGCGACAGCCGCTTTCCTGTTCGCCGGACCCGCCCCCGCTCAGGCGGCGACGTCCCGTCAGATCGCGGTGCCCACCGCGCCGATGGGCTGGGCGTCCTGGAACAGCTTCGCGGCCAAGATCGACTACAACGTCATCAAGGGGCAGGTCGACGCGTTCGTCGCCGCGGGCCTCCCGGCGGCCGGATACCAGTACATCAACATCGACGAGGGCTGGTGGCAGGGCACCCGCGACAGCGACGGCAACATCACCGTCGACACGTCGGAGTGGCCCGGCGGGATGAGCGCCATCGCCGACTACATCCACAGCAAGGGCCTCAAGGCCGGCATCTACACGGACGCCGGCAAGGACGGCTGCGGCTACTACTTCCCGACCGGCCGCCCCGCCGCCCCGGGCAGCGGCAGCGAGGGCCACTACGAGCAGGACATGCTCCAGTTCTCGAAGTGGGGCTTCGACTTCGTGAAGGTCGACTGGTGCGGCGGTGACGCCGAGGGCCTCGACGCGGCGACGACGTACACGGCGATCAGCGACGCGGTCGCCAAGGCCACGGCCACCACCGGCCGCCCGCTGACCCTCTCGATCTGCAACTGGGGCTACCAGAACACCTGGAACTGGGCCCCGGGTCTCGCCCCGATGTACCGGACCAGCACCGACATCATCTTCTACGGCAACTCGCCGTCGATGACGAACCTGCTGTCCAACTTCGACCAGGGCCTGCACCCGCTCGCCCAGCACACCGGCTACTACAACGACCCGGACATGCTGATGGTCGGCATGAGCGGCCTCACCGCCGCGCAGAACCGCACCCACATGAACCTCTGGGCCATCTCCGGCGCCCCGCTGCTGGCCGGCAACGACCTCACCACCATGACCACCGAGACCGCGAACATCCTCAAGAACCCCGAGGTCGTCGCCGTCGACCAGGACGCGCGCGGACTCCAGGGCGCCAAGGTCGCCGAGGACACCACCGGGCTCCAGGTGTACGGCAAGGTCCTCTCCGGCACCGGCAAGCGGGCCGTCGTCCTGCTCAACCGGACCTCCTCCGCCGCGAACATCACCGTCCGCTGGTCCGACCTGGGCCTGACCGGCGCCTCGGCGACCGTCCGTGACCTGTGGTCCAGGTCGGACGTCGGCTCGTACAGCACGAGCTACACCCAGAGCGTCCCGGCGGGCGGCTCGGTGCTGCTCACCGTCACCGGCGGCACCGAGGCCTCGGGCAGCACCTACACCGGGACGTCGAGCTTCTCCGGCGTGGCCGCGGGCGCCACCGGCACGAAGATCGTGGACGTCGCCTACACCAACACCGCCTCGACGGCGAAGACCGCGACCCTCAAGGTCAACGGCCAGGGCGCCACCACGGTCTCCTTCCCGCCGACCGGGGCCGCCCAGGGCACCATCAGCGTCCTGGTGGGCCTGTCCAAGGGCTCGTCCAACACCCTGACCTTCTCGGGCGCCCCGACCCTCGCCGACATCACCGTCAAACCCCTGGCGGGCATGAACGGCACCCAGGTCGTCGGCAAGCAGTCCAGCCGCTGCCTGGACGTCTACAACAACACCATCACCAACGGCACCCAGGCGGAGATCTGGGACTGCAACGGCGGCCAGAACCAGTCCTGGACGTACACCTCCCGCAAGGAACTCGTGGTGTACGGCGACAAGTGCCTGGACGCCTACAACCAGGGCACCACCAACGGCACCAAGGTCGTCATCTGGGACTGCAACGGCCAGAACAACCAGAAGTGGAACGTCAACAGCGACGGCACCATCACCAACGTCAACGCGGGCCTGTGCCTCGACGTCAACGGCGCTGCCACGGCCAACCGGTCCGTGCTGGTGCTGTGGTCGTGCAGCGGTGCCACCAACCAGAGCTGGACGCTGAACTGACAGCCCGTCCATCGCCCGTACGGGTGGATCGGGCACCGCCACCCGTACGGAATCGTATGTAAATCACACCGTCCCGCCGATCATGACGATCGGCGGGACACGCCCGCCCCCTCACCGACCCGGTTCGGAGCGGCGCATGCAGAGCAGGTTCGGTTTCCTTGCCCCGCTGGTGACGGCCTGTCTGCTGACCGGCGTCCTCGCCACACCCACCCCGGCCGCCGCCGACGTCACCACGGTCTCCCAGGACACCTACCGGACCGGCTGGGACGACAACGAACCCGGCCTCGCCCCCGACCAGGTCGCGAGCTCCGACTTCGGGCAGCAGTTCTCCGCCACCGTCGACGGACAGGTCTACGCCCAGCCGCTCGTCGTGGGGAAGACGGTCGTCGTCGCCACCGAGAACAACAAGGTGTACGGCCTGAACTCCGCCACCGGCGCGCAGACCTGGACCCGCAGCCTCGGCGCCGCCTGGCCCGCCTCCGCCATCGGCTGCGGCGACCTCGTACCGACCGTCGGGGTGACCGGGACGCCCGTGTACGACGCCGCGACCGGCACCGTCTACCTCACCTCCAAGGTCGACGACGGCGCCGACGTCCAGCACCCCAGCTGGTACCTCCACGCCCTGAACGTCACCACCGGCGCCGAACGCAGCGGCTGGCCGGTCAAGGTGGCCGGCGCCCCCGTCAACGACCCGGGCCGCCCCTTCAACGCCTACACCGCGATGCAGCGCCCCGGTCTGCTGCTGATGGGCGGCGCGGTCTACGCGGGCTTCGCCTCCCACTGCGACCACACGCCGTACGTCGGTCACGTCCTGCGCGTCGACACCGCCACCCGCAAGCAGACCCTGTGGGCCACCGAGAACTCCTCCGCCAACGGCATGGCGGGCATCTGGATGAGCGGCGGCGGGCTGGTCTCCGACGGCCCCGGCCGCATCCTGTTCTCCACCGGCAACGGCATCTCCCCGGCCCCCGGCCCGGGATCCCGCCCGCCCGGCCAGCTCGCCGAGGCCGTCGTCCGGATCGGCGTCAACAGCGACGGAACCATGTCCGCACAGGACTTCTTCAGCCCCGCCAACGCCCCCACCCTCGACCAGAACGACACCGACCTCGGCTCCGGCGGCCCGGTCGCCCTCCCGGACGACGTCTTCGGCACCGCCCAGCACCCCCACCTCCTGGTGCAGATCGGCAAGGACGGCCGGCTTTTCCTCCTCGACCGCGACAACCTCGGCGGACGCAGCCAGGGCCCGGGCGGCACCGACAAGGTGGTGGGCGATTTCGGGCCCTACGAGGGCGTCTGGGGCCACCCAGGCGTCTACGGCGGCGAGGGCGGCTACGTCTACACGACCGGCAGCCGGGGCCCGCTGCGGGCCTTCCAGTACGGAGTGACCGGTTCCGGCCAGCCCGCGCTGACCAACACCGGCCGCTCCACGGAGACCTTCGGCTACACCTCCGGCTCCCCGGTGATCACCTCCACCGGCACCACCCCCGGCTCGGCGGTCGTCTGGGCGGTGTACTCGGACGGCGCCGGCGGCGCGAACGGCCAACTGCGCGCCTACAGCGCCACCCCGGTGAACGGCACCCTGAAGAAGCTCTGGTCGGCCCCCATCGGTATCGCCTCCAAGTTCTCCGTGCCCGCCACCGACGGCGGCCGTGTCTACGTCGGCACCCGCGACGGGCACGTCCTCGCCTTCGGCCGGCCCTCCAACGCGGCCCTCATCGGCGACACCGTCGACTTCGGCGACGTACCGGTCGGCGGCACCGGACGCGCCACCGCCACGGTCACCGCCACCCGCGACGTCAGGATCGACGCGGTCACCACCCCGCCCGGCAGCGCCTTCTCCGCCGCGGCCACCGCACTGCCCCGCACCCTGCGCACCGGCGACACCTACTCCGTCCCGGTGGCCTACGCGCCGACCGCACCCGGACCCGACAACGCCGTCCTGACCCTCGCCACCGACCTCGGCACCACCGGCCTCGGCCTGACCGGCTACGCCACCCGGGACGGCCTGCTCGCCTCCCCGCCCTCCCTGGCCTTCGACACCGTGCCCACCACCACCGACAAGACCCTCGGCGTCACCTTCACCAACACCGGCACCCAGCCCGAGACGATCACCGCCACCGACGCCCCGGACGCCCCCTTCACGGCCGAGGGGCTGCCCGCCGACGGCACGGTCGTCCAGCCGAAGCAGTCCGTCACCGTCCAGGTCACCTACGCGCCCACCGACGCCGGCGACGACTCCTCCACCCTCTCCGTCACCGGACAGCACGGCGCCGTCACCGTGGAGCTGACCGGCTCCGCGGTCACCGGCGAGGCCCATCTGACGATCACCCCCACCTCCACCGACTTCGGGCAGGTGGGGGTCGGGCGGTCCGTCACGAAGACCTTCGACATCGCCAACACCGGCAACATCGCGCTGACCATCACCAAGGCCAAGGCCCCCGCCGCCCCCTTCCACGTCAGCAACCCGCTCAGCGAGGGCCAGGTCATCGGCCCCGAGGACGTCGTCCACCAGTCCGTCACCTTCTCCCCGACCTCCGTCGGCGCGGTCAGCGGCACCTACGAGATCACCGCCGACGACGGCAGCGGCGCCCACCTCGAGGCCCTCACCGGCACCGGCACCACGGGCACCGGCGTCACCCTGCCCTCGCCGGGCGCCGGCGGCTGGCAGCTCAACGGCTCCGCCGCCCTCTCCGGCGACGACCTCCAGCTCACCCAGGCCACCCGCGGACAGGCCGGCTCGGCGGTCTTCCCGGTACCGGTCCTCACCGACGGCCTGAACGCCACCTTCACCACCGTCATCGGCGGCGGCACCGGCGCCGACGGCCTCACCTTCGCCCTCGTCGACCCGGCCGGGGCCACCCCGACCGCCCTCGGCGGCACCGGCGGCGGCCTCGGCTGGACCGGGCTGCCCGGCATCGCCGTCGCCGTCGACACCTACCGCAACGGCAGCGACCCCTCCGCCAACTTCGTCGGCGTCGCCCTCACCGGCAGCGGTTCGACAATCACGTACGCCGCCACCACGACCGCCGTGCCCGACCTGCGCACCGGCCCGCACGCCGTGGCCGTGTCGGTCTCCGGCCGGACGATCACCGTGTCGATGGACGGCGCGCAACTCCTGCGGACCACCGTGCCGGCCCTGCCGCCGGCCGCGTTCGTCGCCTTCACCGGCGGCACCGGCTCCCGCACCGACATCCACACCGTCCGGGACGTCGCCGTCACCGCCGCCTCCTACGCCGTACCGCCGCCCGGTCCCAACGGCTGGCGCCACAACGGCTCGACGATCCTCTACAACCGCACCGACCTGGTATTGACCCCCGCCCTCGCCGACCGCCGGGGCAGCAGCCTGCAGAGCACCGCCGTCCCGTCCGCCCGGCTGCGCGCCCGCTTCACCGCCACCATCGGCGGCGGCACCGGCGCCGACGGCCTCGCCCTGCTGCTCCTCGACGCCTCGAAGACCACCGCGACGGCGCTCGGCGGGGGCGGCATGGGGCTGGGCTACGCAGGACTGCCCGGCCTCGCGGTCGCCCTGGACACCTACAAGAACGGCACCGAGCCGTCCGCCAACTTCGTCGGGATCGCCGACGGCGACACCGCCGGCCGGCCGCACTACATCGCCACCTCCACCAACGTCCCCGCCCTGCGCACCGGTTCGCACACCGTCGACGCGAACGTGACCGACGCCGGGCATCTCGTCGTCAGCGTCGACGGCACCCAGGTCGTCGACAAGGCGGTGACCCTGCCGCCCAACGTGCTCGTCGGCTTCTCCGGGGCCACCGGCACCCGGACGGACACCCACACCGTGACCGGCGTCAGGATCGGTTACTGAGGCACCCCGAGGAACTCCCATGCGCACACCGACGACACCCCTGCTGGCCGCCACGGCCGCCCTGGCCTGTCTCGCCCTCGCCCCCGCCCCCACGGTCCTGGTCGGCTCCACCGAGACCCAGGGCCACGTCCTCACCGACACCGACGGACACACCCTCTACGTCCACGACGGCACCCTGTGCACCGGCCCCTGCACCGCCACCCGCCACCCCCTGCGCACCACCGCCGACACCACCCCGGCCCTGCCGCCGGGCATCGCCGGCACCCTCGCCACCCTCCCGCGCCCCGACGACGGCACCCTCCAGCTCACCTACGACGGCGCCCCCCTCTACACCTACACCGGCGACACCCAGCCCTCCGAGACGAACGGCATCACCCCGGACTGGCACACCGTCCCGGCCCGTTACCTGCCGACCGGCTGAACCGCCGACCGGGCCTCACCGCATCCGGCGGCGCAGTACCCGGCGGCGCCGTGCCCGCAGCGGGGGCCGGTGCGCGGGAGGAAGCGGGCGCGGCCGCCGCGCCGCCGCCAGGACCGTGCGCAGCAGGGCGACGGAGACCTTCCGGCCCGCCGCCGACGCGGGTGCCGGCAGCGTGGAACGGTGGCCGCGCGAGCGCCCCAGCCGGGCCGAGAAGGTCCAGGTCAGCCGAGAAGTGACCTGGACCCCGGCGAACTTCCTCCCTACTCGTCCCATGCCTGGATCATCGTCTGCTCGACGATCTTGCCGTCCCGCAAAGTGATCATCGACTCGGCGAGGACCCGCACGCCGTCCGAGTACTCGCAGGACTCGGTGAAGGCGGCACGGTCGCCCTGGACGATGCACTCGTCCAGCTTGTGCGCCTTGATGTCGCGGCTGTACACGTCCTGCAGCAGCTCGCCGATCTCCGCCCGGCCGTGCAGCACGCGCGGGCTGCTGGGCTGGGTGTTGCGGTCGACGATGCGCAGTTGCGCGTCGTCCGCGTAGAGGGACAGCAGATCCGAGGCGGTCGATCCCTCGACCCCCCTGCGCAGAGTGTCGGTGGAGAAGCCGGAACTTGCCGCGGTGCCCATGGTGACCTCCTAGGAGGGCCGCGGACCGAGGGGAGCCGGGCCGCCGGTCCCTCACCTTCGAGCGTCCTCCGCCACGCGGACCTCGGCAAGCGCAGCAGCCACGGCTCCGCCTCTTGAGTGAGCCCGGTCCGCCACCCGTGTCCGCGACGGCGCCCGCCGCGTTGCGCAAGGCATGATCTCCACTCGACGCATCGCCGCCGTCGCCGCTCTCGCCGCCGGGCTCACGGGCCTCGCCGCGCCCCTGGCGAACGCGGCCGAAGCCCCGTCCGACGGCCGGATCCACCCGCTGACCCTGCTCGACTCGCTCACCACGAGCGAGATCCCCGCGGAGCACCGGGCCCAGCTGCCGCCGGTCTCCCGCCAGCTGGCCGAGCTGAACAACGTGCACCAGCTCGGCAAGCTGAACGAACTGCACCAGGTCACCGACCTCGCCGCCCCCGTCACCGGGCTGCTCCCCGGGATCCAGACCTGACCCGCCGGTTCCCCGTGGGGGCCGCCGCCCGGACCTCCCGCCGGGCGGCGGCCCCTTCGGCGTCGGCCCCCGTCTCTCACTCGGCCGTCGCCAGGAACTGGGTCGCCGCCAGCTCGGCGTAGAGCGGATCGCCCGTCACCAGTTCCCGGTGCGTCCCCACCGCCCGCACCCGGCCCGCGTCCATGACGACGATCCGGTCGGCCATCGTCACCGTCGACAACCGGTGCGCGACGACCAGCACCGTCGTCGTACGGGCGACATCGGCGACCGTGTCCCGCAGCGCCGCCTCGTTCACCGCGTCCAGCTGCGAGGTCGCCTCGTCGAGCAGCAGCAGCCGGGGCCGGCGCAGCAGGGCCCGGGCGATGGCCACACGCTGCCGCTCCCCGCCGGACAGCTTCGTCCCCCGGTGCCCGACCAGCGTCTCGAGGCCCTGCGGCAGCCGGTCGGCCAGCCCGTCGAGCCGGGTCGTCTTCAGCACCCGCCGCACGGTGTCCTCGTCCGCCTCCGGGTTGCCCAGCAGCAGATTGGCGCGCAGCGAGCCCGACAGCACCGGCGCGTCCTGCTCGACGTACCCGATGGACGACCGCAGCAGCGGCAGTTCCCAGTCCCCGAGGGCGCGCCCGTCGAGGCGGATCGTGCCGGACTCGGGGTCGTAGAACCGCTCGATCAGCGAGAACACCGTGGTCTTCCCCGCACCCGACGGCCCGACGAACGCCGTCATGCCCCGCGCCGGGACGTCGAACGTCACCCCGTGGTGGACGTACGGCAGATCGTCGGCGTACCGGAAGCGGACGTCGGTGAAGGAGAGCGAGGCGGGTTCGGCGGCGGGGGAGGGCAGCGGGGCGGGCCGGGCGGCCGGTTCGGCGGGCAGCGCCAGCGCCTCCTGGATCCGGCTGAGGGCCGCCGCACCCGTCTGGTACTGGGTGACGGCCCCCACGACCTGCTGGATCGGCGACATCAGATAGAAGACGTACAGCAGGAAAGCCACCAGGGTGCCGACGCCGATCGCGCCCGTCGCCACCCGCGCCCCGCCCACCGCCAGCACGGTGATGAACGCGCCCTGCATCGCCAGCCCGGCCGTGTTCCCGGCCGCCGCCGACCACTTGGCCGCACGCACGCTCTGCCGCCAGGACTCCTCGGCCGCCGCGTGCAGCGCCTCCTCCTCCCGGTGCTCGGCGCCCGATGCCTTCACCGTGCGCAGCGCCCCCAGCACCCGCTCCAGCGAGGCCCCCATCACCCCGACCGCGTCCTGCGCCTGCCGGCTGGCCCGGTTGATCCGCGGCACGATCACCCCGAGCACCGCACCCGCGCACACGATCACCGCCAGGGTCACTCCCAGCAGCACCGGATCGACCAGCCCCATCATCACGACCGTCGCGGCCAGGGTGAGCCCTCCGGTGCCGAGGCCCACCAGCGAGTCGGTCGTGACCTCGCGCAACAGGGTCGTGTCGGAGGTGATCCGGGCCATCAGATCGCCGGGCTCGCTGCGGTCCACGGCCGGGATCCGCAGCCGCAGCAGATACGAGGACAGTGCCCGCCGCGCGCCCAGCACCACCGACTCGGCGGTGCGCCGCAGCACATACGAACCCAGCGCCCCCAGCGCCGCGTTGGCCACGACCAGCCCGGTCAGGGCGAGCAACGCGCCGGTGATCGCGCGGTCGTGGGACAGGTCCTCGATCAACCCCCGCGCCACGAGCGGCAGCAGCAGCCCGGTGGCCCCGGTGACCAGCGACAGCACCGCCCCCGCCAGCAGGGTCCAGCGGTGCGGTCGTACATAGTCGAGCAGCAGCCGCCACGGGGGCCGTATACCGGCTGTCTCTGCGTTGCTCACGGGGCTCCTCGGCGCTCGGGCGGAGCCCTCAGGCTACGACGGCGGTCGCCGAGCGTGGCCGGAAGGAGGGGCTCCGGGGTGGTCGGCCGTGCCCTTACCGATCAGTCACGCGTAGGGTCGGACCTGGGACGGATGACCGCCGAAGAAAGGGGCAGCACCATGCCGCAGGAAGTACGCGGAGTGATCGCGCCGGGCAAGAACGAGCCGGTGCGGGTGGAGACGATCGTGATCCCCGACCCCGGCCCCGGGGAGGCCGTCGTACAGATCCAGGCGTGTGGCGTGTGCCACACCGACCTGCACTACAAGCAGGGCGGGATCAACGACGAGTTCCCCTTCCTGCTCGGCCATGAGGCGGCGGGCGTGGTGGAGTCCGTCGGCGAGGGCGTCACGGACGTCGCGCCGGGCGACTTCGTCATCCTGAACTGGCGCGCGGTGTGCGGGCAGTGCCGGGCCTGTCTGCGCGGGCGCCCGTGGTACTGCTTCGACACGCACAACGCGAAGCAGAAGATGACCCTGACCGACGGCACCGAGCTGTCCCCGGCCCTCGGGATCGGCGCCTTCGCCGAGAAGACACTGGTGGCGGCCGGCCAGTGCACCAAGGTCGACCCCTCGGTGTCGCCCGCCGTGGCCGGGCTGCTGGGCTGCGGTGTGATGGCCGGCATCGGGGCCGCGATCAACACCGGCAACGTGGGCCGCGGCGACACGGTCGCCGTGATCGGCTGCGGTGGCGTGGGCGACGCGGCGATCGCCGGGGCGAACCTGGCCGGCGCCGCGAAGATCATCGCCGTCGACATCGACGACCGCAAGCTCGAGACCGCGAAGAAGATGGGCGCCACCCACACGGTCAACTCCAAGGAGACCGACGCCGTCGAGGCGATCCGTGAGCTGACCGGCGGCTTCGGCGCGGACGTGGTCATCGAGGCGGTCGGCCGCCCGGAGACGTACCAGCAGGCCTTCTACGGCCGCGACCTGGCCGGCACGGTCGTCCTGGTCGGCGTCCCGACCCCGGAGATGAAGCTCGAACTGCCGCTCCTGGACGTCTTCGGACGCGGCGGCTCGCTGAAGTCCTCCTGGTACGGCGACTGCCTGCCCTCCCGTGACTTCCCGATGCTGATCGACCTGCACCAGCAGGGCCGCCTGGATCTCGCCGCGTTCGTCACCGAGACCATCCAACTGGACGAGGTGGAGAAGGCGTTCGAGCGGATGCACCACGGAGACGTCCTGCGTTCGGTGGTGGTGCTGTGATGGCCGCCCGTATCGAACGACTCGTCACCTCCGGCCAGTTCAGCCTCGACGGCGGCACCTGGGACGTGGACAACAACGTCTGGATCGTCGGCGACGACCACGAGGCGATCGTCATCGACGCCGCCCATGACGCCGCCGCCATCGCCGAGGCCGTCGGCGACCGCCGGCTCACCGCCATCGTGTGCACCCACGCCCACAACGACCACATCGGCGCGGCCCCCGCCCTCGCGGAGCTGACCGGCGCGACCATCTGGCTGCACCCGGACGACCTGCCGCTGTGGAAGCTCACCCACCCGGGCCGTGAGCCCGACGCCCATCTGGCCGACGGCCAGGTCATCGAGGCCGCCGGCGCCGACCTCACCGTCCTGCACACCCCCGGGCACGCGCCCGGCGCGGTCTGCCTGTACGACCCGGGCCTCGGCGTCCTGTTCACCGGCGACACCCTGTTCCAGGGCGGCCCCGGCGCCACCGGACGCTCCTACTCCCACTTCCCGACGATCATCACCTCGATCCGGGAGAAGCTGCTCTCCCTCCCGCCCGGGACCAAGGTGCTCACCGGCCACGGCGACGCCACGACCATCGGCGCGGAGGCACCCCACCTGGAGGAGTGGATCGCCCGCGGGCACTGACCCCGCCGGCGGGAAAACGGCGGGCGCACGGTCGTGGGCCACCCCTACGATCACCCGCATGACCACCACCGCGACCACGCTCACGACCCTGCACACCACCCGCGTCCTGCGCTGTGCCCCCGAGGGGCCGGCGCTGGACGGGGAGCGCGCCGCGCTCGATCTCATCGGTGACGCGATGGGACGGGACGCGGAGCTGGTCGCGGTCCCCGCCGAGCGGTGCGGGGAGGAGTTCTTCCGCCTGCGGTCGGGGGTCGCGGGCGCGGTGGCGCAGAAGTTCGTCACCTACCGGCTGCGGCTGGCCGTCGTCGGTGACATCTCCCGGCACCTCGCGGACTCCTCCGCCCTGCGTGACTTCGTGTACGAGGCGAACCGGGGCCGCCAGCTGTGGTTCGTGGCCGACGAGGACGAACTCGCGGACCGGCTGCGCCCCACCGGGTGACATCCGGCGAGCCCGCGGAAAAAGGCGACACAGGATGTCCGGCTTCCGCGCGACCCTCGGACCGGAAACCGAGGCACGCGTGAGGAGGCCGGACATGCCGGGTCCGCTGGAGGGCAGGGTCGCACTGGTGGCGGGGGCGACGAGGGGCGCCGGACGGGGGATCGCCGTCGAACTCGGCGCGGCGGGCGCCACCGTCTACGTCACGGGACGCACCACCCGCGACCGCCGCTCCGAGTACGACCGCCCCGAGACCGTCGAGGACACCGCCGACCTGGTCACCGAGGCCGGCGGGCAGGGCATCGCCGTACCCACCGACCATCTCGAATCCGCCCGGGTCAGGGCGCTCGTCGAGCGCATCGACGCCGAACACGGCCGACTGGACGTCCTCGTCAACGACATCTGGGGCGCCGAGCACCTCTTCGCGTGGGACACCCCCGTCTGGGAGCACGACCTCGACAACGGCCTCAGACTGCTCCGCCTCGCCGTCGAGACCCACGCGATCACCAGCCACCACGCCCTGCCGCTCCTGCTGCGCCACCCCGGCGGCCTGGTCGTGGAGATGACCGACGGCACCGCCGAGTACAACCGCGCCACCTACCGCATCAACCTCTTCTACGACCTCGCCAAGACATCCGTCCTGCGCATGGCGTTCTCCCTCGGCCATGAACTGGGCCCGCGCGGCGCCACCGCCGTCGCCCTCACCCCCGGCTGGATGCGCTCGGAGATCATGCTCGACGCCTTTGGGGTCACCGAGGACACCTGGCGCGACGCCCTCGACCGCCAACCCCACTTCGCCATCTCCGAGACACCCCGTTACGTCGGCCGGGCCGTCGCCGCCCTCGCCGCCGACCCCGACGTGGCCCGCTTCAACGGGCAGTCCCTCTCCAGCGGCGGCCTCGCCCCCGTCTACGGCTTCACCGACCTCGACGGGAGCCGCCCCGACGCCTGGCGCTACATGGTCGAGGTCCAGGACGCGGGAAAACCGGCGGACGTGACCGGCTACCGCTGAACCCTCAGCGGCAGCCCGGTCCTCTTCGTCGGGTTACCGGCCGGGTGTGGAGCCACCTTCCGGTTCATGCCGACCGGCGCCCCGGCCGTCGGCGCGGCCGTCTCCGGTCTGGTCGGCGAACCGGCCGGAGTCCGGGTCGCCCTCTGGGCGGGCGCCGCGCTGCCGGCCGCGGACGGAACCGGTCAGCCGGACAGCGCCGAGGTGAGAGCCGCGAGCACCCGTGCCGTGTCGGCCTCGGACGTGCGCCAGTTGCTGAACGCCGCCCGCAGCGCCGGGACCCCGCCGTACACCGTCGGGGTGAGGAAGGCCTCCCCAGAGTCCGCGACGGCGTCCGCGAGCGCGGCCACCCGCCCGGGGGTCGGATCGTCGGCGAGGGTGAAGCAGACGACGTTCAGCCGGACGGGCGCGAGCAGCCGCAGCCCGTCGAGCGCCGCGACGCCCTCGCCGAGCCGGGCCGCGAGGGCGGCGTTGCGCTCGACGATCTCGCGGTGCCCGGCCCGCCCGTACGCCACCAGCGAGAACCACGCCGGAAGCGCCCGCAGCCGCCGTGAGTTCTCCGGGGTCAGATGCAGGAAGTCGGGCTCGCCCGTGGGCAGGCCCAGGTAGGGCGACGCGTTGTGGAAGACACGCACCTGGAGGTCCCGCCGGCGCGTGAACTGCACGGCCGCGTCGTAGGGCACGTTCAGCCACTTGTGCAGGTCGACACAGACCGAGTCGGCCGCGTCGAGTCCGTCCACGAGGTGCGCGTACCGCGGGGAGAGCGCGGCGAAGCCGCCGAACGCGGCGTCCACGTGCAGCCAGAAGCCGTGCCGCTCCTTCAGCGCCGCGATCGCCCGCAGATCGTCGAAGTCGACGGTGTTGACCGTGCCGGCGTTGGCCACGACGATCGCGGGCCGGCCGTCCAGCGCGGCGAGGGCGGTCTCCAGCGCGGCCACGTCGACGGCCTCACGGTTCCCGGGCAGCAGCGGCACCGGCCGCAGCCGGTCCCGGCCGATGCCCAGCACGGACAGCGCCTTGGCGACGCTGGAGTGCGGACTGCCCGAGAGCACCTCGACCGGGCCCAGCCCGGCCGCCCCCGACCGGGACACGTCCACGCCCAGCCGCTCGCCCAGCCACTCCCGGGCGACGGCGAGACCCACCGTGTTCGACGCCGTCGCCCCGGTGACCAGCGCCCCGGAGTGCTCCACGCCCAGCCCGAACACCTCGCGCAGCCAGGCCACCGTCTCCCGCTCCAGCGCCGCCGCCCAGGACCCGGCGGCCCCGGAGACGTTCTGGTCGTAGGCGGCCGTCAGCCAGTCCCCGGTGACCGAGGCGGGCGTGGCGCCGCCCGTCACGAAGCCCAGATAGCGCGGCCCGGCGGAGCCGGAGAAGCCCGGCGCCCAGTCCTCGACGAACCGGGCGAGGGCGGCCTCGGCCCCGGCGCCCTCCTCCGGCAGGGCGGCCGGGCCGGGGGCCGTCCCGGGACCCACCACCGGCCGCTCCGCCAGACCGCCCAGCTCACGGGCGGCGACATCACGGGCGGACTGCAGGAGTGCGGGAAGCCGGGAGAGATCGTCGGCGAGCGTGGGGTGCATACGAAGGACCCTAGGGCCCCCGGGGCCCATCGAGACCGATCCACTTGAGGGAAACCGGACCAGTGCACGAAGGTTTCCCCACCGCCCTCGGCGCCTGGCGCGAACGCCCCGGGCCGCTGGGCCGCAGCCTCGCGGACGCCGTCCGGGAGGCGGTCGTCGACGACCGGCTGCCGCCCGGCACCCGGCTGCCCTCCGAACGGGACCTCGCCCGTGCCCTGCGGCTCAGCCGGGGCACGGTCGTCACCGTCCTCGCCCTGCTGCGCGAGGACGGCTGGCTGCACACCCGGCACGGCAGCGGCAGCGTCGTCCTGCTCCCCGCCCGCCTCACCGAACGCACCACCCCCTGGTCCCTGGACCGGGGCGGCGCGGGCGACGCCGAGCTCGACCTCACCCTCGCCGTCACCGCCGCCCCGCACGACGCCTGCCTCGCCGCCCTGGCCCGGGCCGCCGAACGCAGCGCCACCCTCCTCGTCGACGCGGGCGTGGCCACCGCCGGGCTGCCCCGCCTGCGTGCACTCCTCGCCGACCACTCCACCGCCACCGGTCTGCCGGCCCGCCCGGAGCAGATCCTCGTCACCTCCGGCGCCCGGTCCGCCCTCACCCTGCTCCTCGACCATCTGCACACCGACCGCCGCCGCCCGGTCGCCGTCGAGAGCCCGACCTACCCCGGCGCCCTCGCCGTCCTGCGCCGCCGCCGGGCCGTCTGCTGCCGCTGCCGGTGTCGGCCCGCGACGGCTGGGACCTCGCCCACCTGGCGACCGCCGTCCACACCCGGGGCGTCCGACTGGCCTACCTCATCCCCGACTTCCAGAACCCCACCGGCGCCCACATGACCGCCGCGGCCCGCGCGGAGACCGCCCGCCTCCCGCTCACGGTGATCGCCGACGAGACGATGCGCGACCTCGACCTGCGCACCCCTCCCGGCGGCGAACCCCCTCTCGCCGGACCCGGGGTGATCCAGATCGGCTCGGCGAGCAAGACGGTGTGGAGCGGCCTCAGGGTCGGCTGGATCCGGGCCCGCGCCGACCTCGTGCGGGAGCTGCGCGCCAACCCCCTCCAGGCGCAGCTCTCCCCACCGCCCCTGGAACAGCTCATCGCCTGCGAACTGCTCGGCGACGGCCTCGCCGCCGTCCTCACCGACCGCCGCAGCCGGCTGCGCGCCCAGCGCGACCATCTCGCCGCGCACCTCGACGTGCTCCTCGACGGGACGGCAGGGACGTACGACCTCCCCGACGGCGGACTGACGATCCGGCTGCACCTGGGGACCGCCACCCGCGCCGCCGACCTCACGGCCCGGGCCGCCCGCCACGGTCTGGCCCTGACCCCGGGTCCCCACTTCGCCGCCGACCGCACCACCCTCGCCCACCACCTCCGACTGCCGTTCACGGCCGGCCCGGAGGCGCTGACCCGTGCGGTGGGCCTCCTGCGCCGCTGCCTCGCGGAGCCGTCGCTCTGACCGGAAGTTCACCGTTTCGTCACAGGGTGAGCGGGACCACAACCACAGCCCCCGCCCACCGGTCTAGGTTGTCGAGATCGCAACCGCGCCGGAAAGAGGGCACCCATGGGGGACATACGCAGAAGAGGAGCCGTCGCGCTCGGGGTCACGGGGCTGCTCGCCCCGCTGACGCTCGTGCTGGGCGCCGCGCCCGCGCAGGCCGCCACCTGCACCACGCAGGCCGGGCCGTACCAGAAGCAGGTCGAGAAGTTCCTCGGCCGGCCCGTCGACGGCAGGCAGTCGGCCGCCGACTGCCGGGCCATCCAGGCCTTCCAGAACAAGCACGGCATCACCCCGAACATCGGCTACGCGGGTTCCGTCACCTGGGGCGTGATGGACCTCATGAACAAGCAGAAGGCGGTGGGCAACAACCCCAACGCGGCCCGCAAGTGCCCCACCAACAAGGGCCGGATCGCCTGCGTCAACCTCACCCTCCAGCTCAGCTGGATCCAGGACGGCAGCAGGCTCGTCTACGGTCCCGTCCCGGTCCGCACGGGCCGCAACGGGTACGAGACCCGCACCGGGCTGAAGAAGATCTACTGGCGTGACATCGACCACGTGTCGAACATCTACAACGTGCCGATGCCCTACAGCCAGTTCTTCGACGGCGGCCAGGCCTTCCACTCGGTCAACCTCAGCATGTGGAACCCGCCGGGCTCCCACGGCTGCGTCAACATGACCCCGACCACCGCCAAGAAGTACTGGTCGCTGCTGAAGAACGGCGACGACGTCTTCGTGTACGGCCGTAAGCCGGGCACCTGACGGCACCCGACCCAGGGATCCCGGCCGGTGGCTCAGCTCTCCGGCGCGTCCCCGAAGTCCGGGATCTCCAGCCGCACCCCGCCCTGCCGTGCCGACTCGTGCGCGACGATGCCCGGCAGGGTGTAGCGGGCCGCGACCCAGGCGTTCACCGACGGCAGGGTGCGGGTGGTGACGGCCGTCACGAAGTCGTCCACCAGGAAGTGGTGGCTGCCCTCGTGCCCGTTGTGCAGATGGTCGAACTCCCGAGGCAGCCGGGAGCGGTCGTGCACGGGCGCCGAGCCGGACGTGAAGGCCGCCCGCAGTTCCGGCGCGATGTGCTGGAGCGACGGATCGTCGGGGGACAGGGTGGGCTTGGGCTCCAGGAGTTCACTGATGTCCTTGACGCCCTTCTTGTCCTGCCAGAACGCCACGGTGGCGAGCTGCTCCATGCTCGCCTCCGTACCGAAGAAGCGGAACCGGGACTCCCGGATGTGTGAGGGGTAGCCCACCCGCCGGAACTCGTTCGTACGGAACGAGCCGCCGCCCGCCACCTCGAACAGCGCGGTCGCGTTGGAGACGTCGTTACCGAACTGGCTGACGTCCTTGTCGAACACGCCGTCGCCGCGCCCGTCCACCACCCCGATCGCCGACACGCTCACCGCGTGCGTCCGCCAGGCGCCGAGCACCCCGCCCACCGAGTGCGTCGGGTACAGCAGCGGGGGATAGCTGGCGGTCGCCTTCCAGTTCTCGCCGCCGCTGTACCGGTACGCCTCGTAGAACCCCAGGTCCATGTCGTGGACGTAGTCGCCCTCGGCGTAGAAGAGCCGCCCGAAGGCGCCCTCGGCGATCTGGTTGCGGGCGTGCACGGTCGCCGGGTTGTACTGGCTGGTCTCGCCCATCATGTACGTCAGTCCGGTCGCCTTGACCGCGTCGATGATCGCCGCGATCTCCTCGGCGCTGATCGCCATGGGGACGGCGGAGTAGACATGTTTGCCGGCGTTCAGACCCTGGAGCACCAGGGGGCCGTGGGTCCAGCGCTGGGTGAAGATCGCGACGGCGTCCACCGCCGGCGACTCCAGCATCGCCTCGTACGAGGGAAAGGTGCCGGCCAGCCCCTGCGCGGAGGCGAGCTGCTCGGCCCGCTCGGGCAGCAGATCGGTGACGTACACGTCACCGACGCCGGGATGGGCATGGAACAGCGTCGCGAACTGGCCGGAGAACTGGCCGGCGCCGACGATGCCGAGCGAGAACGTCATATGAGGGATGCCCTTCTTGTCGAGTCCGCTCACTTACTTTCGCTGTAGAAGAATCGAGACGTCAAGAGGTGTATCGGAAGGCCCTTCCATGGCGTCCCGCCGATGGGAGGCTGCCCTGATACTTTTGCTACGGAAGAAAACCTCGTCCTCGGCCCATGGGGAGACCCACCCGCATGACCGCACGTACCGCCAGCTGGCTGCCGCTGAGCCCCGGAGAGCGCTCGGTCGCGATCGAGGTGCTCGTCCACGGGCCGCTGTCGCGCACCGACCTCGCGCAGCGGCTGAACCTCTCCGCCGGCAGCCTCACCCGGCTGACCAAGCCGCTGATCGAGTCGGGCCTGCTCGTCGAGGTGGGCGAGGGAGAGCCGAAGGGAGTCCCGGCGGAGGTGCGGCAGGGACGCCCCTCGCAGCCGCTCGACGTGGTCGCGGGCTCCCGCTCCTTCCTCGGCTTCAAGATCACCGCGGACCGGGTGTACGGCGTCGTCACCACCCTCAGGAGCGACATCGTCGCCCGCCACGACCGCCCGCTCATCAGTCATGAGCCCGCAGGGATCGTCGCCCTCCTCGGCGAGATGACCGGGGAACTGACCCGCGCGCACCCCGGGATCGCCGGCATCGGCATCGGGGTGGGCGGGCTGGTCCGGGACCGTGCCGTGGTCGGCGAGTCGGTCTACCTCGGCTGGCAGGACGTGCCGCTCGCCGCACTCACCGAGGAGCGCACCGGGCTGCCGGTGGTCGTCGAGAACGACGTCGCCGCCCTGGTCGAGGCCGAGACCTGGTTCGGCGCGGGCCGCGGTCTCGACCGCTTCGCCGTCCTGACCATCGGCGCCGGCCTCGGCTACGGACTGGTCCTCGGCGGCAGACGGGTGCCGTGCGCCGAGGAGGACCGCGGCTTCGGCCGCCACTGGATCGTGAACGCCCACGGGCCGCTCACCCCCGACGGCGAACGCGGCAGCGCGGTCTCGCTGCTGACCATCCCCAGCATCCGCTACCAGGTCCAGGCCGCCACCGGCCGCGCGTGGACGTACGAGGAGATCCTCGCCCGCGCCGCCGACGGTGAGCCGCTGCCCGCCCGGGTCGTCGAGGAGGCGGCCCGGGCCCTCGGCACCCTGGTGGCCCAGATCGCCAACTTCGCCATGCCCCAGAAGATCCTCCTGGCCGGTGAGGGGGTCGGCCTCATGGAGGTGGCGGGTGGCACGGTCGCCGAGACCATCCGCTCCCACCGGCATCCGCTGGCCGCCCCGGTCGACCTGGAGACCAAGGTGTCCGACTTCCACGACTGGGCGCGCGGCGCCGCCGTTCTGGCGATCCAGGTGCTGGTGTTGGGCGCCGGGAGGGAAGAACTGTCCGATGGGGGTTGACAGATGGGGGTGTACAGGAGGACGTGATCAGTAACACGGTACGGAATGCCCGTATCGTCCCTACTTACTCACGCGGCCTTCACCTCGGGAGCCGTATGCTCACACCATGTCCACCACTGTTGAAACCGTTTCCGAGCGTTCGGCTGACGAGGTCAACGAGGAGATCCGGGCCCTGTGGCTGCGGTCGGGCGGGACACTGAGTGTCGAGCAGCGCGCGGAGTACCAGCGCCTCGTCCTGGAGTGGGCCGCCGCGGCCCCGCAGCCGCTGAACGCGGTCTGAGCCTCGTAGGCCGAAGCGGGCACCCTGACCGGGTGCCCTTTTCGTTTGCCCTCCGCCCGTCTGCCCCTTGGGGCTCCCCGCTCAGCCCCAGGTCGCCGAGTAGTAGTCGCGGTAGGCCTTGCGGTCCTGCTCGGCGCGGATGTAGCGGGTCGCGACCAGGGCGATCAGACTGCCGCCGATGACCAGCAGACCGGGGCCGATGTTGTTCGGGTCGGTCAGCCGGGCGGCGAGCGACGTCCCGCCGCCGATGCCCGTCACCGGGGTCGTCGAGCCCGGCGAGGTCGAACCCGGCGCGATCGCCGCCTGGGTGGGGGACAGGGACGGCTGGGGGGCGCCGGACGGCGAGGTGCCGCCCTGTCCGTTGCCGGAGGGCGCGGCCACGATGAGCGTCACGCCCAGCTGCGCCAGCGCCCGCGTCACCGGCTGGAAGAACGTCGTACCGCCCGTCGTGCAGTCGCCGCTGCCGCCCGAGGTGACGCCGAGCGCGATGCCCTCCGAGAACATCGGACCGCCGCTGTCCCCGGGTTCGGCGCACACGTTCGTCTCGATCAGCCCGCTGACCGTGCCCTCCGGGTAGTTCACCGTCGCGTCGAGCCCGGTGACCTGCCCGTCCTTCAGCCCGGTGGTGCTGCCGCTGCGGAACACCCGCTGGCCGACCGCCGCGTCACCCGTGCCCGTGATGCGCACCCCGTTGCCGTCGCCGATCGCCACCACGTCGGCCCCGTCGCCCGCCTTGCCGCTCGCGTACTGCACCAGCGAGAAGTCGTTGACCGGGAAGCTCTGCTGGACGGTCTGGCCCACCTGCTGCTTCGCCGTGTTGTCGGCGAACCAGGTCGACCCGGTCGGCCCGCAGTGCCCGGCGGTGAGGATGAAGTCGTTCGTCCCGTTGGTCACGTTGAACCCGGCCGAACAGCGCCCGCCCGTCGACAGGATCGGCTGGGCGCCGTTGAGCCGGGTGGTGAACTTGCCCGCGGTGCGTTCCATCCGGACGTAACTGCCGATGCCCGTCGCGGTCTTCGTCAGGCTCGCCCAGTCGGAGGCCGACACCGTGCTGTCGGCCTGCACGATCACCTCGTTGGTCTTGTAGTCCGTCACCCACGCCGTCCCGGGCACCGTGGGCGCCGAACGCAGAGTGGTCGCGGCCGACTTCAGCTCGTTCATGCTGTGGTCCACGAGCTTCGGCTCCGCGCCCGCCTTGCGCACCGTGGCGGCCGACGTCTCGTCGGTGACCGCCACGACCGGGCGCCCCTCGTCGTCGAGCCAGGTCCCCGCGGTGCGCGCGGTGCCGAGCTTCTTGACCAGCGCCGTACCGGGGTTGGTGACGACGGACTCCGGGGTGCTGCGCGGCGTCGACGAGGTGGCGGGCGTCTCGGTGGCCATGGCCGCCTGGGTGACCATGGTCCCGCCCAGGAGGAGTCCGCCGACTGCCGCCAGCCGTGTCACTCGCCGGACGATCCGTCGTCGTGCGTGCCTCATGCCCAGCTCCCGAAAACCCCGGTCGTGCGGCTCCAACACCGCGGGGCGCTCCGGTCGTTGAGTGCCCTCACCCCCATACGTGCGGGGGCCCGGTCATGTTCAGCCCGAAAGTGATCACCTCGCGGAGCCACCGCCGCACCGGCGTTTTCGAGCCCGGAGTCAGTGTTTTCGCGCCACTCCGCCGAACATCGCGACCTCGGCCGGCTCCGGCCGTCCGGCCCCCTGCGGCTCGGGCCGCCAGCGCGAGCACGACACCACGCCCGGCTCCAGCAGCTCCAGACCGTCGAAGAAGCGGGCCACCCGCTCGGGGGTGCGCTGGGTCAGCTTCGGGGTGCCGTGTTCGTTCCAGAACCGCACGGCCTCGTCCACGTCCGGCATCGCCGGGGTGGTGACGGTGTGCGACAGCACCAGATGGCTGCCTCGCGGCAGCCGGTCGAGCAGCCGCCGCACCAGGCCGTACGGGTCCTCGTCGTCGCCGACGAAGATGACCACGCCGAGCAGCATCAGCGCGACCGGCTCCGCGAGGTCCAGCGTCTTCTCCGCGTGTTCCAGGATCGCGTCGGTGTGGCGCAGGTCCTCGTCGAGGTAGTCGGTGCGGCCCTCGGGGGTGCTGGTGAGCAGGGCCCGGGCGTGCGCGAGGACCAGCGGGTCGTTGTCGACGTAGACGACCCGGGCGTCCGGGGCCAGCCGCTGGGCCACCTCGTGGGTGTTGTCCGCGGTGGGCAGCCCGGTGCCGATGTCGAGGAACTGGCGGATGCCGGCCTCGGACACCAGATGGGTCACGGCACGGCCCAGGAAGAGCCGGTCGGCGCGGGCGTACTCACCGATGTCCGGGTGTAACTCCCGGATCCGGTCGCCGGCGGCCCGGTCGACCTCGTAGTTGTCCTTGCCGCCCAGCCAGTAGTTCCAGATGCGGGCGGTGTGCGGCTGGGTGATGTCGATACGGGAGTTCTCTGGGGCGGGTGTCAGGGATGTCATGGGTTCGGCTCCGACGGCAGGAGGGGCGGAAACGGGACTCGTGGGGGTCATGTGCGTTCAACAAGCAATCTATGCAGGGGAGTTGATGCTTGGGGCGGGACCCCCGGAATCCGTCGCCCTCGGGCCGAGCCGGGCCCAGCTGCGCGCGTCGCCCCACACGGCCGAGGCACCGGTGTAGGGGCGCAGCAGTGCGGTGAGCGCGGGGTCGCCGCGGCCGTTCAGCTCGTCGGAGGCGATGCTGCGGGCGATCCCGGCGAGGAAGTCGGCGAGCTGCACCCGCGCGTCGTACCGCGAGACGACGAGCCGCAGCCCGGCGAGCCCGATGCCCTCCCGCCGCGCCGCGCGCTCGATCCAGGCGATCCGCTCCGGCGTGAGCATGTTCTGCCGGTCGTGGGCGAGCCGGACCGGCCGTCCGGCACGGCTCCAGTGCGCCGCCGTGCGCACCACGGAAGGGAGCAGGGGATTGAGGAGGGGAACGAGCGGGGCCCCCGCGGCCTCGATTCCGTCCCGATAGGCGACCGCACGGGACCGCTCGGTCACCAGCCGCGCCAGAACGTCCGCAGCGGGTGTCCCGGAATACGCCCGCAGCAATCCGTCGACCGTCCGGAAAAACGCCTCCACGGGTTTCTCCGGCCCTTCCGCGGACCGTACGCGCAGCAATCGGTTGGCCGCCGCGAGGAATTCCTGCCATTCCTCCCCCGTGAACGTGCGGGGCCCCGCACGGAAGAGCGCACCGGCCGCCTCCGGATCCTCCAGCAGCAGGTTCGCGGTGCGGTCCACCACGAAGAACGTCTTCTCCACCAGATGTACATGGGCGTGCCCGAAGAGCGGCCCGGATTCCGACAGCAGCCATTCCAGGACCGCCCGGTGCTTCTCCCGCAGCAGATGGTTCGCCTTGTACTGCTCGGCGGGGGAGCGGATGCGGCCGCGGATCTCCCGCACCTGCGCGGCGGCGAATTCCTCCGGCAGCCGCACACTGGCGTGCGCGAACACATCCGTGTTTCCGCCGGTGAGATTCTCCCCGTCCGATCCGGACTCGTCGCACGCCACTTCCAGGGATGTCCCGTTCACCCGATCCCAGGTCACTCCACGGCCCCCTATCTTGTGCCCCATGAACAGGATCCCGCACAAAACGTCCGGTGAGCCAAACCCTTTTCGGTCCGTCACCCTCGACCGGCTACGCCGTCGTACGAGCATGAAATGGCGGACCTATCCGGCCGACGTCCTTCCGCTGTGGGTCGCGGAGATGGACGTGCCGCTCGCCGAGCCCGTCGTCCGCGCGGTCACAGACGCCCTGGCGCTCGGCGACACCGGCTATCCGGCGGGCACGGCCTACGCGGAGGCGCTGGCCGGCTTCGCCGCCGAACGGTGGGACTGGCACGGGCTCGCGGTCGAGCGGTGCGCGATCGTGCCGGACGTGATGCTGGGCGTCGTCGAGATGGTCGGGCTGGTGACCGGGCCCGGCGACCCGGTCGTCGTGAACCCGCCGGTGTATCGGCCGTTCTTCCAGTTCCTCACCCACATGGACCGCCGGATCGCCGAGGCGCCGCTCGGCGCGGACGGACGGCTCGACCTCGGGGTCCTGGAGGAGACCTACCGGCGCGCGGTCGTGGACGGCGGGCGGGCCGCGCACCTGCTGTGCAGCCCGCACAACCCGACCGGTACGGTGCACACCGCCGAGGAGCTGTCCGCCGTCGCCGCCCTCGCCGAGCACTACGGCGTGCGGGTGGTCGCCGACGAGATCCACGCCCCGCTCACCGCCGCCGGCGTGGACTTCGTGCCGTATCTGAGCGTGCCGGGCGCGGAGGCCGGGCTGTCGCTGATGTCGGCGTCGAAGGCGTGGAATCTGGCCGGGCTCAAGGCGGCCCTGGCCGTGGCGGGACCCGGGGCCGCCGCCGATCTGGCCCTGCTGCCCGAGGAGGTCTCCCACGGTCCGAGCCATGTCGGCGTGCTCGCCCACACCGCCGCGCTCAGCGAGGGTACGGCCTGGCTGGACGGCCTGCTGGCGGCCCTCGACGCGCACCGGCGGCTGCTCGCGGAGCTGCTGGCCGAGCACCTCCCCGGTGTCCGGTACCGGCCGGGGGAGGGCACCTATCTGGCCTGGCTCGACTGCCGTCCCCTGGGCCTCGGGGACGACCCGGCGACCGTGTTCCTGGAGCGCGGCCGGGTGGCGCTGAGCCACGGGCCCGACTTCGGCACCGGGGGAGCCGGGCACGTACGGCTGAATCTGGCCACCTCGCCGGAGATCCTCACCGAGGGGGTGCGCCGGATGGCGGCCGCCCTGCGCTGACCCGGGACGCGACCGTCCCGGCCCCTGCGCCCTTTGGGCGCTGATGAATCCTGGGTTGCCTAGACTGCGGGCATGGATGACGCGCTCGAACGGCTGGGAGCGGGTAAGTACCTGCTGATCACCAGCTACCGGAAGAACGGCACCGGGGTCGCCACGCCGGTCTGGGTGGTGCGGGACGGGGACGCGCTCGGGGCCTGGTCGGCCGCCGATGCCTGGAAGGTGAAGCGGATCCGGGCCCGCGGTGACGTCCTCGTCGGTCCCTGCGACGTACGCGGCAATCCCACCGGCGAGCAGATCCCGGCCACCGCCGAGATCTGCGACGCGCGGACCACCGCCGACTACCGCACCCTGCTCGCCCGCAAGTACGGGATCCTCGGGCGGCTGACCCTTCTGGGCAGCCGGCTGCGGCGCGGGCTGGACGGGACGGTCGGGATCCGCATCACGCTCTGAGCACGGAAGACGGAAGACGGAAGACAAAAGACGGAAGAGGAAGACGGAAAGGGGGCACGGACCGGCCGGTCCGTGCCCCCCTGTGCGACGACTTCCTACGGCGCGTCCTCGACCGTTCCCGTCAGCACCGGCTGGTCCGGCAGCGGGTCGGCGTTCTCGTCCGTCAGCGCCAGACGCATCGACTCGACCGGCTCGGCCACCTGGTCCTGCACCGTCTTCACGATGAAGTCGGCGGTGGTGGTCCCGGCCGGGATGCCCATCCACGCCCACAGGTTCGCCCTGGACAGCGGGCGCTCCGGGTCGGGTACGTCACCGGACCAGTCCAGCAGCCACTGCGGGTCCACGTCCTTGGTGGACAGCTCGGTGCCCTCGGCGACCGGCACTACCCGGACGGGCTGCCAGAAGTCCACGTCGGCCGGTTCGGAGAGGGTGATCCGCCAGGTCAACGTCCCGCCCTCGGTCACCTTGTCCGTGACCGGCGTCAGCGTCACCTTCGGCGCCGGGTCGTCGTTGAGCGCGGTGACCCCGCCCTGGTACGAGCCGATGACCGCGCCGCGCACGGCCTTGGCGACGACGTCGTGCTGTTGGTCGTAGCCGAAGCGGGTGTCGCCCTTCACCACGACCGGCACATCGATCGGGTTCGTTCCGGGCCGTACCGTGACCAGCTTGTCCACGGCCCGGCCGGTGTCCGGGTCGATGACGGAGAAGCGGACCTTGCCCGTGCCGTGTCCGGTGACCTTGACCGGGACGCGGTAGGTGCGGGTGCCGGAGTCGCCCTCCTGGACCGTGAGCCGGCCGATGTCGACCCGCGGCAGCGCGGCGGGCGTGACCGCCGGGGTGCCGGGGGCCCAGCCCCAGGCGTCCATGAGCCAGGCCTGTCCGGAGCGCGAACGCGGCGTCAATTCGAGGGACTTGACGTGCCTGAGGTCGAACCTGCCGCGGGTGGCGGCGGTCAGCGGGACCCGTACCTCGCGCGCCCAGTAGGAGGAGGTCTGCTTGGTGCCGGGCAGCCCGTCCACCTTCACCTGGCCGAGCCTGGCCCGGTGACCTGCGGTGTCGGTGAGCGAGACGTCCAGCTTGGTGCCGGTGGTGTTCGGCGGCACGAAGACGCGCAGCGTCAGGTTCTTGGCGCCGGACAGGGAGAGCGGCTTGGCGGGGGTGACCTTCGTCGCCGTACCGGGCGCCGACCACTTCAGCGCGACCGCGCCGCGGCCGGCCTCCTTCTGCAGCGCCCACGTGGCGAAGTGCGGGGAGGAACCGCGGTCGTTCTCGCCCAGGCAGGCCTTGGCCGGGGCCGGGTCGACCGCCGCGCACAGCCGGCCGCCGGACACCTTCACCCCGGCGTCCGGGAGGAATCCGCCGGTGCGGCGGGCGCCGACGGCGTGGGTCAGCACCCGGGCCGGGTCGGCCGAGGGGGCGCGCCGACCGGTGCCGTCGAGCAGCGGGCGGGCCCGGTCGTCGCCCGCCACGAACAGCCGGGCCGCGGCGGCGATGTAGGTGGCGCCGGCCTTGTGCTGCTGGTCGGCGGTCAGCCGGGTGCGGGTGCCCGCGGAGCACAGCGGGTCGGGCTCCGTGCTGTCCGGGTCGTTCCAGAAGTCGTCGAACGCGGGCGCCTCGGCCTTGCCCGGCGTCCACTCCGTGTTGAAGAAGTTGTGGTTGGCGCCGACCACGTACACGGCGCTGTGCAGGGCGGCGCCCTTGCTGACGCCGCGGGTGCCGTCGGCGTACACCTCGCCCTGGAGGTCGGAGACGTCGCCGTCGCAGCCGGGCAGGATCGTCGCGGACGGGACGTCGGCGACCGGGTTCTGGCCGAAGATCGTCGGGCCGATGAGCACGGTGCCGCGGATCTTCCAGCGGACCGGGCCCCGGTAGCCGTCCTGTGCGGTGGGCGCCGGGTAGAGGCTGTCCATCGCGGCCCGGTCGACGCCCTCGCCGCCGCGCGAGTGGCCGACGAGCAGCACCCGGTTCAGGTCGGCCTTCGTGTTGCGTACGACCGCCGGTGCGTCGCCCGGGTGCGCGGTCCAGCCGGCCCACTTCGCGAGATGCTGCCGCACCAGCGAGGAACGGGCCTGTGCGCCGCCGTCCTCGGCCGCCCAGTCCTGGCCGTTGATGCCGTTCGCCGAGATCGACACCGTCACATAGCCCTGCGAGGCCAGCAGCTTCTGGTCCTGCAGATAGCCCTTGTAGCTCGGGATCGCCTTCAGCCCGGCCGGGCAGGGCCAGTCGCCGGTCACGCCGTCGTCACCGCCGCCCGGCTTGTAACAGGTGCCGTGCCGGCCGTGCAGGAACAGCGCGAGCGGCCGCTTGCCGGTGGCGCCCTTCGGCGCGACGACCACGGCCTGCATCTCGACCGGCTGGGCGAAGCCGGGCAGCTTCACCGGGGCGAGGTCGTACTCACCGGTGACCGTGCGGTACGCGCCCGGCTTGCCGGGGTCCACGGAGTTCGCCGGGAGCGCGGCCGGGGGCCGGGGGGCCGCCAGGGAGTTCTGCGACGGGGTACCGGAGTCCGCGGCGGCCTCGTCCAGCCGGCGTCCTGCCGCCAGGACCTGGAGGTCCGTCAGCGGCGCGGCCCGGTCGAGGGCGAGCCGGAAGGTGCGGCCGTCCTTCGCCGCCTTCGGTACGCCGAGCAGCCGGCCGCCCGCGTGGAACTCCACCCGGGCGTCCCCCATGGGCACGGTCCGCTCGGAGCGCCACACCAGCTGACGCGACGATCCCTCGCCGGTGACGCGCCATCCCGGTGGCAGTCCGCTGTCGGAGACGGCCGACGCCGTCGTGCCGGACGGCTGCTGGGCCTGGGCGAGCCCGGGTGTTCCCGCCAGTGCCGCGAGCACGGCCACGGCGGTGACACCTATGCGCCGGGCATGGAACAAGGGTCCCTCCTCACACTTCGCGCGTGGGCGCCCCGTCCATATCGGGAGCGCCTCACGACACGAAGGAGGCGAGAGGGGACCTGTGGGTTGCCTATGACGACCGAATCAGCCTGCGAATGACCGGAATTGAGCCACCGGCGAAGAACCGGGAGGGGGACCTAGTGGTGCCAGCCCCGGTAGGGCTCGTCGACGAGCTGGAACACCGGTTCGCCCCGTACCGGGTCCTTCACCGTGGAGAGCCGGACGCGGTCGCCGCTGTGGATGCCGATGAGGGGGCCCATGACCCGGCCGCGCACGACGAACCCCTCCGCCATCTCGACCAGCGACACATTGCGCGCGGAGGGCGTGTTGCGGTGGACCACCGTGGCGTGACGGACCGTCCCGACGCCCTCGCTGCGCTCCGTCCGCAGATCGCTGCCCTGGCACACCGGACACAGCAGCCGGTGGTACATGGCGGTGCCGCACCAGGTGCAGCGCTGGAAGAGGATGGCCTCGCCGTCGGCCTTCGCGCGGTCGAGCAGACCCGCCGTGCCGCCGATTCCCGTGTGGTGGTACACGCTGGTCAACTCCCTGCCTCGGCCCGGAATCCCACTGGCGTCACCATATGGCACTGAGTGCCAGTCGTAAAGGTACTGCGTACCCCCAATTTCGGGACTCCGTGCGGGCCGGCGGCCGGGTCAGTCGCGGGCCAGCATCGTCTCGATCTCCTGGACCACGCGCCACAACGGGGCCCCGCGTCGGGAGACCACGACGACCACGTCCTCGGGATGCTCCTCGGCGGCGGGCGTCGGCACGGGAGCCGGCTCGGGCGCGGGCACGGGCGCGGACGCGGACGCCGTGGCGAATGCCGACTGCACATAGCCCAGCGCGTGGTCCACGGTGGCGGTCGCGTCGCCCTCCCCGGCCGAACGCAGCCAGGACCGCAGGGCGTTGTTGTGCGCGGCGACCACGGCCGAGGCGATGACATCGGCCCGCAGACTGCCGTCGGAGCGGTCCGTGAAGCGGCCCCGCAGATACGCGGCGAGGGCACGTTCGTAGCGCCACACCACCGACAGCTCGTACGCGCGCAGCCCCGGCACCTTCTTGGTGAGCCGGTAGCGCTGCACCGAGAAGGACGGGTTCTCGGCGTACATCTGGAGCACGAGCCGGGCGGCGTCGCACACGCGCCGCACCGGTTCCGCGTCCTCCTCGCTCGCGGCGAGGAAGGCGGTCATGTCGGCCAGGCACCGCTCGTGGTCGGGGAAGACCACGTCCTCCTTGGAGGGGAAGTAGCGGAAGAACGACCGGCGGCCGACGCCCGCGAGGCTCACGATGTCGTCGACGGTGGTCTGCTCGTAGCCCCGCTCCAGGAACAGCTGGAAGGCCGCCGCGACCAGGGCGTCCCGCATGGGCGGCTTGGCCTCCGCCTTCTCAGTGGCGCTCATGGACGGAAAGTAACACCTGAGGCCCTCCGGTGGCACTCAGTTCCCTCCGCTCGGGGAACTGAGTGCCTGGCACGGAGTGCCGAAAAGGGCGGGATCAGAGCCGCTCGGCCGCCTCGACGACGTTCGTCAGCAGCATCGCGCGGGTCATCGGGCCGACACCGCCGATCGGCGGGGCGAAGGAGCCGGCGACATCGCCGACGTCGGGGTGCACGTCACCGAGGACCCCCTCGACCGTGCGGGTCAGACCCACGGACAGCACGGTCGCGCCCGGCTTGATCCAGTCCGGCCGCACCAGATGGGCCACCCCGGCGGCGGCCACCACCACGTCCGCCTCCCGGGCGTGCGCGGCGACGTCCTGGGTCGCCTCGTGGCACAGGGTCACCGTGGCGTGCTCGGTGGCGCGGGTCAGCATCAGACCGAGCGGGCGGCCCACCGTCACCCCGCAGCCGATGACGCAGAACTGCTGCCCGGTGATCGCCACGTTGTTGCGGCGCAGCAGATCGATGATGCCGCGCGGGGTGCAGGGCAGCGGTCCGGGAATGCCCAGCACGAGCCGGCCCAGGTTGGTCGGGTGCAGCCCGTCGGCGTCCTTGACCGGGTCGATCAGCTCCAGCACGGCGTGGGTGTCGATGTGGGCGGGCAGCGGAAGCTGCACGATGAAGCCGGTGCACGCCGGGTCGGCGTTCAGCCGCAGCACCGCGGCCTCGACATCGGCCTGGGAGGCGTCGGCGGGCAGCTCCACCCGGATCGAGGCGATGCCGACCTGCGCGCAGTCCCGGTGCTTGCCGCCCACGTAGGAACGGCTGCCCGCGTCGTCGCCGACGAGGATCGTGCCCAGCCCGGGGGTGATGCCGCGCTCCTTCAACGCCTCGACGCGGAGGGTGAGTTCGTTCTTGATGTCGGCCGCGGCGGCCTTGCCGTCGAGAAGCGTTGCGGTGGTCACGGAGTCGACGAGCCCTTCGGGAGAGAAAACGACGGTCCTGTCATCGTACGACCCCTCCGTCCCCCTCCCCGCAGGAGCACCTCCCACCCCGGCGTAACCTTTCCGCACCGCCGCACCGCCGCACCGCCGCACCGCCGCACCGCCGCACCGCCGCACCGCCGCACCGCCCAGCCGAGGAGCCTCCGTGCCGTCCGCCCGTCCCCGTCTCCTCTATGTCACCGACCTGGCCTACCCGGCCCGCGGCCGGCGCTACGGCGACGAGGACGTCTTCCTCACCTCCCGGCTGCGCGCCGACTTCGACCTCGCCCTGTGCCATCCCCTGGACGCGGCGGCCCTGATGGACGCCTTCGACGCCGTGGTCGTCCGCAACAGCGGGCCTGTCCTCGGCTACCAGGAGGCGTACGAGGCCTTCCGTGCGCGCGCCCTGCGGGACGGCGTCCGCGTCTACAACCCGCTCACCGGACGGGCCGACATGGCCGGCAAGCAGTACCTCCTGGACCTCGACGCCGCCGGGTACCCGGTGATCCCCACGGTCGACCGCGCGGCGGACCTGCACCTCCTCCCCGAGGCCGACCGGTACGTCGTCAAACCCAAGCTGGGCGCCGACTCCCGGGGCCTCAGGATCGTCGCCCCGGACCGGCTGCCCGCCCTGACCGACGGAGCCGTCCTGGTCCAGCCGTGCGTCGACTTCGCCTACGAGGTCTCCTTCTACTTCGTCGACCACGACTTCCAGTACGCCCTGTACGCCCCGGACCCCGGCCGCCGCTGGCAGCTCCAGCCGTACGAACCCACCCCCGCCGACCTGGAGTTCGCCCGCCGCTTCATCGACTGGAACACCCTGGCGTACGGCATCCAGCGCGTCGACGCCTGCCGCGCACCCGGCGGCGGGCTGCTCCTCGTCGAGCTCGAGGACCTGAACCCGTATCTCTCCCTGGACGTCCTCGACGACGCCGGACGGGACGCCTTCGTCGCCGCGACCACGCGTTCCCTGCGCCGCTTCCTCACCGGCTGAACCCGTCCGCCCGTCCGCCCGTATCTCTCCCCGGGGACACGGAACGGAGGGAGACCAGGGTGCCGACACCGGCCGAACCCGGACAGCCGCAGGAGCGCAAGGTCGTGGAGCCCATCCGGGTCCTCAGGCCCCGCAACACCGACGCCCTGGCGGACCTGTTCCGCGAGATGACCGAACTGACCAAGGAACCCGTCTCCTACGAGTCGATCCCGCTGCAGGGCCTGCCGGGCGGCACCGACGAGGCGGCGACGGAGCAACTCCCCCCGGTGGGGCACTGGACCGACACCGTCCCCGCGCCGGACGCCGACCGCCACGACCCCGCCGTACCGGCGACGGAACCGATCGTCGGCCAGGACTGGGCCGACGAGCACCCCCCGTACGCGCCCGCTGCGGAACAGGTCGCCGGAGCACCGGCCGGGTGGGGCGAACACGCCCACGAACGCACCCCCGAGGCCACCCGCGTACAGACTCATGAGCCCGCCCACGAGTCCGCCGCCGGGCAGAGCACCGGGCCCGAGGCCGGGTGGGGCGAGCACACCGCCTCCGTGACGTCGTCGGATCCCGGTGAGCGGCCCCCGTACGGGTCCCGCTCCGGCCGTCCCGCCGACCGCCCCTACGGGCCCCCTCCGGGGAGCACCGGCGCACACCCCGGCCGGGCGGGCGGCCGAGGGACCGTACCCGGCCGGGCCGGCCGACGCCCGAGCGGGGCGTACCCGGCGGCGTCCGTGCCGCGCGGTGCGCGAGGGCGCGACGACGAGGGGTCCGGCACCGGGCTGCGCCGGGCCGCCATCACGATCGGCGTGTGTGCCGCGGCGCTCGTCGGCTTCGCCGGTGCCCTGCTGGTCCCGGGCCGCGGCGGCGAGGCGGCGGCGGAGACCGTGCGGCCGCAGCCGAGCGCCACCCAGCCGGAGACCTCCTCGCCGTCCGCCGACCCCGACGGCGCCGGCACCCTGCGGGAGGGTGACAGCGGCCCCGAGGTGACCGACCTCCAGCAGCGGCTGCTCAAGATCCCCGACGTGTACCGCGACGGCGCCACGGACGGTCGGTACAACGCCACCCTCACGGAGGCGGTGGCCCGCTTCCAGCTCTGGTACGGCATCCGTGGCGACGAGGACGGCGTGTACGGCGACGACACCCGGCAGGCCCTGGAGTCACGCACCGGCGGATGACGTCGGCGCCCGAGCGACCGGGCGCCCGAGCGACCGTGCGCCCGGGCACCGGTCAGTCCTCGGCGTCCCGGGGCACCTGGATGTCCAGCACACAGACGTCGTCCCGGCGTTCCGGCTCCGGCAGCGCGCCGATCAGCCGCTCCAGCGGCACCGGTCCGCCGGGACCGGGCGCCGACGCGGCCCGGGCGAGCCGCTCCAGGCCCCGGTCGATGCTCTCCCGGGGCCGCTCCACCAGGCCGTCGGTGTACAGCACCAGCCGGTCGCCGGGGGCGAGCCGGCACTCCGCCTCCTCGTAGCGCGGGGTGTCGCGGGCGCCGAGCAGCATGCCGTGCGGCCGCTCGAGATAGCGGGCCTCGCCCGCCCGCAGCAGCAGCGGCGGGGGATGCCCGGCCTGGGCCCACACCAGCCGTCGCCCGCGCGGGTCGTAGCGGGCCAGGACCATGGTCGCCGTGCCGTGCGGGTCACGGGAGTGCAGCAGCAGCGCGTTGAGCCGGGCGAGCGCCCCGGTCAGTGAGGAGCCGGTGATGACCATGCCCTTGGCGGTGAACCGCAGCAGGGCCATCGAGGCGACGGCGTCCAGGCCGTGTCCGGTCACGTCTCCCACCACGAACAGGGCGTCGCCGTCCGGCAGTTCGATGGCGCTGAACCAGTCGCCGCCCACGTTGAGCCCGGACTGCGCGGGCAGATAGGCGATGTCGACGCGTAGTCCGGCCAGCCGCACGGGCTGTTTCGGCAGCGGCAGCAGCGCGTCCTGGAGCCGGGCCGCGACCGTGCGTTCGGCCGTCAGCACGCCCTGCTGGGTGAGCATCGCGCGTTCGCTGGCGAGCAGGGCGAGTTCGGCGCTGCGCTGGGCGCTGACGTCCTGGAGGAAGCCGTGCGCCTCGACGGGGGTGCCGTCGGCGTCCGTCACCGCCTCGGCGACCGCCCGCAGATGACGGACCCCGTCCCGGGCGGCGACCCGGAACGGCACGTCGCACGGCCGCCCTTCGCGCACCAGTTCGTCGACGGCCCGGGTCAGGGCGGGCACGTCCTCGGGCAGGGCGAAGCCGGGCAGCCGGGTGAGCGGGACGGGCCCGTGCGCGGGGTCGCGTTCGAGGAGGGCGTACACCTGGGCGGACCAGTTGCCCTCGCCGGTGGCCAGGTTCCAGGTGGCCCAGCCGAGCCGGCCCAGCCGCTGGACGTCCGCCAGCCGCTGCTCCTGACGGTCCGAGGGGTCGTGCCGCACCCAGCTGACGACGAGTCCGTCGCCGAGCCGTGCCACCCGCGCCGACCAGGTGGCCAGTTCACTGACCCCGCCGACGCTGTGCTGCCGGGCGAACGGCTCGCTCTCGTACGGCTCCTCGCCCTCGAGCGCCTTGAGGCACCCCTGCCACAGCGGCTCGTCGGCGGCCGTGGGCCAGCACTCCAGGAAGCGCAGGCCGAGCAGATCGCGGCCGGCCCTGCCGACGGCGTCGGAGGTCCCGGCGGTGACGGCCTCGATCCGGAAGTCCTCGACGGCACCCGAGGGTCCGCGCACCGGGGTGAGCAGCACCGCGGCGACCGGCAGCCGGTCGAACACCGTCTGCACGGCGTCCGCGGCGGCGCCGACGGCGGGCTCCCGCCGCACCCCGAACGTGCGCAACGGGCCGGCGCACAGCCGGGCGACGGCCAGCAGATGCTCCCGCACGGCGGGCGGGAAGGGACCCGCGCGGCGGCACAGCACCCCGAGCGCGACCTCGGCCGGCTTCCCGGCGCCGACGGGCAGCCAGGCGCGTGAGCCCCACTGCCGGGACGGGTCCCCGATCAGCAGATACCGCTCGTGGTCGTCCGCCGGGTTCTCCAGCCAGCGGGCCTCTCCCGCGGCCAGGGCGTCCAGCGCGGCGATCCCGGCCAGCGGCGGCACCCGGGCCCACTGCAGGGCGAGCGTTTCGTCGATCCCCGCGTGCCCGACCAGTTCCAGCCCGCCGGAGGGCAGTCGGGCGTAGAGCATGACCGCGTCGGCGTCCAGGTCCGGGGCGAGCCGGTCCAGGAGGCAGCGGGCGAGGTCCTGCGGGGTGCCGACCCTGACGAGGGACCGGGCGAGCCGGGCCAGGGCCGAGGAGCCGGAGTCGTCCGGGAACGGGAGCGGTTCGTCCCCGGCGGCGGTGGCGGCTTCGGCGGGACGGGGTTCACCGGGGGTCGGCGGGGCCAGCGAGCCGAGGGTGAGCCAGCACTCCTCCAGCAGGGTCCGCCGGGCGGTCTTCGCCCGCCGCTGGAGTTCGTCCTGTGCCGCGTCGGGGGAACAGCCGAGCCGCGCCATCACCGCGCCTTTGGCCCGCTCCAGTACGGCCGAGGTGGCGGCCAGGTCCTGGAGCCGGTCCATCTCCGCGCGCTGACGTGCCACGACCCGGGTCAGGGCGGCCATGTCGGGCGCCTCGCCGGACCCGGTGGGCAGCGCGGATTCGCTCGTCACGCCTCGAGCATGGCACAGGCACGCGGTTTCGATCAGGGGCTTGCGGCGATGCCGGGGCCGGGAGCGGGACCCGTGACGGCCGCGACGCTCAGCGGCCGGCGTGGGACTCGACCAGGGCCTGGGTCACACAGCGGACGCTGCGGGCGATGTGCTGGAGCTGCAGCAGCTCGGCGGCGTACAGCTTGATGGTGTGCTCGATGACCGACTCGGGCATCCCCAGCCGGGGCAGGTCGGCGCGCGCGGTCTGCAGGGCGGTGCGGGCCACCCGGATCTCCTGCTGGACCTGGATCTGGGCGTGACGGCCGAGCAGCACCGGCTGACGCAGCATGAGCGGGTAGCTCGCGTACCGGGCGGGCACCAGCTCCCGCAGCCACTTCGCGGCCGAACGCTCCCAGTCGTAGCTGCCGGGGGTCTTGACCTGGCACGGCCAGTCCGGGCTGATGCGCTGCGTCGTCGTCAGAGTCATGGTCATCGCTTCCGGGTGTGCGGCGTCGGGACGGGTGGTCCGACGTTTTGTGGGGCGGCCCCGGTCCAGGGGATGACCGGGGCCGCCACGGGCGCTCGCGTGAGCGGCGCCCCGAGCACCCTGGGCGCCGGCGTGGGTAGGGGACGACGGCTTCGGGTGCCCGTACAGGAGCCCTGCGCGGGCGGGTGCGGCCGTGAGCAGTATTTATATATACCGACGGGTTTGCAAGGCGTATGAAAACATTCATGTGCGATGTGCCCGCAATGATCCCCTTGCCCTTTTACGGGGGAGGGGGGTGGTCGTTCGTCCGCTCGCCGGCGGGTCACTCGCGCAGGAAGAACTGATGCTGCTCGGCGATCTGCTCGTACTCCTCCAGCCGCGCCTGGGTGCGCTCCGGGCCCGCGTCGGTCATGGCCTGGAGCACCGCGGCCGCCATCACCCCGGGCGCGGCGTAGGAGTCGAACACCAGCCGGGACCCGGTGCCGGTGGCGAAGGTGACGTCGGCCTCGTCGGCCATCGGGCCGAGCGCCAGATCGGTGATCAGCGCGACCTTCAGACCGGCGCTGCGCGCGACCCTTACGGCCGTCAGCGTCTCCTGCGCGTGCCGGGGCATCGAGAACGCCAGCACCCACGTCCCGCCCGCCTCCCGGGACTGCAGCAGCGCGTCGTAGGCGACGCTGCCGCCCCGGGTCACCAGGCGGACGTCCGGATGGACCCGGCGGGCGGCGTAGGCGAAGTACTCGGCGAGCGAGGCCGAGATCCTGAAACCCAGGATGGTCAGCGGCGTCGACTGCGACAGCGCCCGCCCGACCTCGATCACCCGGTCCGGGTCGGCGAAGTCCCGCCGCAGGTTCTCCAGGTTCTCGATCTCCGCGTCGACCGCCGCCTGGAGTTCGTTGCTGCGGTTCACCTCGTCCGGGGCGGGGCCGCCGGCCAGGGTGCCGAGCGCGATCGACTGGAGCTTCTCGCGCAGCGCGGGATAGCCGCTGAAGCCGACCGCCGCGGCGAACCGGGTCACCGAGGGCTGGCTGACGCCCACCCGGTCGGCGAGGTCGGTGATCGACAGGAACGCCGCCTCGGTGATGTGCTCGATCAGATACTGGGCGATGCGCCGTTGTCCCGGTGACAGATGGGGCCCGTCGAAAAGGGCCCTGAGCCGGGAGGTCGGGGACACCTCCGCCTCCGGATCCGTCTTGCCCGAGGTGATCGCTGATGCCTGTGCGCGTGCCTGTTGCGGCGATGGCACCGGTGCGCCTCCTTTGTCTCCCACGCAGCTCAACATAGCTCACGGAGCGTGCGGGACAGCGTGCCCGAGGCCCCGCCGGTCGCACACCCCACCGGCCATTACCGCTGGTAAATCGTGATCGAGTGACCGACCTCGTCCACCTCGTGGCTGGACCTGATCAGCCGGGCGAGCGGCCCCCTGGCCCGGGCCGCGGCCGAGTCCGACACGGCCATCACCCCGTGCACCTTGCGCAGCGGGGCGCGCCGGGGATCGGAGGCGTGGATGCCGTAGAACGAGGGCACACCGCTGCCCTTGTAGACGAGCCAGACCCGTTCGCCCGCGTAGCGTCCGCGCAGCCGGTCCGCGAGCCGGCCGAGGTCCTGGCCCCAGTCCACGTTGGAGTCGTGCAGCCACAGATGCGTCTTCGCCGGGCCGCCGAACGCCTCGTTGGAGTACGGCAGGTAGAAGGGGAACGTCCGCAGCGAGCTGACGGCGACGAACGCCACCAGCGCCCAGGTCGCCACCCGCCGCCACCGCCATCGCACCGCCAGGACGCAGCCGGCGGCCACCGCCAGGAACATCGGCAGGAACACCGCGTACCGGGTGCCGAAGTTCCGTGACCCGGTCATCGCGGAGGCCAGCAGGACCGCCGCCGGGACCAGCACGTACGGCGCCGCGGGCCGCAGCCGCCGTACCGTCACCAGGGCGACCGCGCCCGCCGCCCACAGCGCGAGCATGCCGAGCGGGGTCTTCACCACCAGCGCGACCGGCAGGTAGTACCAGCGCGAGCCGGAGTAGACATGCCCGAACAGGAAGCCCGACCAGGACTGGTTCTCCAGCCCGAACTGCATCCGCATGCCGTCCCGGTACGCCGCCGGCAGGGGCAGCAGCCGCACCAGCAGCCCGCGCGGCCCGTGCACCACGGGGACGTGCGTCTGGCGGGGATCCCAGCGCAGCCGGGGGTCCACCACGAGAAACGTCAGCCAGACGACGGCCACGGCCGCCGCCGCCACCACGGCCCCCGCGGCCAGGGCCCGGCGCACCCGCCGCAGCCCCACCGACCAGGCCGCCAGGGCCACGAACACGGGTACGGCGGGCAGCGCGCTCATCTTCGTGGCGAGGGCGGCGCCGAGCGCGGCCCCGGCGAGCGGCAGGTACCGCCGGGCCCGTCCGGAGCGGCGGGCCCGCCACAGCAGCCAGGCCGAGGTCAGCAGGAAACCGGCCGTCGGGACGTCCAGCGTCGCCAGCGAACCGTGCGCGATCACATCGGGGGAGAAGGCGTACAGGGCGAGCGCGGCCAGGGCGGGGACGGGCCCGGCGAGATCACGGGCGAAGGCGAACACCACGAGCCCGAACAGCAGCGTCAGGACGATCACGGGCAGTCGCGCCCACAGCATCAGCCGCCAGGGGTCGTTGCCCGACTCGTAGAGCAGATGCCGGCCCGCGGCCGTCTGGTCGCCGGTGAAGCGCGGGTCCACGTGCGGGTCGGCGAGCGCCACACCGGCCGCGACGACCAGCTTGCCCAGGGGCGGGTGCTCGGGGTTGTACCGGATCCGGTGCTCGTGCAGATAGTCGGCGGCCGTGGCCACGTACACCGGCTCGTCGACGGTCGGCGTCTGCTGCGCGGCGGTGGTCACCATCGCCGCGGCCATCTGGGCGAGGAGGACCGCCACCAGCAGCGGCACGAGCCAGGGTCTGCGGCGGACCGGGGCCGAGGGGCGTGACCGCATGGCCGCCGCACCGGTGACCGGTTGCGGGGCCCGTTCCGTGATCCTGTGCCGTGTGCGCGTCATCATCCGCCCCGCGGTGTCACCCGCGGGGCGGCGGCGGGAGCGGTCCGCGGTGGCCACAGGGCCACTGTGCACCAGCTCCCGCCTTCAGGGGCGTTACCGCTTCAGGAGTCGTACCGACAGACCGTCCGCCGTGTACACAGGTACGGCGCGCAGCGTGGCGGAGTTCAGCTCCACCTTGTCGAACTGGCCGCGCAGCGCGCAGGAGTCGATCACCGGGACGACGTCCCCGGCACGGGCGGGCTGCTTGTCGTCCAGGCGCAGCGAGAGCACCGAGCCCTGGCCGAGGGTCACCCGGCCGGACACGGTGAGCGCGGCGCCGTGGCCCCGGCGCAGCTCCAGCTCCAGCGTCGCCCCCTTCGACTGCGTCCAGGCGCCGCGCACCCGCACCGGCTGCTCGGCGCGGACCGTGCCGCCGGTGAGCCGGACATCGCCCTGGCCGAGCGCGTTGGCGTGACCCGCGACGAGGGTGCCCTCCGCCACGACCGTGCCGCCGTGGTAGCGGTTGTGGCCGGTCAGGGTGAGGGTGCCGGAGCCGAGCTTGGTCAGCGAGCCGTCGCCCTCGATGTCGTTGCGCCAGGCGTCGGCCGCGTGGAAGCCGCCCTTCGAGGCGTCCAGGGTGACCGTCACGTCGGAGTCGAGGGAGCCGTAGCCGTCGGCGGCGGCGAACAGGTTCAGCCGGCCCCACTGCTCGAAGCCGTCCAGCAGCACGTACCCCGAGGGCAGAGCGGTGGTGCGCAGCACCTCGCGGCGCTGCTCGGCGCTCAGGTAGGGCTGGCGGGTCTCCAGCAGCACCTCGGCGCCCTTGGGCACGGTCAGGGGCTCCTTGCGGCCCTCGCGCTCCAGGATGTACGTCAGGCGCGGCTCGGCGTCACGCCGGTTGGCCTCGCGGTCGGCGTACGCGTCGGAGGCGTCCGCGTGCGCGTAGGCGAACAGCGTGTCGGCCGTCGTGCCCGTCCTGCCCGTGAAGTAGGCGAGGGCCTGGGCGCGGGCGGCGGCCTTCAGGTCGGCGTTGGCCGGGTCGGCGAGGGTGGCCGCGGCGAGCGCGGTGGCCATGATGCGGCCGCCCATGACGTCGACCGTGGAGTGCATGCCGGACATGATCCGGGTGTGGCTGAGCTCCAGGGCGCGGGTCACCAGCTCCTGGAACCGCTCGGGCACGGCGTACGCGAACGCCAGCGCCGCCAGGTGGAAGGCGTTGGTGTGGCCGCTCGGGAAGCCGCCGTCGTCGGTCGCCGAGGTGCCGCGCTGGCGCAGCAGCTGGGGCACGACGACGACCTTCGAGTCGTAGACGGGGTAGCCGAGCGCGTCGGTCCTGCCGGTGTCGACGACCTCGCTGTTCTCGTTCATACGCCAAGGACGCGGGTACTGGAAGGCGTACTTGCCCGGGTTGCCCGAGGCGTACGGGCCGCGCACGGTGTCCACGAGCTTGGCGACCTGGCCGAGGTCGGAGGTGTACGAACCGGCGCCGAGCGCGGAACCGGCGGGCGCGCCGGCGGGCACCGCGTCGCTGATCGTGGTCGCGGGCGTGGTGTCCGGCGCGCTGGTGATCGAGGTGACCGCCTTGGCTCCGGCCTTGTACAGGTCGGCCAGGGGGCCGAGGCCCGCGATCATCGCGTAGCTCTGGTGCTGGCGGTCGTAGACGAACGCCTCCTTGCCCTGGGCCTCCGTGCGGGCGCCGGTGAGGGCGGCGCAGTAGCGCATGTTGGCGCGCAGGATCTCGGGCCGCAGCGGGGTGCCGGTGTTCCAGGCCGAGCCGGTCTTCCACACCTGCGCGAAGCCGCCGAGGACCCGCACCACGGCGTTGGTCTCGGGCGTGAGGTTGGTCAGGACGTTCGTCTTGTAGTCGTCGACGAACGGGAGCGGGCTTGTGGCGGCCTTGGCGTCGGCGGCGCCCAGCCAGGACACCAGCGTCGGGGCGGCGACCAGGGCCGCGGAGCCGCCGAAGGAGACCTTCAGAAAGCGCCTTCTGTTCACGGCCGAGGAAACGGTGGACCCGGCGGGTGACGGCATGGATGTGCCTCTCTTGAGTTCTTCGGCCGTGGGGCCAGAGGGGAAGAGATGTGATCACGTGCGGCTCGTGGGCCTGGTGACGACTCCTGAGCCGGATGACGCGTACGAGCGAAGATCTACGGCCGGGCTGTGTCGCTTCTGCGAGGGCCCGGCGACCGGTACATGACCTGTGGGTGAACGGGAGAGCGGTTTCTCACAGGAGCGCGGTTTCTCCCAGGAGGGCCCGCGCGAGCGCCACCGCGCCCAGGACCGGCGGCCCGGTCAGCCGCCGTGGGCGCGCTCCCGGTACGGCGGCCCGGAGCGCGGCGGTGAACGCCTCGTGGAGCGCGGGCTGGTGCAGGATCGTGCCACCCGCCACCACCACGTCGTCGACCGCGACCCCGCGGGCGGCGAGCCGGGCGACGAGCGCGGCGAGCGCCGCGCCCGCCTCGGCGATCACGGCACGGGCGGGCGCGGAGCCGGCGTCGGCGGCCGCGAAGACCACGGGCGCGTGCCGGCCCCACTCGGCGGAGACGTCCTGAGCGGCTTCGAGGGCCGCGCCGAGCGCGGGCACCTCGGGTACGCCGAACGCGGCGAGGAGACCGGCCGCGAGGGCGTCCGGCTCGGCGCCGCGGTCATGGGCGGCCCATACGGCCCGGGCCGCCTCCCGGACGAGTCCGGCGGCGCCGCCCTCGTCGCCGAGGACCGCGCCCCAGCCGCCGACCTGCACGGGGGTGCCGTCGGGCAGCAGGCCCACCGCGACCGAACCGGTGCCGGCCACCAGGCCGGCCCCCTTGTCCAGTCCCGCGGCGGGCACGAGAAGCTCGGCGTCGCCCACGATGTGCGCGGGAACGCCGAGAAGTTCCTGAACGGCGGCGCGGATCTGCGCGCACTGCCGGGGGGTCTCGCAGGCGTGCGCCCCCACGGCGAGCGCGGCGGGGCGCGCGCCCGAGGGCAGCGACTCGTGGACGAGCGCGGCCAGCCAGCGAGCGGCCGCCGCGGTGTCGTGCGGCCGCCAGCCACTGCTGGGTCCGACACGGTCGGCCACGACGTCCTCACCCGCCATCGCGCGGAGATGCGTCTTGGTACCGCCCACGTCGACGCCGACCACGAGGGGGCACGAAGGGGGAGAGTCCTGCACGGATCCTCTTTCGTCGTTGCATACGAGCTGCGACGGTGGGCGAAACCGTGACCTGCGGAATTACGGGTTTCTGGTGAACTAGGGAAGCCCCGGGACGGGCTTCTGACGAGCACGGCAGGCGAGTACCGTGAAGTTCGTTAGGAAGTTAACTAACGAAGTACAGTGCGTCAAGAGAAGTCGCGCACTCGACCTCCGCGGCCCCCTTCCGGGCCGTCGCGGGGCGGGAACGCGCGCCGTCGTCGCATCCTTTCGCCGCAGCCCGCCGATCCGATCGGCCGGGTGCGCGGCCCGGTACCCGTGTGGGGGAAACTGTGGAACACGACGTGGCGGAAGCCCCCCGCCTGACCGAGAGCGCCAGCGCGGTCTTCGCCGTGCTGGCCCAGGCGAGCAGGGCCACCCGGCCGCAGCTCGCCAGTCTGGCGGGGCTCTCCAAGCCGACCGTCTCCTCCGCCGTGGCGGAGCTGGAGGGCGCCCGGCTCGCCGCGCACTACGGCACCGCCTCCAGCGGCACCGGCCGCTCCGCCGCCGTATACCGTCTCGGCCCCGTCGCCGGCGCCGTCCTGGCCGTCGACCTCGGCCCCGCGCACACCCGGGTCAGGGGCTGCGCCCTGGACGGCACCCTGCTCGCCGAGGCCACCGCCCCCCGCAAGGACGCGGCCGACGCCGTACGCGAGGCGCTCGCCGCGCTGCCCGAAGGGGCTCCGCTGCGCTCCATCGTGGTCGCCGTCGGTGACGTCACCGCGCGGGACCTCCAGGGCAGCGGGATGCGCCCGGCCACCGCCAAGGCGGGCCCGGTCTTCGACGCGATGGCCGTGGCCCTGCCCCCGGGCGTGCCCGTCCATCTCGAGAACAACGTCAACTGCGCCGCGCTCGCCGAGCTGCACGAGGGCGCCGCCCGCGGCCGGCACACCTTCGGCTACTTGCGGATCGGCGTCGGCATCGGTCTCGGCATCGTCGTCGGCGGCCAGGTGCTGCGCGGCTCGAACGGCGCCGCCGGTGAGCTCGCCCGGCTGCCCTACCCCTGGGACGACGGCCGTGAGCCGCGCCGGGAGGCCCTGGAGGAGTACATCGGGGCCCGCTCCCTGCTGCGCCGGGCCAAGGAGGCCTGGGCGGAGCGGGACGGGCCGTGTCCGCGCACCACGGACCGGCTCTTCGCCCTGGCCGGGGAGGGCCGGGCCACGGCCCGTGCCGTCGTCGACCGCCATGCCGTCGACGTGGGGCGGCTCGCCGCCGCCGTGACGGCCGTGCTGGACCCGGGCCTGATCGTGCTGGGCGGCAGCACCGGCGCCGATCCGGGCCTGCTGGCGGGGGTCCGGGCCGAGCTGAACCGGCTGAGCTGGCCCACCGAGGTGGTGAGCAGCACGGTCGGCGATTTCGGCACGGTCGCGGGCGCCGCGAGACTCGCGGTCGCCCGGGGAGTCCAAACCGTGACCCAGGCCGCGCGGCCCAAGGATTGACGCCTTCCGACTCGGTCTGCCAATGTCCGGACAAGCGCTTTCTAAGTCGGTCGGGACATCGGCTTGGGGAAGAGCGTCCCGCCGGTACACGAAGATGTACGGCAGCCATGTGAGGGCGTGCTCACGAGGCGGCGGCCCAGGAGGCCGGGGAACGCACCCACAGGGAAGACGCGGCCGGGCGAGGCCGCGCCCCCGGAAAGCAAATTTCTGCACAATGCACCCGTGCCGCTCGGTCGGCGCCGTGCTCCGTCTCGTATGACGAAAAGGGATCGAAGATGACCACTGTGGGTGTGCGGCGCTCCCGCCGTCTCGGCCGCGGCGGCATGCGCCGCCTGGTTCCCCTCGCTGCCGTGGCCACGGCAGGTGCCCTGATGCTCACCGCCTGCGGAGGCGGCTCCGAATCGGGCGGGAACGCCAAGTCGCTGACGTTCTGGATCTCCACGGTTCCGGGGCAGGACGCGGGCTGGAAGAAGCTCGTGGCGCAGTACAAGAAGGAAGAGGGCGTCAACGTCAAGCTCGTCAACATCCCGTACGACGGGTACACGACGAAGCTGCACAACGCCGCGCAGGCGAACTCCCTGCCCGACGTCGCCGCCGTGCCGGCGCTGGACCCGATCTGGTCGAGCAAGCTGATCGACCTCAGCTCCATCGCCAACAACAAGAGCAACAACATCAACGCCAACTTCCTCGCCAAGGACTCGTCCGGGAAGGTGCTGTCCATCCCCTCGGACGTCACCGCGTCCGGCCTGTTCATCAACAAGACCCTGTTCGAGAAGGCCGGCGTCTCCTTCCCGGCCTCGCCCGACAAGACGTGGACCTGGACCGACTTCATCGCGGCGGCGAACAAGGTCCGCGAGAAGACCAAGGCCAAGTACTCGCTGACCTTCGACCAGTCGCCGTCCCGGCTCCGCGCCATGGTGTACGAGATGGGCGGGCAGTACGTCCACGCGGACTCCTCCGGCAAGTTCTCGGTGGACGAGGCGACCAAGAAGGCCGTGAACACCTTCGTCGGATGGAACGACGACAAGACCATGCCGAAGTCGGTGTGGACCAGCGGCGCCGACCCGTCCGCCATGTTCCAGAGCGGTGACGTGGTCGCCTACTGGTCCGGCGTGTGGCAGGTCGCCTCCTTCGCGGACAGCATCAAGAAGTTCGAGTGGGCGAGCGTCCCGACCCCCGCCCAGCCGGTGCAGGCCAGCGACGTCAACAGCGGCGGCATGACGGTGGGCTTCAACAACAACAGCGAGGGCGCCACCGCCGCGAAGAAGTTCCTGTCCTGGCTGTACGAGCCGGCCCACTACAAGACGCTCTGTGAGACGTCCGGCTTCCTGCCCGTCGAGAGCGGTCTGAACCCGGAGTACCCCTTCACGTCCGAGGCGGCGCAGGCGGCGTTCAAGCTGTACAACGAGGAGATCCCGCTCTACGCGCCGATCTCCGGCTACTTCAACACCGCGCAGACGAACTGGGTGCTGAAGGGCAAGAGCCTCACCGAGGACCCGACGAAGACGGAGCTCGGCAAGGCGATCAACGGTCAGCAGTCGGCCGACAAGGCCCTGGAGAACATCGTGGCCGGCTACAACCAGCAGGTCGGCGGCGCCTCGTAAGCCACAGGGCCGGGCGGCGGTGTCCCGACACCGCCGCCCGGCCCTGGCCGGTCCATGTGACGCCGGGCTCATGGCCTGAGCCCACAGGAATCCATTCCACCAGCACGGAGTCAGGAAGATGACAAAACGCGCCTCGGACGTGTCCGTGAGCCCGCCCAGGAGACGCAATAAGTACACCCTTGCGCCGCTCGTCCTCATCGCGGCCAATGTCGTGCTCTTCGCGCTGTTCTTCGTCTGGCCGGCGGTGATCGGGCTCGTCTACTCGTTCACGAACTACACGGGCGTGGGGGCGTTCCAGTTCATCGGACTGGACAACTACTCGAACCTGTTCGGGGACTCCACCTTCTACGACGCGCTGACCCGGACGCTGCTGTACGCCGTGCTCTTCGTCCCGCTGAACTTCGTGGTCTCGCTGCTCGCCGCGAACCTGGTGGTGAGCAAGCACGCGAAGGGCGGGTCGGTCGCCCGTGTCGTCTTCTTCATCCCGTGGCTGCTGTCGCCCATCGTCGTGGGTGTGCTGTGGCGCTGGATGTTCGGTGAGAACTTCGGACTGGTCAACTACGTCATCGAGAAGTTCGGCGGAAGCGCCGTTCCGTGGCAGTCGGACGCGGACCTGTCGCTGATCGTGGTGGTCATGGCGGCCTCCTGGGCCTGGACGGGTTTCTCGATGCTGCTGTTCATCGCGGCGATCAAGAACGTACCGGTGTCGTACTACGAGGCGGCCTCGCTCGACGGCGCCGGACCGTGGCGCCAGTTCTTCAGCATCACGCTGCCGAGCATCGCGCCCACCTCGTTCATCGTCATCCTGCTCAACACGATCAACGCGATGAAGGAATACCCGGTGTTCGTCGCCCTCAACAACGGCGGACCCGGCACGTCGAACAACCTGCTCGTCCAGTACATCTACGAGACCGGCTTCAAACGGGGCCAGATCGGCTACGCGAGCGCCGCGTCCTTCGTGCTCATGCTCATCCTGATGGCCGTCGCGATCGTCCAGCTGATCGTCAACCGGCGGGTGGAGAACCGATGACAACCACAGACATGGCACCCCCGGTCGACAAGGGCCCCGGACGACCCGTCTCCAAGAAGCGCCCCCGCGGTGCTGCCACCGGTGGCCTCCGGCAGGCTGTGTCCGCGACGACACTGCTGTGGATCATGGCGTGCCTGTACGGGTTCCCGGTGCTGTGGTTCGTCCTCAGCTCCCTCAAACCGGCCAGCGACCTGTTCTCCTATCCGCTGACGCTGGTGCCGCACAACCCCACCCTGTCGGGTTTCAAGGCGGCGTGGGAAAGCGCCAACTTCTCGCAGTACTTCATCAACACGGCCATCGTGTGCGTGATCACGACGATCCTCACGGTGGGTGTCAGCTGCTGCACCGGTTACGCCCTGGCCAAGTACGACAACAAGTGGCTCAAGGTCTTCTTCATCTGCATCCTGGCCACCACGATGCTGCCCTCCGAGGTCATGCTCGCCCCGGAGTTCCTGGTCGTCCGCAACCTCGGTCTCTACAACTCGTTCGCCGGCATCATCCTCCCGGCCGTCCTCACCGCGACCGGATGCTTCATGTTCCGCCAGTTCTTCCTGACGGTTCCCGACGAACTCGTGGAAGCGGCACGCATCGACGGCGCCAAGGAGCTGTCGATCTTCCTGCGGATCATGGTGCCGCTCTCTCGGCCCATCATGCTGACGCTGGCCATCCTGTCCTTCCAGTGGCGCTGGAACGACTACATCTGGCCGCTGCTGATGCTCAACGACCCCAACAAGTTCACCGTGCAGATCGGCATCCAGAGCATCGTCGGCGCACAGAACATCAACTGGTCGGTCCTGCTCGGCGCCTCGGTCATCTCCATGATCCCGCTGATCGCCATCTTCCTGGTCTTCCAGCGCTACGTCATGGGCGCCGACATCAATGCCGGACTGAAGGACTGATCTTGCCCACCCCGCTCGACCACGAGTTCGTCCGCGCGGCGGCGCGCGCCGCCGACCGGCTCGCCGCCCCGACGGCGGCCGGCCCCGGCGGGGAACCCGCCGGTGTGTCGCACCGTGGTCTGGCACGCCGGGTGAAGACCCTGGTCGCGGCGTACCTCTCCGAGGACTCGGCACTGCGCGGCAGCGGGCGGGCCATCGCCGCCACGACGACCCACCTGCGCGCCCTGCGGGCCGTGCAGACCACCACCGGCCTCTTCGCCGGCGGCGACAACGTGCAGTCGCCGCCGGACTCGGCCTTCACCGTCAACGACGTGTGCGACGCGCATGTCCTCGCCGCCGGGGCGGGGCCGGAACTGCACGAGGTCACGGCCGCGCTCGCGGAGATCGCCGACGCCGCCTCCGGCAGTCTGCTGACCGGTGGGGTGCACACCCCGAACCACCGCTGGGAGCTGTGCGCGGCGCTGGCCCGGCTGCACCGGTCGTTCCCCGACGACCGGCTGCTCGCCCGTATCGAGGAGTGGCTCTCCGAGGGCGTCGACATCGACGCGGACGGCCTGTACTCGGAACGGAGCGCCAACTACGCCGCCCACGTCTCCAACCCTTCGCTGCTCCTGCTGGCCGACGTCCTCGGCCGCGCCGACCTGCGGGACGCCGTCGAGCGCAACCTCACCGCCACCCTGGACCTCATCAGGCCGGACGGCACGGTGGAGACCGTCCACTCGCGACGGCAGGACCAGAACCACGCGTTCCCGCTGGCGCCCTATCTGCCGCACTACCGGCTGCTCGCGGTCCGCACCGGCCGGGGCGACTTCAGCCGGGCGGCCCGGCTGGCGGCCGCCGCCGGCATCGACGACCCCGGTCTGCTCGCCGAGACCCTCCTCACCCCGGACCTGTGCCGGCCACTGCCCGCTCCGGCCCGGGAGACACTGCCCCGCGACCGCTACCTCAGCACCGCCCGTCTCGCCGCACGCGCCTCGGCCACCGCGCACACGGTGGTGTACGGCGGCTCCGACGTGCCCGAGCACCGGCGCATCCGCTCGGGCCTCGCCTGCAATCCCACCTTCCTGCGTCTGTTCGCCGGCGCCGCCGTCCTCGACGCGGTCCGTCTCTCGCGGGGGTTCTTCGACCTGGGCCCGTTCCGCGCCGCCGCCGTGCGACGGCCCGCCGACCACCGGTACCTGCTCACCCAAACCCTCACGGCCGCCTACTACCGGCCGCTGCCGCCGCAGCGGCGGCAGGACGACGGCGCCTACCGCATGGCGGACGAGGGACGCTTCTCGGCCGCCATGGCCTTCCCGGACCGGCCTCGGGACGAGGTCTCCCACACGACCCGCGTCGAGGTGGACCTGCGGGAGGACGGTGCCGACCTGCGGATCGACATCAGCGGACCACGGGTGCCCTGGGCCCTCGAACTGACCTTCCGGCCCGGTGGTGTACTCGAGGGCGCCGAACCGATCGGCGACGGGCGCTGGTGCCTGACCACCGGGCCGATGACCTACCGGGTCGGCGACGACGAGATCCGGATCGAGGCCGGCGTCGAGGCGGGCGAACCGCTCGCCGGTCCGGACCGCGGCGACGTACTGCGGTACGACCCGGGGCAGGACTACACCGTGGTGGGCGGCACCGACGCGACGACCGGGAACCGCGTCCACCTCGGTGGACACGGCCCGCACACCCTGACCGTCGCCCTGCGCGCCCACCGGCCCGCACCCGTCGGGTGACTCCGACCACCCACGCCATGGCCCTCTCAGGCATGAAGGACTGATCCCCGTGCACCTCCTCCACCAGCGCGCCCCGCTGCACGACCTTCCGGACACCCCGGAGGCGTACGACGCCGTCCTCGCCGACGTCGTCGAGCAGGCCCTGGCCCGCCTCACGCCGGAGGGCAGCCTCGAACACCCCGACTGCGTCGACGACATCGGCGACACCTCCCTCGGCATCACCTCCCTGCTGGCCCTCGCCTGGCAGCGCGGCAAGGACCCGCGGCTGCCCGAGGCGGTGCGCCACAGCCTCGCCTTCCACCTGGACGAGCGGGTCTACCGCGACGACAACCCCGGCTACCCGAACCTGAGACTCCGCGACGCCGGTCTGCCCTACGCCCGCTACACCCTCGCGGCCGGCGCGCATCCCATCGGTGACTGGCCGAGCACGGTGTGGGCGCTGCTCCAGGCGGTGAACCTCCTCGACCTGGCCGACGGACTGGTCGACGACAAGCAGCAAGCCGCACTGCTGGAGGTGGCGCGGGGCTACTGGAGCTGGCTCACCGAGGCCACCTTCTTCAACCCGCAGGAGGCCGGCAACCAGGCCATCGGCTGTGTGGTGGGCGGACTGATGCTGGCCCGGCACCTCGCCCCCGAGGAGGCCGAGCCGGTCCGCGCGCGGGCCCTCGCACTGTACGGCGAGAAGATCCGCGCCCACCGGGTCGCCGACCGCGGCGCCCTCCTGCCCCCCGAGCACGGCGGCGCCTACGACAACAACTACGGCCCCATCTCCCTCTCCTTCCTCGCCCAGGCCCACCGGATCAGCGGCGAGGACGTCTTCGCCGAGGACGGCGACGCCCTCGCCCGCTACCTCGACGCCCGCCTCACGCACGGCGGCTTCGACAACGGCGGCCCCCGCTACAGCGAGCAGCACTCCGCCTTCGAGTCCGTGCTCGGCCTGCGCTATTTCGGCGCCCGCATCGGCTCCGACCTGGGCCGCTACCGGGGCGACAGCCGCTGGGCCCGGCACGCCGTCAAGCCGGACGGCGGGGTCGACGGCCACTTCGCGTGGATGCTGGTCTGGCAGATCCAGGACACCACCCCCTGGCATCGGGAGCCGTCCACCCGGGCAGCGCGGCACCAGCTGCGGGCCGGCACGGTCTCCGTAGCCTTCGACGACCGGATGACCCCGGCCGTGATCGAGGCCGGCGGCAGCTATCTGCTGCCCGCCGCCGTGCACCGCCAGCACGGCTTCGGCCCCGTCACCGACGGCTTCCTGCTGTGCCGCCCGATGGGCGAGGTCCGCGTCCGCGACGTCCGCGCCGACGGGCTGACCGCCAAGCTGGTCACCAAGCCGGTCGTCGGCCGCGACCACGTCCTGCGCCATGTGCGCTCCCTGTACGTCACCGACGGCACCACCCTGTGGACGACGGTCGCCGTGGAACGCCTCGACGGCAGCCCCTACCTGCTGGCCGGCCTGCCCTACGCCGAGGACGACGGCGACCGGGTCCGGCGTACGGCGCACGCGCCCGTCTCCTCGGCGGGCACCCTGCGCCTGACCCACCCCGAGGCCACGGGCCCCGACCACTTCGACGCCCGCGCCGAGCTCACCCAGGAACAGGCCGCCTTCGCCCTCGCGGAGGACCCGCGCGGCTACGGCAACCCGGACCAGGGCTGGGCCCACCTCGTGCGGTCGAGCGCCCTGGAGGCCGGTCCGGTCGCCGATGCCCCGGACGACCTGCATGTCTTCGCGGTGCGCTACGGCACCGAGGAGCCGTCCGGCGTGTCCGTGGCGTGGACGCGGGAGGGGCTGGCCGTGACCACGGACGCCTTCACCGCCGTACTCGGACCGGACGACGCACACGCCGAGCCGCAGCTGACGCTGCGCGCCGCCGTCAGCCGCTGACCGGAGTCCGCAGCAGGTGGGCGGGCAGCCGGGCGTCCCGGAGGCAGTGGGGCGGGAGCGACAGCCCGAACCGGCGCTCCAGGACGCCCAGGCTGCGCCGGTACGCGGTCCGGGGCCGCCCGTCCTCGGGCGGGAGGTACGTCCTCCCGCCCGGGCCGAGGATCCCCGCCGCGACCAGCTCGGGCACCAGCAGGTTGCGTCTCGGTCCCCAGCGCCGGTGCTCCGCCGACAGCCCGTACCCGCACAGCACCTCGCCGTCGCGCGCGTAGTGGACGGCGGGCGGCTCCGGGGCGTCGTCCCCGTCCGGCTCGTACCGCACGGCCTCGACGCCGCCCCGGGACATCTCCGCGAGCCGGGCCGCACCCCGGGAGTCCCCGTATTCCGCGGCGAACGCCCACCCCGCGCTCTCGCCCACCCGCACCAGGCCGTCCCGGTGCCCGCCGGGCCGGTACCAGGCCACCAGGAGGCCGAACACCTCGTCCTCCGTGCCGGTCTCCACCGGCCCGTCCGGGGCCGCCCCCATCCGCACGGCGAGCTCCTCGGGGGAGATGCCGCGCGCGAACACGATCCCGGACGCCCCGCCGTCCAGGTCCGCCAGCCACACGATGCCTTCGATCATGTTCCCGAAGCTAGCGCGGGCCACTGACACCGGACCCGACCAGCAGATCGGCGCGGTCCCGGGTGGCCGCCACCAGCTCGGCGTTGCGCTGGTCGCTGCGCATCACCCACGCCACCGCCTCCTCGTGCCCCTTGCCGAACTCCTCGTGCCGCGCGATCAGCCGCCGTACCCGCTCCTCCTCGTCCGACTCGACGAACCACACCTCGTCCAGCTCGGCCCGCACGCGCGCCCACGCGCCCGTGCCGAGCAGGAGGTAGTTCCCCTCCGTGACCACCAGGCGGGCGGCCGGCTCCACCGCTATCGCCCCCGCGAGCGGCTGCTCCAGCACCCGCTCGAAACCCGGCGCGTAGACCACGTCCGTGCTGTCGGCGGGCTCCTCCCGCAGCCGCCGCAGCAGCGCCGCGTACCCGGCCGCGTCGAAGGTGTCCGGCGCACCCTTGCGATCCCGGCGGCCGAGCCGCTCCAGCTCGGCGTCGGCGAGGTGGAAGCCGTCCATCGGGACCTGCGCCGCCCACGGCCCGCCGCCGGCGTTCAGTTCCCGTACCAGCCGCTCGGCGAGGGTCGTCTTGCCGGCGCCGGGGCTGCCGGCGATCCCGAGGAGCGCGCGAGGCCTGCCGGAACCGGCGAGGGAACGGGCCCGGTGCAGCAGATCGTCGAAAGTGAGCACACAGCAGAGTGTCGCAGTCTCCTGGAAGGAGACCCGCAGAGATCGACAGGGAGGGAAAGGAGGGCGACCGTGTCCGACGACGAGGCACAGATCCGCACCCTGATCACCCGCTGGGCCGACGCCGTCCACCGCGGCGACCTCGACGCCGTCCTCGCCGGCCACGCCGAGGACCTCGTCATGTACGACGTGCCGGCACCGCACGAGGGCATCCGGGGCCTGGCCGCCTACCGCGCCTGCTGGCCGCCGTTCTTCGCCTGGCAGGCCCAGGGCGCCCGCTTCGACATCGACACCCTCGACGTCACCGCAGGCCACGACGTCGCCTACGCCCATGCCCTGCTGCGCTGCGGAACCCCGCAGGAACTCGCCGAGAGCCCCACCCTGCGGCTGCGTCTCACCTTCGGCCTGCGCAAGGAGCACGGCCGCTGGCTGATCGCGCACGAACACCACTCCTTCCCCCACGACTGACGCACGACCGACGTCATACCTGCGCGGATCCCGGGGAACCGGACCCTGTATGACGACGACGCTCGGCCTCCCCGAAGCCATCCAGGCCTGCCTCTTCGACCTCGACGGGGTCGTCACCCGGACGGCCGTGGTGCACGCGGCCGCCTGGAAGGAGACCTTCGACGCCTTCCTGCACGCACGCGAGGGCGCGGGATTCCGCCCGTTCGACGCGGGCGAGGACTACGACGAGTACGTCGACGGCCGCCCGCGCGCCGACGGGGTGCGCACCTTCCTCGCCTCCCGGGACATCCACCTGCCCGAGGGCGGTCCCGACGACCCGCCCGACGCACCCACCGTCCACGGCCTCGGCAACCGCAAGAACGAGATCCTCCTGGAGAAGATCCGCACCGAGGGCGTCCGGCCCTACGACGGCACCCTCCACTACATCGAGGCGGCCCGCGCGCGGGGACTGCGCACGGCGATCGTCTCCTCCAGCGCCAACACCCGGGACGTCCTGCGCTCGATCGGCGCCGAGCACCTCTTCGACGTACGGATCGACGGGGTCGTGGCGGCCGAGCGGGGCCTGCCGGGCAAGCCGCGCCCCGACACCTTCCTCGCCGCCGCCCGCGACCTCGGCGTCCCGCCGACCCGGGCGGCCGTCTTCGAGGACGCGCTGGCCGGGATGGACGCCGGGCGCGCCGGGAACTTCGGGTACGTCGTGGGCGTTGACCGCGTCGGACAGACCGACGCGCTGTACGCGCACGGCGCCGACGTCGTCGTCAGGGACCTCGAGGACCTCGCGGACCTTCGGCAGCGGGGAGGGCGGGCGTGATCACCCACCGGTCGTACACCGTGGAGCCGTGGTGCGTGCGCGAGACGGCCCTGGGCCTCGACGTCCTCGCGCAGAGCGAGTCGGTCTTCGCCCTGTCCAACGGGCACGTCGGCTGGCGCGGCAACCTCGACGAGGGCGAACCGCACGGCCTGCCCGGCTCCTACCTCAACGGCGTCCACGAACTCCACCCCCTGCCCTACGCCGAGGCGGGCTACGGCTACCCGGAGTCCGGACAGACCGTCATCAACGTCACCAACGGCAAGGTCCTGCGACTCCTCGTCGACGACGAGCCCTTCGACCTGCGCTACGGCCGCCTCGTCGCCCATGAGCGGGTGCTGGACCTGCGCCGCGGCGTCCTGGAGCGCAGCTGCGAGTGGACCTCCCCGGCCGGCACCACGGTCCGGGTGCGCTCGACCCGGCTGGTCTCCCTCACCCAGCGGGCCGTCGCCGCCGTCGCCTACGAGGTGGAGGCCGTCGGCGCCCGCTCCCGGGTCGTGATCCAGTCCGAGCTGGTCGCCAACGAGAGCCTGCCCGACCCGAACGGCGACCCGCGCGCCGCCCGCGCCCTGAAGTCGCCGCTGGAGCCCGAGGAGGACGTCGCCGTCGGCAACCGGCTGCGCCTGGTGCACCGCACGAAACGCAGCGGGCTGCGGGTGGCCGTCGCCGCCGACCACACCGTCACCGGACCCGAGCGGACCACGACGAGCAGCGAGAGCAATGTGGACGTGGCCCGGCTGACCGTCACCTCCGTGCTGGAGCCGGGCGAGACGCTGCGGGTCGAGAAGCTCGTCGCGCACGGCTGGTCCGGCGCCCGCTCCCGGCCCGCGATGAGCGACCAGGTGGAGGCCGCCCTCGCCGCCGCCGGACACAGCGGCTGGCAGGGCCTCCTCGACGAGCAGAAGGCCTGCCTCGACGACTTCTGGGCCCGCGCCGACGTCGAGGTCGACGGCGACGAGGAGATCCAGCAGGCCGTCCGCTTCGCCCTCTTCCACGTCTTCCAGGCGGGCGCCCGCGCCGAGCAGCGCGCCATCCCCGCCAAGGGCCTGACCGGCTCCGGCTACGACGGACACGCCTTCTGGGACACCGAGACCTTCGTGCTGCCCCTGCTCACCTACACCGCGCCCGACGCCGTCGCCGAGGCCCTGCGCTGGCGGCAGAACACCCTGCCCGCCGCCCGGGAGCGCGCGGCCCAGCTCGGCCTGAGCGGCGCCGCGTTCCCCTGGCGGACCATCGAGGGCTCCGAGGGTTCGGCGTACTGGCCGGCCGGCACCGCCGCCTTCCATGTCAACGCCGACATCGCCGACGCCGTCGTACGGTACGTGGCGGCCACCGGCGACCTCGGCTTCGAAGCGACCACGGGCGTCGAACTGCTGGTGGAGACCGCCCGGCTGTGGCGCTCGCTGGGCCACCACGACACCCACGGCACCTTCCACATCGACGGCGTCACCGGCCCCGACGAGTACAGCGCGGTCGCCGACGACAACACGTACACCAACCTGATGGCCCGCGCGAACCTCCTCTCGGCCGCCGACGCCGTCGAACGTCACCCCGAGGCGGCGGCCCGGCTCGGCGTGGACGAGGAGGAGAGCGCCGCCTGGCGGGACGCGGCCGAGGCCGTGCACATCCCCTTCAACCACGAGCTCGGCGTGCACGAACAGCACGCCGGCTTCACCCGCTACCAGCACTGGGACTTCGCCGGCACCCGCCCCGACCAGTACCCGCTGCTGCTGCACTTCCCGTACTTCGACCTCTACCGCAAACAGGTCGTCAAACAGGCCGACCTGGTCCTCGCGATGTACACCTGCGGCGGCCACTTCGACGACGAGCAGCTCGCCCGCAACTTCGCCTACTACGAGCCCCTGACCGTCCGCGACTCCTCGCTGTCCGCCTGCTGCCAGGCCGTGATCGCCGCCCAGGCCGGCCATCTGCGCCTCGCCTACGACTACACGGCCGAGGCCGCGCTGATGGACCTGGCCGACCTGGAGCAGAACACCCGCGACGGGCTGCACATCGCCTCCCTCGCCGGCACCTGGACCGCCCTGGTGGCCGGCTTCGGCGGACTGCGCCGCGACGGCACCGGCCTGCGCTTCGCGCCCCGGCTCCCGGAGCGGTTCAGCCGGCTCGCGTTCAGCGTCCAGCTCCTCGGCAGCCGGCTGCGCGTGGAGATCGGCCCCGACAAGGCGACGTACACCCTCCTCTCCGGCGGCCCCCTGACGATCCGCCACCACGGCACGCCCCTCACGGTGAACGGGGACGGCCCCGTGATGCGCCCGGTACCGCCCCCGCCGGTCCGTCAGGCGCCGGCCCAGCCGCCGCACCGCTCACCGAAGAGCCGTTGAGCCGTACAGGTGTTTCCCGGCCGCTGTGCCCAGGTAGGTAGGGGATGTCGGTGACGGCGACGGGCGAGGGGGAGTGGCATGGCGGCGGAGCACGGACACGAGGGCCGGCTGGGCGGGGAGTTCTTCACACCGGGAGGCTCGTCCTTCACCGAGTTCCTGGCGGCGCACCGGCCCGGACTGCTTCCCACCCGCCCGCCGTTCCCCGACGGCGTCCGCGCGGCCCCCGACGCCTTCCCGCACGGCACCACGGTCCTCGCCCTCTCCTACCGCGACGGCGTCCTGATCGCGGGCGACCGCCGCGCCACGATGGGCAACCTCATCGCCCAGCGCGACCTGGAGAAGGTGCACCCGGCGGACGACCACACCGCCGTCGCCTTCGCCGGCACCGTCGGCCTCGCCCTGGACATGGTGAAGCTGTACCAGGTCGAGCTGACCCACTTCGAGAAGGTCGAGGGCATCCCGATGACCCTCGGCGCCAAGGCCCGCCGGCTCGCCACGATGATCCGGCAGAACCTGGGCCAGGCCATGCAGGGCCTCGCCGTCGTCCCGCTCCTCGCGGGCTACGACTTCTCCGCCCCCGAGGGCGCCCGGGGCCGTATCTTCAGCTTCGACGTGGCCGGCGGCCTCTACGAGAAGGCGCCCTTCCACGCCGAGGGCTCCGGCTCCCCGTACGCCCGGGGAGCCCTGAAGAAGCTGTTCCGGGCCGACATGACCCGCCGGGAAGCGGCCCTGACCGCACTCCAGGCCCTCTACGACGCCGCCGACGACGACTCGGCCACCGGCGGCCCGGACATCAACCGCCGCATCTTCCCGAGGGTCTCACTCATCACCGAGGAAGGCTTCGAACGCCTCCCGGAAGAGGAGACGGAGACCCTGACCCGAGAAATGGTGCAACACCGCAGCACGAGGCCGGACGGCCCCCACGCAACCCCGTGACGATCAACACCCTTCTTTCTGAGGGGCGCGGGGCTCTGCTCATATGCGGCTCCGCCGCGGGGCGCGACAAGCCACGACGAACCCGCACCCGACCACGCACCCTCAACCCCCCACGACCCACTCCTTCCGCCACCGCGCAATCTGATGAGCGGGATCCCCGGTGTACGACCACGGCGCACGCGTCGCCCGCCGCCCCAGCACCCGGAGCAACGGCGCCGCCACCTCCTCCGCATCCGCGCAACAGGCGGCATGCGCAAGGTAGTTGAAGTCCCGCAGCTCACCAGGGGCGACGACCGAGTCCGGCCGCCCGGTGATCCACCGCTCCCAGGTGCGCCGTACGTCGCTCACCGCCCCGTCGTTGTTCCAGTGCTGGGCGAGCCCCACCCGGGCGGGCCGGCCCTGGGCGGTGTCGGCGGCGAACCGGTACTCCTCGACCCGGGCGTACTGCACCAGGACCGGCAGCGGGCACCCCGGCGGGGCCACCCCCGCCGCGTCGCGCGCGAAGTCGTACATCAGGCCGTGCGAGCCGTGCCAGCGGGCGGAGTAGTAGTGCAGCACCTGGAGGTGTCCCTCCATGCTGTACGGATCGCGCTGGTGCAACTCGTCCCACCAGCGCGCGAGTTCCTGCCGGCGCACCCCGGACGCGTAGAGCCGCGCCACCGAGATCAGCGAGACCCAGGGCGTGGGGTCGGCCGGGTACGCCTCGGCCGCCGACAGACAGGCCAGCACCGCCGCGTCGATCCGCTGCTGGTCGATCTCCGTCCCCCGGCCCGCGGCGATGGCCAGGTTGAACGCCCTGGCGGTCTCGGTCGCCGCCCGCAGCACAAGGGCGTCCGCGCTGTGCGGTTCGGCGGCCAGCCAGGTCTCCACCGTGGAACTGCCCGCGCAGACCTGCGCCAGCAGCCGTACCCGGTGGCCCCGGGCGAGCCAGTCCGGGCCGGTCGTGCGCAGCAGTTCCCGCAGGCCCTGCCAGCGGCCGATGACGATGTCGTGCCGGGCGGAGGAGAGGGACACATCCCCGCAGTCGGGGTCGAACTCGGGAGTGAAGCGGTCACGCGCCATCGCTCGGGTCCCCTCAGAAGTCGGTGGGGAGACCCTCGTAGGCGGTGGAGTGGGCGGCCGCGTGGCCGTCGGGCGCGTAGTCGGCCTCGACGGTCCGTGAGGCGTCCAGGCGGGCCGGGCGGTAGTAGTCGCTGCCCTTGCGCCAGTACCAGAGCATCGGGACCAGCCCCACGGCGAGCCCGCCGATGCCGATGGCGATCGCCGCCGGCTCCAGTTCGCCGAGCGACTCCGCGAAGATCCAGAACATGAACAGCGCGCCGAACAGCGGCCACAGCCCGCCGAGCAGGAAGTCCGACGGGGACCGCAGCAGGGTCTTGCGGTAGGCCACCACCGCCGCGAGCCCGGCGAGGCCGTAGTAGATCGCGATCTGCAGGCCGATCGCCGAGATCGCGTCGGCGAGGATGTCGCCCACCGAGCCCAGCGCGTTGGAGGCCACGAACAGCACCAGCGCCACCCCGCCGACCACGGCGATCGCGATCCAGGGCGTGTTCCAGGTGCGGTGCACCCGGCCCAGCGCGGACGGCATCGTACGGTCGCGGCCCATCGCGAACAGCGAACGCGTGACCTGGATGAGCGTGGTCTCCAGGGTGGCGATCGTCGACAGCATCACCGCGATGATCAGCAGCTTGCCGCCCCAGCCCGGGATGAGTTCCTCGCCGAGCGCGGCGAGCACATTGGCGCCGTTGTCGTCGATCTGCTGGGCGCTGAGGATGACGTTCACCGCGATGGTGAACACCTCGAAGAGCAGGAACACGATGCCGACGCCGATCAGGCCCGCGAGACCGGTCGTGCGGCGGCTGTTGCGGGTCTCCTCGCTGAGGTTGCTGGTGACGTCCCAGCCCCAGTAGTAGAACGCCGCGACCAGCGCCCCCGAGGCGAAGCCGGAGACCCCGTCGAAGTGGCTGAACCCGAGCCAGGACCAGTCGAACGGCAGCGCGTTGTCCTGGGAGTGGAAGCAGGCGAGCAGCGCGAACAGCGCCAGGATCGCCAGCTCCACGCCCGACATGATCAGCTGGGCGCGCACGGTGAGCCGGGCCCCGCCCAGCACCACCGCCAGCATCACGACGAACCAGGCCGCGCCCACCACGGTCGACAGCGCGGTGTTGTCGGCGAGCCCCTCGTCGAAGAGGGCGAGGGTCATCGAGCCGGCCGGCAGCGAGCCCGCCACCATGAAGATCGTCGCGGAGACGACCAGCGCCCAGCCGCTGAGGAAGCCCAGGAACGGGTGGAGGGTGCGGCCCACCCAGGAGTAGCTGGCTCCCGCGTTCACATCGATCCGGCTGAGCCGGCTGAAGGCGAGCGCGATGCCCAGCATGGGTATCGCGCAGTACAGCAGCGCCGCCGGGCTGGCCAGGCCCACCGCGCCGACCAGGACCGCCGTCGTGGCGGCGATGGAGTACGCCGGGGCACTGCCCGCGACCGCCATCACCACCGTGTCGAAGGTGCCGAGGACGTTCGCCTGCAGCCCTCTTCCGGTGCTGTTGCTCATGCTCGTGCTGCTTTCCGTCGTGCACATGGGGGGTGTGGGTGGAGCGCCGCCGGGCACCGAGGGGTTGACCTCGGACAACGTCGACGGGGAAAGCCACGGCGGTTACCGTTCCGCTAAGCGTCGCGGGACGGTCACACCGAGTGTGCGAGTGATGATAACCCCACCTCTTGAGCTTTCAAGATTGACGGGTGGGTAACGTGCGCCCCCTCGCGCGCCCCCGGCGCCGATTCACTCCCCGATCCGGTCCAGCTGGCGCAGCCGGTTGGTGGCGTCCAGGGCGGCGACCTTGTACGACTCGGCCAGCGTCGGGTAGTTGAACACGGCGTCGACCAGGTAGTCGACCGTGCCGCCGCAGCCCATCACCGACTGCCCGATGTGGATCAGCTCGGTGGCGCCGGTCCCGAAGCAGTGCACGCCGAGGAGGGTGCGGTCCTCGGGTGACACCAGCAGCTTCAGCATGCCGTGCGCGTCGCCGATGATCTGCCCGCGGGCCAGCTCCCGGTACCGGGCGACCCCCACCTCGAACGGCACGCTGTCCTCGGTGAGCTGGTCCTCCGTCCGCCCCACGAAGCTGATCTCCGGGATGGTGTAGATCCCGATCGGCTGGAGCCGGTGCATCCGTCCGACCGGCTCCCCACAGGCGTGGTACGCGGCCGCCCGGCCCTGCTCCATCGAGGTCGCCGCCAGCGCCGGGAAACCGATCACGTCCCCCACGGCGTAGATGTGCGGCACACGCGTACGGTAGTGCTCGTCGACCTCGATCCGGCCGCGCGGATCGGCCGCCAACCCGGCCTTGTCCAGCTCGAGTTCGTCGGTCAGGCCCTGCCGGCCCGCCGAGTACATCACCGCGTCCGCCGGTATCTTCTTGCCGCTGGCCAGCACGGTCAGCGTGCCCCGCGGATGCCGCTCCACGGCCGCGACGGTCTCCCCGAACCGGAAGGTGACCGCGAGATCGCGCAGATGGTACTTGAGCGACTCGATGACCTCGACGTCGCACATGTCGAGCATCCCGGCCCGCTTCTCCACCACCGTGACCTTGCTGCCGAGCGCGGCGAACATGGAGGCGTACTCCATGCCGATCACCCCCGCGCCCACGATCACCATGGACCGCGGCACCCGCTCGACCGTCAGGACGTTGTCGGAGTCGAGGATGGTCCGCCCGTCGAACTCCACGCTCTCCGGCCGCGCCGGCCGGGTCCCGGTGGCGATGACGATGTGCTCGGCGCTGATCGTCCGCTCCCGGCCGCCCGCCTCGCGCAGGGCGACGGTGTGGTCGTCGACGAACCGGCCGGTGCCGGAGAACAGCGCGACGTGGTTGCGGGACAACTGGCTGCGGATGACGTCCGTCTCACGGCCCACCACATGCTGGGTGCGCGCGGTGAGATCGGCGACGGTGATGTCCTCCTTCAGCCGGTAGCTCTGCCCGTACAGATCGCGCTGGGTGAGACCGGTGAGGTACAGCACCGCCTCGCGCAGGGTCTTGGAGGGGATGGTGCCGGTGTGGAGGGAGACCCCGCCGACCATGTCGGGGCGGTCGACGACGGCTACGCGGCGGCCCAGTTTGGCCGCGGCGATGGCGGCCTTCTGGCCGCCGGGACCTGATCCGAGGACGAGCATGTCGAAGTCGGGCACCCTCCGCAGTGTGACAGCGAGGGGTGCCGCGGGGAAAGAGCGGAGAAGGATCTACGGCAGCAGCTTCTCGATCGCGGTCGGTCCCTCCTCGGCGAGCTTGCGCCGGGCCCATTCGAGGTTGCGCGGGGTGAGGTCGCGGCCGGTGGCCAGGACCATGTCCTCCGGCGACACCTCGGTGCCGGTGCGCGTGTGGAGCAGGTTGTCCGGGGTGACGCGGTCCTGGGCGGGTCGGGAGCCGCCCGGCTGTGAGGTCGGCATGGTGTCTGCTCCTCGCGTCCGAAGGAATGTACTAACACCATTCATCCTCACGGCGCACCCTGCAATCCCGATCACCTCATGGCCATGACGTCCGAGATGCCGAGAAGATCGTGCGGGCGTGTAATGGGCCCATGGCACCCACCACCGCCGGGACACCGCGACGCGGGGTACTGCGCAGGCTCGGCGCCTGGTGCGCCCGACACTTCCTGATCGTCATCATCGCCTGGCTGGTGGCCCTGGTCGCCCTCCAGCTGATCGACCGCGCCGTGGGCGGTACCTACGAGGACAACTTCCAACTCTCGGACACCCAGTCCCAGAAGGGCCTCGACGTCCTCGAGGAGCACGACCCGCAGGCCGGCGGCTACAGCGCCCAGATCGTCATGCGCGACGACAAGCAGCCCCTGAGCGCGCTGAGCTCGCAGATGTCCACCACGGTCGGCGACCTGCAGAAGCTGCCCCATGTCCTGTCCGCGCAGAACCCCCTCTCGCAGACCCCGACCAAGGTCGGGCCGGTGTCGAGCGACGGCAAGACCGGCTACATCACCGTCCGCTTCGACAAGCAGCCCAACACCCTCGGCGACGACTACCTGAACGGCGTCGACCAGGCCGTCCAGCCGCTGCGGGCGGCCGGCGCCGACGTCGAGTACGGCGGCTCGCTCGGCGAACTGGCCCGACCCAAGGCCAACGACTACCTCAGCGAGGCGATCGGCTTCGCGGTCGCCGTCGTCGTCCTGCTGATCGGCTTCGGCAGCGTCATCGCGGCCGGGCTGCCCCTGATCACCGCCCTGATCGGGGTCGTCGGCGGACTCGCCATCCTCGGTCTGCTGGCCGCCGCCTTCACCTTCGCGACCGTCTCACCGACCCTCGCCACCATGATCGGCCTGGGCGTCGGCATCGACTACGCCCTGTTCCTGATCACCCGGCACCGGCAGAACCTGATGAACGGCGCCGATCCCGCCGAGGCCGCCGGACACGCCACCGCCACCAGCGGCCGCGCCGTCCTGGTCTCCGGCACCACCGTGATCATCGCGCTGATGGGCCTGTACGCGTCCGGGGTCTCCTTCATCGGCAAACTCGGCCTCGCCGCCGCCATCACCGTGGTCTCCGCCGTCGTCGGCGCCCTCACCCTCGTCCCCGCCCTGCTCGGCCTCATCGGCCACCACATCGACCGCTGGCACGTCCGCAGACCCGTCGCCGAGACCGACGCCGCACCCGGCGCCACCCCGCACGGCACCTGGCACCGCTACGCCAAGCGCGTCGAACGCAGCCCCTGGCAGTACCTCGGGGCCGGCGTCGCCGTCATCGCGATCCTCGCCATCCCCGTCTTCTCCATCCAGCTCGGCCACATCGGCGACGGAGCCGACCCGACCTCCTTTACCGACCGGCGCGCCTACGACCTGATGACCGACGCCTTCGGACCCGGCTCCAACGGCCCCCTCACCGTCGTCATCGACCAGACGTCCGTCCCCTCCGACAAACGCGCCGACCTCCAGTCCCAGGCCCAGAAGACCCTGAACGCCGTGCCCGACGCGGCCACCGTCACCCCGCTGACGACCACCCAGGACGGCGACGTCCTCATCGGCACCGTCTACTCCACCCAGGCCCCGCAGGACGCCACCACCACCGACCTGGTGAACGGGCTCAAGGACACGACCCTGCCCGACGCGGTCTCCGGCTACGACGCCCACGGCTATGTCACCGGCACCACCGCCGCCCAGGTCGACTTCCGCGACATCGTCGCCAGCCGGCTCCCGCTGATCATCTGCGTGGTCGTCGGCCTCGCCTTCCTGATCATCCTCGCCGTCTTCCGGGGCCTCCTCGTCGCGGTCAAGGCCGCCGTCCTCAACGTCCTGTCCATCACCGCCTCGTACGGTGTGGTCGTCGCCGTCTTCCAGTGGGGCTGGGGCGGGCCGGCGCTGGGCGTCCACGGCGACGTGCCCATCGAGAGCTATGTGCCGATGATGATGTTCGCGATCATCTTCGGCCTCAGCATGGACTACGAGATCTTCCTGCTCTCCCGCGTCCACGAGGCCTGGCTGCGCACCGGCGACGCCAAGGACTCCGTCGCCCACGCCCTGGAGATCACCGCCCGGGTCATCACCTGCGCCGCCCTGATCATGGTGAGCGTGTTCGCGGCGTTCATCATCAGCGACAACATCGTCGTCAAGATGCTCGGCCTCGGCCTCGCCGTCAGCGTGCTGATCGACGCCACCGTCGTCCGGCTGCTCATGGTGCCGGCCGTCATGACACTGCTGGGGGAGAAGGCCTGGTGGACCCCGAGGTGGCTGGACCGGATCCTGCCGCACATCGACGCCGAGGGCGACGCGGAGACCCTCACCGGTGCGGACTCCGAGGCGCGAGGACGAGCATCGTGACGTCGTCGCGGACCTCCGGGGAGTGCCGCACGACATCGGCCCAGACCCGGTCGGCCGTGGCCGCCGGACCGGCCCCCGCGGTGAGGGCGGGCAGCCGGTCCGTCAGCGGATAGAAGACGTCGGCGGCATCCCGCGCCTCCCACACCCCGTCCGAGGCCAGGAACAGCCGGTCGCCCGCGCACAGCGGCAGCAGCAGCCCGCCCGGCCGGGGCGCGTCCGGCAGGTCCAGGCCCAGCGGCGCCCCCGGGGTGACCGCCACCTCCGTCGCCGTCCCGTCGCGCAGCAGCACCGGCGGCGGATGCCCGCACACCACCACCCGTACGGCGTCCGCGCCCGGGGTGAACTCCAGCAGCACCGCCGTCGCGAACAGCTCCGCGTGCCGCACCCGCGCCGAGTCCACCGCCAGCCGCCGGTCCAACCGGGCCGCCACCGCCTCCAGCGACTCCTGGTCCAGCACCGCCTCCCGGAACGCCCCCATCAGCGACGCCACCGTCGCGATCGCCGCCAGCCCGTGCCCCTGCACATCCCCCAGCACCGCCCGCACCCCGTGCGCGCTGTCCCGCACGTCGAAGAAGTCGCCGCCCACCAGCGTGCCCTGCTCGGCCGCCCGGTACAGGCCCGCGCAGGACACCGCGCCCACCCGCTCCGGCACCGGCGGAACCACCGCCGCCTGGGCCGCCTGGGCGATCGTGCGCTCGACGTCCAGCTGCACGTCCCGGCGGCTGCGCACGAACGCCACGAACACGCTCAGCACGGCGACGAAACAGATCGTCAGCAGGTCCGTCTGCCCGGGGTCGTCCAGCCGGAACGCCGGCACGTTCAGCATCACGACCACGGCCGCGCCCAGCACGGCGGTCGCCACCGGGCCGTACGACAGGACCGCCAGCGGCGGGATCGCGCCCAGCAGGAAGCCGATGTCCAGGGGATCGGGGCTGACCAGGGTGGCGACGGACACGCCCGCGATCAGCGCGATCGGCAGCGCCCGCACCCAGCGCGGCGGCGGCGCGCCCCGCAGCCAGCCCCGCCGCTCCCCGTCCACTCGTGCCACACCACCACGCTCCACCCCGGCACCGCCGGGCGCACGCCGGGAAAACCGGTGGACGCCCCGTCAGACGATCTTCTACTGTGTGACCGCACGCCCGGACACCACGGAAGGAGGCGAGCGCCGATGAAGCTCTCACGCATCCCGCGCTCCCGTTCCGTGACCCCGGCGTGCCGCGTCTGACCCTCGTCCGACGCCCGGGAGCGCGACACGTCATTCGCATCCCGGAGGAATCCCTTGACCGATCTGGTCATCCGCGCGCTCGACGAGCGCGACGCCCATCTGTTCGACACCCTGCCCGACCCGCTGGGCAACGCCGAGGCGTTCCGCAACGCCACCTACCGGCCGCACTGGAAGCGGGTCGCCCTGCGCGACGGGCGGGTCGTCGCCCGCGCCGCCTGGTGGGGCGGGCCCGACGACACCGCACCGCTCACCGCCGAGTGGTTCGACTTCGCGGACGGCGAGGAGGAGGCGGGCGCCGAACTCCTGCGTACCGCACCCTGGCAGGTCGGCCTGGAACTGGTCCTGCCCGGCGGCTGGCGCGAGGACCCGGCCCTGCGGGCCGCCGCCGAGACCCGCTACGCCGCCGCCCGCGCGGCCGGCCAGACCCTGCTCGTGGAGCGCTTCGTCTACCGCTGGACCCCGGAGTGCGGACTGCCCGAGCGCCCCGGCCGGCTCACCTTCGCCCCCGAACCCGACGACGCGGTGTTCTTCGACGCCCTGCGCCGCATCCACTCCGTCACCCTCGACGCCCACGCCCGCAAGGCCGTCGCCGAGGGCGGAGTGGACCAGGCCGCCCAGGAGGAGCTGGACTTCTTCCGCTGGTGCCCGTCCCCGCGCGAGTGGTGGCAGGTCGCCCGCACCCCCGAGGGCGACCTGGCCGGGATCCACATCCCGGCCCACAACCCCTCCGGGCCCTGTATCGGCTTCATCGGCGTCCTGCCCGAGCACCGCGGCCACGGCTACGCCTACGACCTGCTCGCCGAGTGCACCCACTATCTCGTCGAGCAGGGCGCGGAGTTCATCGCCGCGGCCACCGACCAGGGCAACTTCCCGATGGCGGCCCACTTCACCAAGGCGGGCTACCCCGTGGTGCGGGAGCGGGCGAACTTCGAACCGAGCTGATCAGCGCCGCTCGCCGGCGCCCGGGCCCAGCAGGGCCTGGGCGTCGGCGAGGATCTCGGTGACCCGCAGCCCGAAGGCGGCGTCACACGGGTGCGCACGCCCGTCCCGGGCCGCGGCGAGGAGCTCCCCGGCAGCCCGGGACAACGCGTCGGCGGCGCTGCCGGTGGGCTCGGGCAGGCGTACGGCCCCGCTGTCGCCGTACAGCTCGAGGGCCGCCCCCGACGCCGCGGGCGGGGCGGTCAGACTGAGTGTCACGGTGCTGGAGGCGCCGCCGGTGTGCTCCAGGACCAGATGGACGGTGTCCCGGGGACCGGGTGCGGCGGCGCTCACCCGGCGGACGTCGCCGAGGACCGGCAGCAGCACCGACAGGGCGTGCGGGCCCACGTCCCACAGGGCGCCCTTCTGCCGCCGCCAGGGGGTGGCGAACGGGCTGTCGCTGTCCTCGGCGAACACCGACCCCAGCCAGCGGGCGTGCCCGGTGAACCAGCCCCCGGCCCGCCTCTGCGCGGATATCCAGTCGGCGGTCTCGGTCAGGTACCGGGTGGTGAAGAAGACCACCGACGCGACCCCCGCCTCCTCGGCCGCCGCCGCCACGGCCCGCGCCCCGGCCGCGGTGGTGGCGACCGGCTTGTCCAGCAGCAGGTGCCGGCCCGCCCGGGCGGCCCGGACCGCCAGTTCCGCCTGGACGTCCGGCGGGAGCGCCACGGCGACCGCCTCCACGTCCGCGAGGAGCGCGTCGACGTCGTCGTAGGCGCGGGTGCCATGACGGTCCGCCAGTTCCTTGGCGGCCTCGGGGCGGCGGCCCCACACCCCGGTGAAGTCGACGTCCTCGTGCGAGGCGAGGACGGGGCCGTACACCATCTGGGCCCACGGGCCGGTACCGAGCAGACCGATGCGCATGCCGCTGAATCTCCCTGCAGTCGTGAAACCACGCCGAACACGGGCGAGCTTCGCACACCCGTCCGTCCCGGGGACACCCCCCGGTTCAGCCGCCCGACGGCGCGGCGAACCCCGTCAGCAGGGCGTCGGCCAGGTCCGCACCGTTCTCCAGGGAGATCTCCCGGGCCGACTGGGCGGGGCGGACGGTGGCGAACGCGACGCCGCCCCCGTCCTCCAGGAAACAGCCGTACACGGCGGGCCGGGGCAGGCTGTTGTACGCCCAGGGCGCCGAGAAGTAGTACGCCCCGGTGTCGTGGAGCACGACCAGATCCCCTTCGGCGAGCTCGGGCAGCGGGTGCGCGTGCGCGACGACGTCCCCCGCGAAGCAGAGCGGCCCGGCGACGTCGTACGGCACCAGCGGGCCCCGCTTGGGCGTGCCGTCGGGACCGTACGCGGTGACCCGCAGCGGCCAGGCCTGCGGCATGAACACCGTCCGGGTCGCCACATGGGCGCCGGCGTGGGTGAGCGCGATCCGGTGGCCGCCCGCCTCCTTGACGTACTCGACGAACGCGGCCGTGACCCCGTTCTTGGCGAGCAGGGAGCGGCCGAACTCCGTCACCACCTGGTAGCGGCCGTCCAGCAGGGCCGGCTCCTCGGCGGCCAGCGCGGCCACGTACGCGGCGTGGGTCGGCGTGACGGAGTCGTCCGCGAAGTTCACCGGCAGCCCGCCGCCCAGGTCGAGACTGGTGACCCGGCGGCGGCCCACGCGCGCGTCGATCTCCTCGGCGAGCCGGTGCAGCTCCGCGAGCCCCTGCGCGATCAGCGGCAGCGGGCAGCCCTGGGAGCCGACGTGCGCGTGCAGCCGGGTCAGCCACGGGCGCCGTACGAACGCCTCGACGACCCGCTCACGGGCACCCGGGTCACGCAGGGCCACACCGAACTTGGAATGGGAGGTCGCCGTGCTCATCGCCCCGATCGAACCGCTGCCGACCTGCGGATTGACCCGCAGCCCGAGCACGGACGGGCAGCCGTCGGGGCGCAGTGCGTCGATCCGGTCGAGCTCGTCGAGGTTGTCGGCGTTCAGCGCGACGCCCAGCTCCAGCGCCGCACGGATCTCGCCGCGGGTCTTGGCCGGGGAGTCCAGCACGATCCGCGCCGGGGCGAAGCCCGCGTCCAGCGCCAGCCGCAGCTCCCCGGGGCTCGCCACCTCGCAGCCCATACCGGCGTCGGCGAGCAGCCGCAGCACCGGCACCAGCGGGCAGGCCTTGGCCGCGAACGCGTGCAGCACGTCCGGCACGCCGGCGAACGCCTCGTGCAGCGCGGCGACGCTCTCGCGCACGCCCCGGACGTCGAGGAAGCCGGCCACGGGCCGCTCCCGCGTCAGCAGCCCGTCGGCGACCGCCTGCCGTACGGCGCGCGCGACCTTCTCGGTGGAGAACGACACGTCGAGGACTCCTTCGCGTGAGGGGCGGGACACTTCCAGGTTCGCCCCCGGAGCGGCCGTACGGGTGTCCTCCCCGTCGATTTCCGCGCGGAGTCGAGGGACGCGCGTGACTCAGCGTGCACATCGGCGTTACGTACGGCACGAACCGCGTGGCGCGATCGTGCCCCCGGAGGGTGACGCGTGTGCCTCGTGTGCATGAATCGCCCAGGTCCGGGCACACGCAGCGCAACAACCGTAGAGAGGGGCGCTCGTGATCGTTCCGGACCCCAAGGTCGCCAGGACGTTGCTGACCCGGTACGCGACGCTGAGGATCGCTCAGGCGGAACAGGAGCGGCCGGAGACCGCCCGCGAACTGCGTGACGTGACCTACACGCTCTGTGTGCTGATGGGGACGTCCGACGTCCGGGAGGCGCTCGCCGCGGCGGACGCCCTGCTGGAGTCCCGGGCCGCGACCGGCAAAGGGTTGTCGCTCGCCGTCTGAGCCCGAGCGGTGATCGGCGCGGCCGGGACCCCGCCGGGGTCCCGGCC
>NZ_JBEXXE010000037.1:0-111306 GCF_040630255.1 Streptomyces sp. NPDC005820
GCCGAACGCGATCGGGGTGAGCCCGTCCTTCTTCATCTGCTTGCACAGCGCGACCAGCTCGTCCCAGGTGGTGGGGACGGTGTAGCCGTGCTGCTCGAAGACGCTCTTGCGGTAGAACAGCGCCCAGGGGTACGTGTACAGCGGCACGAAGTAGTACTTGCCGTCCGCGCCCTTGCTGAGCTTCTTCATGGCGTCGGGGAAGTTGTCCCCGATCTTGCCCCACACGTCGTCGATGGACGTGGCCAGGCCCTTGGCCGCGAAGAACTGCATGCGGTAGCCGGCGAACCAGTTGAACACGTCGTCCGGGGTGCCCTGGAGGTAGGAGTTGATCTGCTCCTGGAACGTGTTGTGGTCCTTGGTGTTCACGTCGACCGCGATCCCGGACTGCTTCTTGAAGGCCGCGTAGATCTCGGCGAAGGCCTTCTTCGGGACCGCGTCGGACGCGTTGGAGCCGAGGCTGACGGTCTTCGGGTCGGAGGAGGTGCTGCCGCCGCCACAGGCGGACAGCAGCGGGATGCCGGCACCGAGGACGGCCGCGCCGCCTATGCCGCGCAGCAGGGTGCGGCGGCTCGGGGAGGGGAGGTGGAGGCGGCCGGAGGGGGAGAGGTCGTGCATGAATCGGCTCCTGACAGCAAGGTTCGGCCATGGAGGTCTGGCTGAAACTTCCGGTCTTAATCGACCAGAAATCAACTTGACCGAACACCGGGTGGCGCAATAACAGCCGTATGTCCAGTCATGCGTCAAGAGCCGTAGCCTTCATTTGTCGAAACGTAATCGACACACCTTGATCACCTACTTGGTCACTTTCATGATCATTTGAGGGTGGCGAAGGCCTTCGAGAACGCCGCGTCGCCCTGGAGGATCGAGCTGCAGGTGGCGTCGGCGGAGCCCTTGGCCCCGCCCGGGCACTGCCGGTCCCGCGTCGCCGACCACATCGACAGCCACGCGAGCCCCTTCGACTTCGCGAAGGCGACGAGCTGGGTGGCGTCCTCGACCTTGAAGACCTCCGACGCGACGTCGTTCACCCCGATCATGGGGGTCACCGCGACCGCCTTCCACGCCGCGCTGTCGCCCAGCCCGAACACACTCTTGACCTGCGCATGAGTAGCGGTGGCCGCCTGCTCGGCATAGGTGCCCATGTCACCGCTGTACGCCGGACCGTAGTCCATCGCCATGACATTCACAGTGTCGACTTTCACACCATTTGCCTTGGCGTCCGAGAGCAAAGTCACGCCGTCCTGGGTCAGCCCCTCCGGCATCACCGGGAGGGTGAAGGAGACGTCGAGTCCCGGGTGCTGCCGCTGGAGCTTCGCGATCGCCTGAGCGCGCCGGGCGTTGGCCGCCGTGTTCGGCAGCGCCCCGCCCTCCACGTCGAAGTCGACCTTGGTCAGCCGGTACGCGTCCACGACCTTCCCGTACGCCGCCGCCAGCGCGTCCGTCGAGGAGCAGGTCGTGGCCAGCTCCGAGCCGCTCGCGCCACCGAAGGAGACCCGGACGTCCCCGCCCTTCGCCCTGAGCGCCCCGATCTGCGCCGCCACCCCGTCGCTCCCGAGGTCGGTCACCCCGCCCCACTTCGGCGTACAGCCGCCGCCGTCGGTCACGAAGGCGAGGGTGTAGTCCTTCACCCCGGTCGCGGAGGCGTGGGCGAGGAGGTCGAAGGCGGGGTAGAGGGAGGTGTCGACGTAGGGGGCGAAGGGGGCGGGGGTGCCGGAGCCGGTGCCGGTGCTCGGGCTCGGGGCGGGGGACGTGGGGGTCTGTGTGGGTGCTGCCGTGGTGGGCGTCGCGGTGGGCGTCCTGGTGGGTGTGGCGGTGGGGGTCGCGGTCCCCGTCGGCCGTCCGCTCGGCTCGGGCGTGGCCCCCTGGTCCGCCGAGCACGCGCCCCCGTCGACCCGGCAACCGACCGGATCCCCGGTCCCGTTGACCACGAACCCGACGGTGACCGACTCCCCGACGGCCAGCCCGTCGGTGTCCCACTTCGGCGGGGTCACGGTGACATGCCGCCCGCCGACCGTCGACTCGGCGTTCCAGAGCGAACTCAGCCTCGCCCCGGCCGGCAGATCGAACTCCAGCTTCCAGTCCGCCTTCACCCGCCCGCTGTTGTTGGTGACGACGTACTGGGCGGTGTAGCCGGTCGACCAGTCGCTGGTCCTGGTGTAGGCCGCCCCGACCCCGGCCGCCTGCGCGGTCCCGGCGACGAACACGGCCCCACCGCCCACCACCGCCGCGGCGACGACACCGCCGATCACCTGGTTCCTGCCGCTGACCTTGCGCCGGTGACTGCTCATGACGTGCCTGCCTTCACTGCTCGTGGGGTGAGGTGCGGCAGCACGCTAGCGAGCCCGAACCGGACAAAGTGCCTGATAGGGGCGGGGGGTTGAGGATCTTAGGGTGCGCTTAAGCCGGCCATCGGAGCCGATTAAAGGTCGAGACCAATTCCGGTTGCCCGCAGCACCACGCGGTCTGGCCCCACAGCGGGTCGGGCTCCTGAGGGCGCGTCACCTGGCCGTCGCCCGTCTCCGCTTCCGTACGGTCCCTCGGTGGCCCCGGCGCACCGGCTCGCGGTCGTCCAGTTGGAGCCAGATGCGGATCTCCGTGCCGCCGAGGACCGAGCGGCCGATGCGGACGTCGCCGCCGGTGGACTCGGCGAGGCGGCGGACGATGTCCAGGCCCAGGCCGGTGGAGCCGGTGGTGCCCGAGCCGCGGCCGCGGGCCATCGCCGTCGCGGGGTCGGGGATGCCGGGGCCCGCGTCCGAGACCAGGACGATCACCGCGTCCTCGCTGTTGTGGACGTCGACCGCGAAGGCGGTGCCCTCCGGGGTGTGCCGGAAGACGTTGCCGAGGAGGGCGTCCAGGGCGGCGGCCAGGTCGGCACGGGCCACGGGTATGCGGACCGGGCGGTCGACCCCGGCGGTGCGGACCTTGCGGCCCTCGTCCTCGGCGAGCGCCGACCAGAACGCCATCCGCTCCCGGACCACCTCCGCCGCGTCGCAGCCGGCCCCCGCGCCGGGCGCCGCGGTCTGCGGCTTGGCCTCCCGGGCCGTACGGATGATCGTGTCGACCTCGCGCTCCAGCTGGGCCACCGCCGTGCGGGTCTGCTCGGCGGCCGGGGAGTCGCCGAGGGAGGCCGCGTTCAGCCGGAGCACGGTCAGCGGGGTGCGCAGACGGTGGGACAGGTCCGCCGCCAACTCTCTTTCGTTGGCAAGGAGTTGCACCACCTGGTCGGCCATGGAGTTGAAGGCGACGGCCGCTCTTCGTAGTTCGTTCGGACCCTCCTCCGGGACCCTCGCCCCCAGTTTCCCCTCCCCCAGGTCGTGCGCCCCCTCCACCAGTCGCCGGGCCGGCCGCACCATCCGTACGCCGAGCCGGTCGGCGACCGCGACCGAGCCGAGGACCAGCGCGATCCCCACCCCGGCCAGCACCGCCCACGCCGTGCCGACGCCGTTGGTGACCTCGGACTCGGGGACGTACACCTCGACGACCACGGTCCCGAGGCCCAGCGCGACCGGCTGGAGCAGCACGGAGCCGCCCGGCACCTCGGCGGTCGAGGCGCGGCCCAGCTTCCGTACGGCGGCGATGTCCGTGTCGGCGGCCCGCCGCCGGCCGAGATCCACGGCGGTCCGGCCGTCGCCGGCCGGGAGGTGCACGGCCATCCCGTCGTCCACGCCGGCCGAGGCGACCACCCGCTCCAGCTCCTCCCGGTCGGTGGTGATGGACAGGGCCGGCACCACCACCGCGGCCTCCCGCTCGGCGTTGGAGAAGGCGCGGTCGCGGGCCATCTCCCGGACGACGAGTCCGAGGGGGACGGCGAAGGCGACCACGACCATCGTGGTGACCGCCAGACAGACTCTGACCAGTGCCCATCTCATCGCACGGGCCCCGCTTCCCCCGGTGGTTCGAGCTTCACGCCGACCCCGCGCAGGGTGTGCAGATAGCGCGGTCTTGCCGCCGTCTCCCCCAACTTCCGCCGCAGCCAGGACAGATGGACGTCGATCGTCTGGTCGTCGCCGTAGGACTGCTGCCACACCTCGGCGAGCAGCTCCCGGCGCGGGACGACGACACCCGGCCGGCCGGCCAGGAAGGCCAGCAGGTCGAACTCACGGCGGGTGAGGTCGAGACGTACGCCGTCCAACTCCGCCTGGCGGCGCAGCGGATCCACGCTCAGACCGCCCACGCGCAGGACGCTGGAGGGCGGGGGCTCCCCGGCGGCGGACCGGGCCCGGCGCAGGACCGCCGCCATCCGCGCCGACAGGTGCTCCACGGAGAACGGCTTGGTCAGGTAGTCGTCCGCGCCGGCGTTCAGCAGCCGGACGATCTCCGTCTCGTCGTCGCGGGCGGTGGCGATGATGACCGGCACATCGGTGATGCCGCGCAGCATCTTCAGGGCCTCGGAGCCGTCCAGATCGGGCAGTCCGAGGTCCAGGATCACCACGTCGAAGCGGAAATGGGCGACCTCGCGCAGCGCCTCCAGCGCGGTGCCGACGCTGCGCACGAGGTGCGAGGCGTCGGTCAGATGCCGGATGAGCGCCGAGCGTACGAACTGGTCGTCCTCGACCACGAGCACACTTGCCATGCGCCGCACCGTACGCCATGCCCACGGACCCGTCCGGGGCCTGTGGACAACTCGGCTCCTGTGGACAACCGGTGGCCCGTCCGTGCGACACCAGTGCGAAAGGTGCGGCAGGATGGCCCGCTATGCGGAGCGCACTCGTACACGTACTCGCCTGGACGCTCGCCACGGGCGCGGCGGTCACGCTGTCGTGGTGGGGCGTCCACACGGTGCTGGCGGGCACGGCCTACGACCCTCCGCGCGCCCTGCCGCTGACGGTGAGCGAGGTGACCTCCGCCCCCGGGAAGTCCGGCCTCCCGTCCGCCCCGAGCGCCGGCCCGACCGCCTCGTCGGCCTCGCCCACCCCTTCCCCGACGGGCCGCCCGGCGTCCGCGGCCCCGAGCCGCACCGCCACCGCCCCGGCCACCCCGGCCGCTCCGCGGAGCACGCCGTCCGGGACGGTCAAGAGCTACGACACCGACGGCGGCCGGGTCGTCCTCGACCTCGCCCCGACCTACGCGACCCTGGTGTCCGCCACCCCGGCGGCCGGCTGGTCGGTGCAGGTGTGGAAGACGGAGTCGTGGATCCGGGTGGACTTCGCCTCGGGCGCGGACCGGGTGTCGGTGTTCTGCACCTGGCACGACGGGCCGCCGCGGGTGGACGTGCAGAACTTCTGAACCGGAAACCAACAAAACCCACCATGAAGGCCGCCCGGGCCGAGGCAGGTCCTAGCGGAACACCGAGGGCGGTGGCGCCGGGGAGGCGACCGCCGCCGCGTCCGTCACCGGGAGCGCGCCGCCGGTGAAGTCGAGGAGCGGGCGGCCGTGCTCGACGCGCGCCGGATGCGGGTCGGACGCCGCCCGGCGGGTCAGTTCGGTGATCGGCAGGGGGAGGTCACCGGCCAGGAGTACGGCGTTGCCGAACCGTTTCCCCCGGAGCACCGTCGGGTCGGCGACCAGGGCGAGCTCGGCGAAGCGGGCGGCGGCGGTGGCGATCTGGCCGCGCAGATGCGCCAGCGGCGGTCCGTCGGCGATGTTGGCGGCGTAGAGACCGCCCGGCTTCAGCGCCCTGCGGACCTCCTCGAGGAACTCGGTCGAGGTGAGGTGGGCGGGGGTGCGGGCGCCGCTGAAGACATCGGCGACGACGACGTCGGCCCAGCCGTCCGGCACCTTGCCGAGCCCCTCCCGCGCGTCCACGGACCTGACCCTGATCCGGGCCCCCGGGTCCAGGGGCAGTTCCCGGCGCACCAGCCGCACCAGGGCGGCGTCGCGCTCGACGACCTGCTGGGTGGAGCGGGGGCGGGTCGCGGCCACGTACCGGGCGAGGGTGAACGCGCCGCCGCCGAGGTGCACGACGTGCACCGGCCGGCCGGGCGGCGCGGCCAGGTCGACGACATGGCCGAGGCGGCGCTGGTACTCGAAGGAGAGATGGGCCGGGTCGTCGAGGTCGACGTGCGACTGCGGCGCCCCGTCGATGAGCAGGGTCCAGGCCCGCGCCCGGTCCCGGTCGGGCAGCAGCTCCGCGAGCCCCCCGTCGACGGCCTCGACGACGGCCGCCGGGTCGGCGTCGCGTTCACGCCGGGTGTTCCTGGACTTCCCCATGGGGGCATCTTCGCAGGCGGCGGGGCCACCTCGCGCACGCCCGGGTGACCTCAGCGGCAGCTGTCGGCCGCCTCGATCGTCCGGGCCGCCTCGCCCAGCGCCCGGCGCAGCACCGCCGGATCGGTCGCGAGGTCCGCCTCGCCGGGCGGCAGCAGCCAGTCCGAACCCTCCACCGGGGGCTCGGGGTCGAGTCTCAGGCCGCGCCCGTCGGTCTCCGTGCAGACGCTGCCCGGCAGGTCCCAGGCGGCGGCGGTGCCGGGCGGCACCAGGAAGCCGAGGGTGTCGCCGCCGTCGTCGTGCAGCACGGGCCCCACCGCCTCGGCCGCGCCGCGGCGCAGGATGTCGACCGCCTCCAGGCCCTGCCGGGTCGGCACCGTCACGAGGTCGCACGCCGTGCCCGCGGGCCCGGCCGCCGACGACGGCGTACAAGGATCGTTGCTCTGGCTGGTCTCCATCCCGGCCTCCACCACACAGCCCGCTCTTGTAGTCCACAGCATTCAACGCAGGACCGCGTCAACGGCTACGGCGGAAGTCCGCCGCAAAGGATGGCAGTTCATGGCAGATCGTGGATGAGATATCCGGTTTGTAGCCAAACACTGCGTGGCGGCCTCATCACAGCAGGTACGTTCTTGCTCGCTGGACATCAGGGTGATCAACGCTGAAAAGCGGCCAAGTCATCCCGATCCCGGCATGGTTCGACGGTTCGCATGAGAGGACCCGGCCATGGCGTCGTCAACGGTGACCCCACCCCGGCCCGACCGGCCACCACGGCCCAACCTCGCCTTCCGGCAGCTGCGTGGACAGCGCTCGCCGGCCGAGTTCGCCGCACTGGTACGGCGGGCCGCACGCGAGATCGGCGAGCGGGTCAGCTGTGACGCGCGCTACATCGGGCGGGTCGAGGCGGGGGAGATCCGCTGTCCCAACTACGCCTACGAGCGGGTCTTCCTGCACATGTTCCCCGGCCGGACGCTCGCCGACCTGGGGTTCGCGCCCCGGGCGTCCGTACGCGGACGAGGAGCGCGCGCCGCCGGGGAGGCGGGTGAGACACGTGGGGCGCGTGAGCCGTATGACACGCAGGACCCGTACGACACGCACCACAACCACGAGGAGAGCGACGTGCTGCGTCGCGCATTCATGACCGGCGGAGGCGCCACCGTGGCCTCCGCCTCGCTGGGCCCCCTGGGGCTCGCCGTCCCCCACTCCCGGCCCCGCCCGGTGCGCCGTGTCGGGTCGGGGGAGGCGGGCGCCCTCGAAGAAGCGGTCCGCAGAATCCGTCTGCTGGACGACCGGCACGGCGCCGACGGCCTCTACCGGCGCGCGGCCGCCCCGCTGCGCGCCGCCTACGCGCTGCTCGACGCCGGCACCACCCGGCAGACGACCGCCGACCGGCTGCACTCGGGCGCCGGTGAACTCGCCATCTCCGTGGGCTGGCTGGCGCACGACTCGGGCCGCTTCGACGACGCCCGCTCGCACTACGCGGAGGCCCTCGCCACCGCGCGCGTGACCGGCGACCAGGCGCTGGAGGCGCACGCCTTCTGCAACACCGCGTTCCTCGCGCGCGACGCCGGGCGCCCCCGCGAGGCGGTGCGCGCCGCGCAGGCCGCGCAGCGCGTCGCGCGCCCCCTCGGCTCACCCCGGCTGATGTCCCTGCTCGCGCTGCGCGAGGCGGGCGGCTGGGCCGGGCTCGCCGACCGGGCCGGCTGCGAACAGTCCCTCGCCCGGGCGCACGCCCTCTACGAGCGGGGCTCCTCGGACGCCGACCCCGAGTGGATGACGTTCTACGGCGAGGCCGAGCTGGCCGGGCTCGAGGCGCAGTGCTGGTCCACGCTGGGCGACTGGACCCGGGCGGCCCGGCACGCGGGGCGCGCGGCGGATCTGCAGGATCCGCACTTCACCCGCAACATCGCGCTGTACACGGCCGAGCTGACCGACGACCTGGCCCGGGGCGGCCGGCCCGACGAGGCGGCGGTGGCGGGCATGCGGGTGCTGGATCTGCTGGGCCAGGTCCAGTCCTCGCGGATCCAGGGGATGCTGGCGGGGACCGCGCGGGTGCTGCTGCCGCATCGGCGGGCGGGCGGGGTGCAGGAGTTCCTGGACCGGCACGCGTCGACGCCGAGAACGGTGTGAACAGCGGTGTGAACAGCGGTGTGAACAGCGGTGTGAGGATAAGGGAGGAAAAGGGAGGGAAGGGTTCGACGGCGCTACGGCGCCAGGTGCCCGAGGTCGTTCCAGCTCTCGATCGCCGGCTCGCCGTACGCCCAGCCCAGGACCGACAGCGAGGTCGGGTTCAGCCGGATGCGGGCCGCGAAGTCCAGAGGGAGGCCCAGCCAGCGGGCGCCGATGGAGCGCAGGATGTGCCCGTGGGCGAAGACCAGGACGTCCCGGTCCGCCGACCGCGCCCAGGCGACGACCGCGTCCGCGCGCGCGGTGACCTCGGCGAGCGACTCCCCCTCGGGGACGCCGTCGCGCCAGATCAGCCAGCCGGGCCGGACCGCCTGGATGTCGGCCGGGGTCAGGCCCTCGTACGCGCCGTAGTCCCACTCCATGAGGGTGTCCCAGTGCGTCGCCCGCTCGCCGAAGCCGGCCAGCTCGCACGTCTCCCGCGCGCGGGCCAGCGGGCTGGTGCGTATCTCGACGTCCGGCAGTGCGTCGAACGGCGTCCGGTGCAGCCGTTCGCCGAGCAGCTTGGCGCCCCGGCGGCCCTCCTCCAGCAGCGGTACGTCGGTCCTGCCGGTGTGCTTGCCGGACAGCGACCACTCGGTCTGTCCGTGCCGGGCCAGCAGGATGCGCGGTGCCATGGGGGACCTTTCCGGGGAAACCCTGGGACGTCTCAGGGGAGAAATCGGAGGCGGGACCCCTCCATCATCGCTCACCCTGAAACGGGGCAACCCGGCGGGCGATCCCGGCGTCTTTGAGGGCCGGGGGCGCCCCGTGGGGGCGCGCGCATACGCCGTTAAAGTGGCACGTCCCGCGACCACGGGCGCAGCGACACGTCAGCGACACGAAGGGGGAGGCGATCGGATGCCGCAGACCGAGACACCGGGCACCGAGGCGGCCCCGCGGATCCGGCTGCGCTGGTGGACGGAGCTGCCGCTGATCCTGCTGGTGTACGCCTGCTACTCGGCGGGCCGGCTGCTCGCGCGCGGGGACGTGACGACCGCCGTCGACCACGGCCTGGCGATCCTGCGCGTCGAGAAGTTCCTGCACATCAACGCCGAACACCCGCTGAACCGCCTGTTCACCAGCGAGGCCTGGCTCGGCGTCCCGGCCGACTTCTGGTACGCGTCGCTGCACTACCTGGTGACCCCGGTGATCCTGGTCTGGCTGTTCCGCTCCCGCAGCCTGCGCTACCGCGCGGCCCGCACCTGGCTGATGACGTCGACCTTCATAGGTCTGATCGGCTTCACCCTGCTGCCCACCTGCCCGCCCCGCCTGCTGTCGGCGGAGCACGGCTTCGTGGACACCATGGCCCAGTACAGCTCCTGGGGCTGGTGGGGCGGTGAGGCCAGCGCGCCGCGCGGGCTCGGCGGGATGACCAACCAGTACGCGGCGATGCCGAGTCTGCATGTCGGCTGGTCGCTGTGGTGCGGGGTGATGCTGTGGCGCCACGGGCGCACACCCGTGGCGCGGACGGCGGCCGTGCTCTACCCGCTGCTGACGACGATCGTGGTCATGGGCACCGCGAACCACTACTTCCTCGACGCGGTCGCGGGCGCGGCCGTGATGGGCGTCGGCCTGCTGCTGGCGCCGCTCGTGATGCGGACCAGCGACCGGCTGCGGACCGCGTTCGCCGCCCGCGTCCCGTCGTTCGCGGCCCGCGTCCCGTCCGGCTCGACCGCCGCCCCGGCCACCGCCCCGACGGCGGCCGACACGGCCGCCGCCATGGCCTCCCCGGACACAGGCGCCCCGATTGTCAGTGGCGGATGCCAGACTTCGACGGGTGAACGAATTCCACGGCAGCGCGAGTCACGGTTCGGAGCGGGAACCGAACCGGGTGCCTCCCCCTCGGACGCGGGGGACGGCGCTCCGGCAGCGGCTCGCTGAGCTGCGCGGCCCCGACGTACCGGCCAAGGCGCTGGACGCCCGTGCCCTCGCGGCCCTCGCCGCCAACCCAGGCTGCAAGCGGCGCGCGATCCTCGACGGCGCCGGGGTGAACAAGGCGGCGCTGGCGGGGGCCCTGGGCTCCCCGTCGGCCTTCGGCCAGTCCCAGTTCGCCCTCACCCGCGGCAACGCGTTCGAGGCGAAGGTGAAGGCGGACGGCGGCGCGGAACTGCTGCGGCTCGTGCACGAGCGGCTGGACCCGGGCGCCGAACCGCCCACCAGCAAGAGCACCCCCGACCTCACGGCCTCCGGCCCCGAGGGCCGTACCGCGCGGACCGCGCTGGCGCTGCGCGAGGCCACCGAGCAGGCCCTCGGCACCTGGACGTTCCTCGACCACCCCATGCTGGCCCTCGACGTCGCCGGCTCCACCGCCTTCCTTGAGCCGGACGCGGTGGTGGTGCACCCGGACGGCAGCTGGACGGTCGTGGAGATCAAGTCCTTCCCGATGCTGGACGGTTCGGCCGACCCGGCGAAGGTGGGCGCCGCCGCCCGCCAGGCCGCCGTCTACGTGCTGGCCCTGGAGGAGGTCGCCGCCCGCCTCGACCCCGCACCGAGGGTCCGCCACCGCGTCCTCCTGGTCTGCCCCAAGGACTTCTCCAACCTGCCCACCGCCTCCGCCGTGGACGTCCGCAAGCAGCGCGCGGTCACCAGCCGCCAGTTGGCCCGGCTCACCCGCATCCAGGACATCGCCGACGCCCTCCCCGAGGGCACCTGCTTCTCCCCCGAGCTGCCCGCCGAGCGGCTCACGGCGGCCGTCGAGGCGGTCCCGGCGGCCTACGCGCCCGAGTGCCTGGCCGCCTGCGAGCTGGCGTTCCACTGCCGCGACCGCTCCCGCGCGGCCGGCGCGGTGACCACCCTGGGCCGCTCGCTCCGCGCCGAACTGGGCGGCCTGAGCACCGTCGACGACGTGCTGTCCGCCGCCCGCGGCGAGTCCGGGGACCCGGACGACCCGGCGGTGGCCGCCCTGCGCCGCGCCGCCCAGCTGCGCACCGAGGCGCTCGCCGGCCGGGGGGCGATGTGTCGCTGATCGCCACCCTCGCCCGCCTCGAGGCCGTCACCACCGGCCGCGCCCACCCGATGGCCACCGTCCGGCACCGCCATCTGTCCGACCGCCCGCTGGTGTTCGTGCCGCTGACCACCGCCGGTGAGGCCGGGGCCCCGCTCGGCGCGCTCGTCGGCACCGACCGGGACGCGCCGCGCCTGCTCGCGGTACCGCAGCCCCGCGACCGCGACCTCAGGTTCGCGTTCCTCGCCGAACTCGCCGACGTCGTCCTGCCGTACATCGACGATCACGCCGCCGCCGTGGAGGCGGCCGAGCGCAACGAGACCGACCCCGAGACCGGCAAGCGCGTCAAGGTCGAGGTCGAGCTGTGCGCCGACGCGCCCCAGCTGATCGTCCCGAGCCGCGCCGGCGTCGAGTACGTCCGCCTCCTCGGCCGCTCCATGCGTTTCCGGCGTACGGCGGAGCAGGACCCGGAGTCGCCGCATCCGGCGCCCCCGCGCGTGCCGCTGCTCGGCCGGTGGCTGACGCACTTCGGGGAGCGGGCCCGGGTGCCCGGCTCGTCGCTGCTGCTCGCGCTCACCGAGGTGCTCGGCCGGCACTGGGCGACCGGCCAGTCCAGCCTGGAGGACCAGCACCTGGGCGCGCTGCTCGCCTGGATCGACCCTCCCCCAGTCTCGGCTTCGCTCGACCGGGGGGACCCCCACTCGGGCGTCACGGGCGCCGAGGCGGCCGGCCGGGCGGAGCTGGGCCGGGACGCCGCGGGTCAGCTGCTGTGCCCGCCCGCCGGTCCGGCCACCGACCCCGCCTTCGACAACAAGCTGCTCGCCCCGGCCATCGAGCGCTACGACCGCGCGCGGACCGCGTTCTCTGCGGCCGAGGACGGGCTGGAGGCCGACGACCGGCTGGGCGGACTGGCCGCCGCCGAGCGGGAGATCCGCGATCTGGTGCTGAGCCGGACCCTGCCCACCTGGCAGGCCGTGTGGCGGGGGCTCGACCTGCTGCGGGAGCTGCCCGAGGGGGCGCACGCCGAGGAGCGGTGGACCCGCGACCGCTGGTCGTTCACCGGCCACCGCGACCGGGTCGCCGCGGGCGAGCCCCCGCAGCCGCGCCGCGACGACGCGGTGACCGCGGCGAACAAACTGGCCACGCGCGAGCGGGAACAGGCCCGGCTGGAGGCGCAGGAGGCCCTGGACGACCCGCTGGTGATGGCCGGGCGGCGGCTGGCCGGGGAGGCGTTCGCGGGCGAGGTCGTGGATGTCGTCATGGCGTACAGCGAGGGCAAGCGGCCCAGTCCGCGTCCGCTGGTCACCGTACGGACGGACGACCGGCCGCATCTCGGGCAGCGGGCGAAGGCGTACCGGTCGCTGGGCGGGAAGCCGCAGGCGGCGGAGTTCGTGGAGCAGCCGGAGGACGGTCTGCTGGTGCTGCGGATCGTCGACCGGATGGGCCGCGGCAAGGAGCCGGAGCAGGGGTCGGTGCCCGAGAAGGGCGACCTGCTCTGCTTCACCCTGTTCGAACACGAGCAGCGGGGCGGCGCCAAGCTGCCGGACCCGGAGGAGACGCCGTGGACGCACGGCGGACCGCCCGGTGAGCAGGTGCCCGAAGCTCCCGACTCCGTCACCCAGGAGGATGTGCTGTGACCACCGAGGCCGCCTTCGACCCCGGTACGGCCGCGACCCGGGCCACCGACGCGATCCTCCGCGACACCCTGCACGGCACCGCGCGCGGGGTGGTCGTGGACTCGCCGCCCGGTGCCGGGAAGTCCACGCTCGTCGTCCGGGCGGCGCTGGAACTCGCGGACGCGGGGCGCCCTCTGATGGTGGTCGCGCAGACCAACGCGCAGGTCGACGACCTGGTGCTGCGGCTGGCTGAGAAGAGCCCCGAGCTGCCGGTGGGGCGGCTGCACAGCAGTGACGCCGACCCGTACGACAAGGCGCTGGACGGCCTGGACCACGTACGGAAGTCCGCGAAGGCGGCCGACCTGGCCGGGCTGCCGGTCGTCATCTCCACCGCCGCCAAGTGGGCGCATGTGAAGGTCGACGAGCCGTGGCGGCACGCGATCGTGGACGAGGCGTACCAGATGCGCTCGGACGGGCTGCTGGCCGTGGCCGGGCTGTTCGAGCGGGCGCTGTTCGTGGGCGATCCCGGGCAGCTGGACCCGTTCGCGATCGTGGGCAGCGAGCAGTGGGCGGGCCTGTCGTACGACCCCTCGGGCTCCGCCGTGACCACCCTGCTGGCGCACAACCCGGAGCTCCCCCAGCACCGCCTGCCGGTCTCCTGGCGTCTCCCGGCCTCCGCGGCCCCTCTCGTCTCCGACGCCTTCTACCCGTACACGCCCTTCCGCAGCGGCACCGGGCACGGCGACCGCCGGCTCTCCTTCGGCGTGCCCTCGGACGGCTCGGGTCCCGACCGGGTGATCGACGAGGCGGCGGAGTCGGGCTGGGGCCTGCTGGAGCTGCCCGCGCGGCACACGCCCCGCACCGACCCGGAGGCGGTACGGGCGGTGGCGACGGTCGTACGGCGACTGCTGGACCGGGGCGGCGCGGCCACCTCGGAGCGCTCCCCGCACCCCACCCCCGTGACCGCCGGGCGGATCGCCGTCGGCACCGCCCACCGGGACCAGGCGGCGGCGGTCAGGGCGGCCCTGGCCGAGCTGGGCGTGGCGGACGTCACGGTGGACACCGCGAACCGGCTCCAGGGCATGGAGTTCGACGTCACGGTGATCCTCCACCCGCTCTCCGGCCGCCCCGACGCCACCGCGTTCCACCTGGAGACCGGCCGCCTCTGCGTCCTCGCCTCCCGCCACCGCCACGCCTGCATCGTGGTCTGCCGCGCGGGAGTGGGCGACCTCCTGGACGACTACCCCTCGACAGAACCGGTCCAACTGGGAACCCTCGTGAAGTTCCCGGACGGCTGGGAGGCGAATCATGCGGTGCTGGCCCATCTGGGAGAACACCGCGTGCCCTGGACGCCGTGACCGGCGCACGGGGGCTCCGCCGACGGACGCCGAGCCCGGCACGCCCCACCCGCCGGACGGAGTCCGGCACGCCGCCGGAGGCGGCCGATGAATACAGCCCGGACGGCTGGGAGGCGAATCATGCGGTGCTGGCCCATCTGGGAGAACACCGCGTGCCCTGGACGCCGTGAAGGTGGGGAACTCCGGGAGGGCTGGAAGGGGTGGCTGTGGGGGAACATCCCGGGGTGCGGATTGCTTGAGGGTGCGGGGGCGAGGGCCTCTTGCGCCGGCGGGGGACAATGGAAGGTGGTCCGCATCGGGACGCACGAACGTACGAACGCACGAGGAGGAGAAGACATGGCGGAGCCCACGCCGCGTCGGAACGAACCGCGGCTACGCCCCGCGCCCCTGCTCTTCGAGCCGGCGGAGGCGGCCGGTGATCCGGAGCACTTCTTCGACCTGGAGTCGATCGACGACCCGGGCGCGCTGCTGGCGCGGGCGACGGAGCTGACGGTGGCGTTCCAGGCGGCCGCCGACCGGGCGCTGGAGTTCCAGGCCGTCGCGGCGGCCCAGCTCGCCGACCCGCGCCGCTTCGACCGGCTGACGCCCGCGGACATCGCCGCGCGGGCCGAGTGGACCGAGGACTACGCGAAGAAGATGGTCGAGTTCGGCCGGGACCTGCTGCGGGGCGACACCGAGGGCCGGGGACCGGTGGACCCGCTGTAGACGGGCACCACTCGACCGGCATATGCCAGGCGGGCAAGATACTCGCTTCCCCGCCCACTGTCCCGGCTTTCCGCAACTCACGGGAATCGTCTCCTCACAGCCGGTAGACAGGTGGGCATGAGCAGCGCATGTGTCACCGCGGACGGCGCCGTCTGGCTGGCCTCCGCCGGAACGTATCCGCGCAGCACCCTCGCCCTCTGGGACGAGCGGCCGCAGGCCCCGGTCGTGCTGCCCTGCGGCTCGGTGTTCGACATCGTGAGCGCGCCGGCGATGTTCGGGCGGCTGATGCTGGACCGGCTGTGGAGCGAGGGGCCGGGCTCCGGGCCGGTGGCGGTGTTCCGGGGGCGGATGCTGCTGTTCGCCGCGCCGGGCACGGCCCAGCGGCTGCCCTCGCTGCTGGAGTGGGAGGAGTGGGGCGCCCACGGTCGGCGGGACGGTCGTACGGGATCCGTGCCGCCGCTGCTGTGCCACGGCACCGGGGACGCGGTGACCGTGCCCGCGCTCGCCCCGGAGCGGGAGCAGGGGCCGACCCGCTGGGTGGTCGCCCCGGACTGCCGGCACCCGTGGCTGCCGGGCCCCGAGGTACTGCTCTGGGCGGCCGTCCGAGCGGCCCGCGCGGCCGTACGGATATCGATTTTTCCTCCCCAGGATCAGGATGCTAAGGTCTACGACGTCAGCAGGCGCCGCTAGCTCAGTTGGTTAGAGCAGCTGACTCTTAATCAGCGGGTCCGGGGTTCGAGTCCCTGGCGGCGCACAGACGGCAGAGGCCCCTCGCGGAAGCGGGGGGCCTTTCGCATGCCACCGTCCGGTTCACACGCGCGGCAGCGTGATCTTCACGTTCCAGGCTCCCGTCGGTGTGCGGCTCTCCGCCTCCACGCGTACGCCGTCCCCCGGCACCGTGAAGCTCTCGCCGAGGGCGACCGGGGCGTCGGCGAGGGGTGGGTAGACGGAGGATTCCCAGCAGGCCTCGGTGTGCGGGTGGGCGTCGATCACCTCGACCGGGCCGCGGCCGGACTGGGCGTCGCCGCTGATGCGGTAGACGAGGATGCCGGAGCGGCAGGCGGCGTGGTCGTTGCCGAGGGGGCCGCGGGCCTCGAAGGCGAGGACGGAGTCGGGGCCGGTGCGGACGACGGCCAGTTTGGCGCCGTCGCCGAGGCCGAAGGCGGGTGCGCCGGAGGCGCCGGTGACGAGGACCCCCGGGCCGGCGCCGAGCGGTTCCAGGGTGAGCCGGGTCGGCCCCGCCTTCCGTACGCACACCACCTGGCGCGGCGCCAGCCAGCCCAGCTTCCACTTGTGCCAGCCGAAGAGATCCGGGGCGAGTCCGAACTGGCTGCCCATCAGGTCCCAGTCGCCGACGTACGTGTCCCAGTCGCCCTTGCCGTCGACCGGGCGGTGGTAGAGGTCGGGCAGGTCGAAGACATGACCTGTCTCGTGGGCCAGCACCAGCCGGTCCGGGGGGTGCTGCTCGAAGACCGTGACGACGCGGCGGATGTCGGTGCCGTCGGCGTGCAGGGGCTCGTCCAGGTTGACGACCTTCGTGGCGTCGGAGTCCACGCCGGGCGCGTCCGGGTCGGCGACGAAGTAGACGAGGTCGTACCGGGAGAAATCGACCTGGGGGTCGGCGGCGGTGAGCGCGTCGTGCAGATAGGCGGCGCGGCGCTCGGCGTTCCAGTCGCGCTGTATGGCGTACGTGGTGGACGGCTTCGGCATCCGGATCCAGCGCTTCAGGGGGTGGGCGCGCAGGGTGAACCGGCCGTAGGACGCCTGCTGGAAGAAACGGCTGGTGGCCGGGAAGTGGTCGGCGGCCAGTTCGGCGGGGGTGGCGGTCGGGGCCCGGTCCGGGAAGGACAGGAAGACCATCACCGCGTCGAGGGCGCGGGTGGGGCGGGGGTAGGCGGTGTTCCAGGTGTCGAGGCCCTCGGAGTGGTGGGCGGCGGTTCGCTTGAGGGCGCAGGGCGCGGCGGAGAAGGGTTCCGCGATGGAGGGGCCGGTGGCCAGGGAGATCGCGGCGATCGCGGAGAGGGTCGTGCACAGGGCCGCGGTGGTGCGCAGTCGGGGGCGCGGGAGCAGTCGCGGCACTTCGGACCTCCGGGGGCGGTTCACGGGACACCGCCCTCAGCCTGTTCGACTTTGTCCAGCTATGCCCTGTTTGTCTGCCCCAGAAGAGTGAGGAGGGAGAAAGCGGGCATCAATCCCGACACCCCCGGAATTCTCACGGTCCGTCACAAGCGATCGAGCGCCTGCAGAAGCGGTCCACCTGCGGGCAGAAACGATCTGTCAGAAGGGTGGGGTGTTCCGGGACACTGGGCAGTGGCTGCGCAACTCCGGGGGCAGCATCTATGATCGGCACACTTTCCTGCCAGGACAGCGATCGAGTGCACTGCGGGAGCGAGCGGTGAGCGGAACGTCCGAAGGGTCGACGCCCGCGGCAGACCTCGACCGGTCCGCCGTCACGGAGCGTGACAGTCATGCCGCTACTTGTGCGGAGAGCCTGGAGGGAGCCGACCCTCCGGCCTACCGTTCCGTGTTCGCGGCGGCGCCTCTCGCCATGGCCCTCGTCGATCGTGACGGCCAGGTCGTGGACGCCAACCAGGCGCTCGGCGAGCTGCTGGGCGGCGACGGGGCCGGTCTGGTCGGGCGGGTCGCCGCCGATCTGCTGGACCTCGCCTCCGACGCCCGCACCTGGCACGCCTACCGCGAGGTGCTGCGCGGCCGGCAGGCGAAACTGCGCTGCACCCGGCGGCTGAAACACCCCGACGGGCGCACGCTCTGGGCCCAGGTCACCGTCGCCCCACTGGACGAAGGCGGCCCCGGCGTACTGCTGTCGGTCGCCGACGTCAGCGACCGGCGTGACCTCCAGGCGAGGCTGCGGCACCTCCAGATGCACGATCCGGTGACCCGGCTGCCCAACCGCACCCTGTTCTTCGAGCGGGTGTCGGCGGCGCTGGAGGCGGAGTCGTACGAGCAGAGCGGGACCGGCCGGATCGGCCTGTGCTATCTCGACCTGGACGGCTTCAAGGCGGTCAACGACACCCTCGGCCACCGGGTCGGCGACCGGCTGCTGGCCGCCGTCGCCGAGCGGCTGACGGAGTGCGCGAAGGACGCCGGGCAGAACCGGCCGAGCGAGCCGCTGGTGGCCAGACTGGGCGGGGACGAGTTCGCGCTGCTGGTGGAGGACTCGACCGGCACCGAACAGCTCGCGGATCTCGCCGAGTCCGTGCTGAAGGCGCTCCAGGCGCCCTTCGACCTCGCGGGACAGCGGATGAACGTCTCCGCGTCGATCGGGGTCGTCGAACGGCACGCGGCCGGGACCACCGCGACCGCGCTGATGCAGGCCGCCGACACCACGCTGTACTGGGCGAAGGTGGACGGCAAGGACCGCTGGACGCTGTTCGACCCGGAGCGCAACGCGCATCTGATGACCAGCCAGGCCCTCGCCTCCACGCTGCGGCCCGCCATCGAGCGCGGCGAGTTCCGGCTGGAGTACCAGCCGCTGGTCGGCATGTCCGACGGGCGGCTGCGCGGGGTGGAGGCGCTGGTGCGCTGGGACCACCCGCGGTTCGGCTCGCTGCCGCCGAATCGGTTCGTCGCACTGGCCGAGGAGGACGGTTCGATCGTCCCGCTCGGGCGATGGATTCTGGCCACCGCCTGCCGTCAGGCCCGCGCCTGGCAGCTGGACCGGCCGGACGAGCCGCCGCTGTTCGTCAGCGTCAACGTGGCGGTCCGTCAGGTGTGGGACTCCGACCTGGTGGCGGACGTGGCGGAGATCCTCGCCGAGACCGGGCTGCCGCCGCACCTGCTCCAGCTGGAGCTCACCGAGTCGGCCGTCATGGGCTCGGCCGGCCGCCCGCTCCAGGCCCTGCAGGCCCTCAGCGACATGGGCGTGCACATCGCCATCGACGACTTCGGCACCGGCTACTCCAACCTCGCCTATCTGAGCCGGCTGCCGGTCTCGGTCCTCAAGCTGGACGGGTCGTTCGTCCGCGGCTTCCAGTACGAGGGCACGGGCGCGGCGCCCAACCCGGCCGACGAGGTCGTCGTCGAGGCGATGATCGACCTCGCCCACCGCCTCGGCCTCACCGTCACCGCCGAGTGCGTGGAGACCGCCGCCCAGGCCAACCGTCTGCGCAGCATCGGCTGCGACACCGGCCAGGGCTGGCTGTACTCGCGCGCGGTGTCGCCGGACCGCATCTCCGAGCTACGGGCGTCGGGCCCGGACCGGGCGGCACCCGTGGGGGCACCCCAGAACCCGTAGGGGCGCCCCCGGCACCGGCGCCTACACGGCGGCCGTCGGCAGTCCGTACGCGTCGGCCACCAGTTCGTACGACCGCAGGCGGAGCTCGCCGCGGTGGGCGTGGCTGGTGAGCATCAGTTCGTCGGCGCCGGTGCGCTTGTGCAGGTCGTCGAGGCCGGTGCGGACCTCGTCGGCGGTGCCGTGGACGATGTTCGCCGTCCAGGAGTCGACGAACTCCCGCTCCAGCTCGCTGAACTCGTGCGCCTCCGCCTCCTCGGGGGAGGGGAAGAGACCGGGGCGGCCGGTGCGCAGCCGGACCATGTTGAGGCCGGTCGCGAGAACCTGCCGGCGGGCCTCGTGTGCGTCGTCGGCGGCGAGGACGGAGACCCCGATCAGGGCGTACGGCTCGGCGAGCACCGCGGACGGGCGGAAGGACTCCCGGTAGAGGTCCAGGGCCGGGACGGTGTTCTGCGCGGAGAAGTGGTGCGCGAAGGCGAACGGCAGACCGAGGAGTCCGGCCAGTCGGGCGCTGAAGCCGGAGGAGCCCAGCAGCCAGACCGGCGGGCGGTGCCGGGACTGCACGCCCCCGGGCGAGGTCGCCTGGACCGGGCCGGGCACGGCGTGGATACGGCGGTAGCGGTGGCCGTCGGGGAAGTCGTCGTCCAGGAAGCGGGTGAGCTCGGCGAGCTGCTCGGGGAAGTCGTCGGCGCCCTCGTGCAGGGTGGCCGTCCGGCGCAGGGCGGCGGCGGTGGCCCCGTCGGTGCCGGGGGCGCGGCCGAGGCCGAGGTCGATCCGGCCCGGCGCGAGCGCCTCCAGGGTGCCGAACTGTTCGGCGATGACGAGGGGCGCGTGGTTGGGCAGCATGACGCCGCCCGAGCCTAGCCGGATGCGGTCGGTGTGGGCGGCGAGGTGGGCGAGGATCACCGCGGGCGAGGAGGAGGCGACGCCGGGCATCGAGTGGTGCTCGGCGACCCAGTAGCGGTGGAAGCCGCGGGCCTCGGCGAGCCGGGCGAGGTCGACGCTGGTGCGCAGGGCATCGGTGGCGGTGCGCCCGGAGCCGACGGTGACCAGGTCGAGGACGGAGAGGGGGGTGGGGGCGGTGCCGTGGGCGGTGGCCCGTATGCCGTCGGCCGCCGCCGCGTCGGTCCCCGTGCCGCCGGTCGCCGTGCCGTCGGCCGCCGTCCCCTCCGTCACCGTCTCGTCTGCCGCCACGGGGTCCTCCTGTCGTCGGGCTTGCGGTGTCCTCCGCCCTCTAACAGGAGGGTGTCCCCGTTTATTCCCGCACGACACGGCCCGCACCGCGCGGCCCGCACGGCACAGCCCGCACAGCCCGCACACCCCATGCCGATCACACCTGCACGATCGGCTCCCGTGTGAACAGCGCCCCCAGTCCCGGCGCGTTCACCCGCCGGTCCGTCAGCCGCAGCCCCTCCCACACGGTCACCTGGTTCGCGGTGAGGACGGGCTTGCGCAGTTCCCGTTCCAGGGCCGGGAGGAAGGCGACGGTGTGCAGGGCGGTGTCGGGCAGCAGGACCGCCTCGGCGCCGGAGGCGTCGGCCTCCCGCGCGAGCGCGAACACCTCCGCCTCGCCCCAGACGCCGGCCTCCACCGGCGTGGCCCCGGCGGCGTGCAGCGCGATCACCTCCACGCCGCCCGCCCGCAGGAACTCCACGAACAGCCCGGCGGCGTCCCGCGGGTACGTCGCTCCCACGGCGACCCGCGCGGCCCCCAGTTCCCGGGTCGCGTGCACGAAGGCGAACGAGGTGGAGGAGGCGGGCATGCCGGCGGCCGTGGCCAGGGTGCGCACCTGCTCGTGGGCGCCCTCCCAGCCGTAGCCGAAACTGCCGCTCGTGGAGGCCCAGACGATCGCCTCCGCGCCCGACAGCCGCAGTTGCTCGACGCCCGCCGCGAGCCGGTGGGGCGCGCCCAGGCGCAGGGAGGCGTCGGTGTACCCGCCCTCCTCCCCGTCGGCTTCCCCGCCCTCCTCCCCGGGGTCGGCGCGGACGAGGTCCACCCGGATGTCGCTGGACAGGAGCTGCTCGATACGGGGGTAGTCGGCCTCGGCGGAGTGGCCCGGGTGGAGGAATCCGAGTGCGGTCATGACGGCCTTCCTGCTGCTGCTCTTGTTCCGGAAGTACCCGGGTACCCAGCGTGCGCAGCCCACGGGCCCCATCCTCACCTGGTTGGCGGTCCGGCCGTGTTGACGGCCGTGTGCCGGGGTGCGACCGTGTTCCGTCCGCGCACGTCAGGCCCTTGGTCATGGAAAAGGCACCGGATGGCCGCCGTCCCCACGCTCCTCGTCCTCGACGCGGAGCCCCTCCCCCGGCTCGGCCGGCTCACGGGCCGGGTGCGGGTGCTGCACGCCGACGGCGCCACCCTCGGCGGACTGCTGCCGGAGGCCGACGTCCTGCTGGTGTGGGACACCGCCTCGGACGCGGTGCGCGCCGCCTGGCCCGGCGCGGGGCCGCGGCCACGCTGGGTGCACACGGCGGGCGCGGACGTGGACCGGGTGCTGTCGCCGGAACTGGCCGCGTCCGACACGGTGCTGACGAACGCGCGCGGGGTGTTCGAGGAGCCGGTCGCCGAGTACGTGGCCGCGCTGGTCCTGGCGCTGGCGAAGGATCTGCCGGGCACCTGGGCGGCGCAGACGCGCGGCGAGTGGCGGCCCCGGGAGAGCCGGCGGGTGGCCGGCACCCGGGCCGTGGTCGTCGGGTCGGGCCCGGTAGGCCGGGCGATCACCCGCACGCTCAAGGCGCTCGGGGTCACCACCGCGCTCGTCGGGCGGGTCCCGCGCACCGGCATCCACGGCCCCGACGATCTGGACCGGCTGCTCGCCCGGGCCGACTGGGTGATCGCGGCGGCTCCGCTCACCGAGCGGACCCGGGGCATGTTCGACACCCGCCGCTTCGGCGTGATGCAGCCCTCGGCCCGTTTCCTGAACGTCGGCCGCGGCGGCCTGGTCGTCGAGGAGGCACTCGTACGGGCCCTGCGCAGCCGCTGGATCGCGGGCGCCGCCCTGGATGTGTTCGGCACCGAACCCCTGCCGCCCGACAGCCCGTTGTGGCAGGTCCCGGGCCTGCTGGTGTCCCCGCACCTGGCCGGCGGGACGGTCGGCCGGCACGACGAACTCGGTGCGCAGTTCGTCGAACTGTTCGAGCGGTGGGCGGCGGGCCGGCCGCTGCGGAACGTGGTCGACAAGGCGCGCGGATACGTCCCCGGCCGCTGACGGTCACCACACTCCCCTCACACGCCGCCCCCGCATAACCGGTGGGCGCCCGGGTAGCCGCGCGGCCATGGCTCCACCGAACACACCGAACACACCGAACACACCGAACAGACAACCCGCACACCCCCACAACCCCACCCGTCGATCGCTGCTCGCGGGGGTGGCGGCGCTCGGCGCGCTGGGCGCCGCGGGCTGTTCGCGGGTGGCCACGGCGTCCACCGCGGACGGCGGCGACCTGCTCGACCGGCTCCGCGCCGCCGGGGTCGTACGGCTCGGCATAGCGGGCGAGATCCCCTTCGGCTACATCGACAAGGACGGGCGGCTCACCGGGGAGGCGCCCGAGCTGGCGGAGGTGATCTTCAAGCGGCTCGGGGTGGACGCGGTGCAGCCCGTGCCCACCGAGTTCGGGTCGCTGATACCCGGGCTGAAGTCCCAGCAGTTCGACGTCGTGGCCGCCGGGATGTACGTCAATCCCGAGCGCTGCGAGCAGGTGCTCTTCGCCGACCCGGACTATCAGATGCTGGACGCCTTCATCGTCCGCGAGGGCAACCCGAAGGGGCTGCACGGCTACCGGGACGTGGTGGAGAAGAAGGCCAGGTTCGCCACCGGGACCGGGTACGCCGAGATCCAGTACGCCGTGGACGCGGGGTACGAGGAGGGCGACATCCTGATCGTGCCGGACCAGGTGGCCGGGCTGAACGCGGTCGAGGCGGGCCGGGTCGACGTCTTCGCGGGGACGGCCCTGACCGTCCGCGAGGTCGTGAAGAAGTCCCGCAAGGCGGAGTCGACCAGGCCCTTCGCCCCGCTCGTCGACGGCAGACCGCACGTCGACGGGGGCGCGTTCGCGTTCCGGCCGGGCGAGACCCGGCTGCGGGACGCCTTCAACACCGAGCTGCGGAAGCTGAGGAAGAGCGGGGAGCTGTTCCGGATCCTCGAGCCCTTCGGGTTCACGAAGGCCGAGATGACGGACCTGACCGCGAAGGAGCTCTGCGGCGGATGACCTCGGGACTGTGGGAACTCGTCCTCAGGGGGGCGTGGACGACCGTCCAGCTCCTCGTGTTCAGCGCGGCGCTGGGGGCGGCCGTGGCGTTCGCCGTCGGGATCGCGCGTACCCACCGGCTGTGGTTCGTCCGCTTCCTCGCGGGCTGCTACACCGAGGTGTTCCGGGGGACCTCGGCGCTGGTGATGATCTTCTGGGTGTTCTTCGTGCTGCCGCCCGCCTTCGGCTGGCAGCTGGTGCCGATGTGGGCGGGGACGCTGGCGCTCGGGCTGACCTACGGGGCGTACGGCGCGGAGATCGTGCGCGGGGCGCTCGGCGCGGTCGATCCGGCGCAGCGGGAGGGCGGGGTCGCGCTCGGGTTCACGGCCGGGCAGCGGCTGCGCAGGATCCTGCTGCCGCAGGCGGTGCCGGAGATGATCCCGCCGTTCTCGAACCTGCTGGTCGAGCTGCTCAAGGGCACCGCCCTGGTGTCGGTCATGGGCATGGGCGATCTGGCGTTCAGCGGCAATCTGGTCCGCCTCGCGCTCCAGGAGAGCGCGCAGATCTACACGTACGTCCTGCTCCTGTACTTCGTCATCGCGTTCCTGCTGACGCGGCTGATGCGAGGGCTTGAGCACCGGCTGAAGGCGGGGCTGCGATGAACTGGGACTGGACCGCCGTACGCGACTTCATGCCGCTGTTCCGGGACGGGACCCTCGTCACGCTCCAGGCGCTGGCCCTCGGGTCGCTGATCTCGTTCACGCTGGGGCTGCTGTGGGCGCTGCTGATGCGGACGCCGACCCGGTTCGTGCGCTGGCCGGTCGGGGTCGTCACGGAGTTCGTCCGGGACACCCCGCTGCTGGTGCAGTTGTTCTTCCTCTTCTATGTGCTGCCGGAGTGGGGGCTGACCCTGTCGGCGATGACCACCGGGGTCCTGGCGATCGGGCTGCACTACTCGACGTACACCATGCAGGTCTACCGGGCCGGCATCGAGGCGGTGCCCGCCGGGCAGTGGGAGGCGGCGACCGCGCTGAACCTTTCGAGGGGCCGCACCTGGCGGGCGGTGATCCTGCCGCAGGCGGTCCGCCGGGTCGTGCCGGCGCTCGGCAACTACGTGATCGCGATACTCAAGGACACACCGCTGCTGATGGCGATCACCGTGCTGGAGATGCTCGGCCGGGCGCGGCTCTTCTCCCAGCAGCACTTCCGGTTCACGGAGCCGCTGACGGTGATCGGGGTGGCCTTCGTCGTCATCTCCGCCCTCGCCTCCTTCCTTCTGCGCACCCTGGAGCGACGCCTTGTCCGTTGAGATCAGCAACGTCACCAAGCGGTTCGGCGACCACACCGTCCTCGACCGTCTGGACCTGTCCGTGAAGGCCGGCAGCCATGTCACCCTCATCGGTCCTTCCGGGTCCGGCAAGACGACCATCCTGCGGATGCTGATGACCCTCACCGAGCCCGACTCGGGCACCATCACGGTGGACGGGCAGCCGCTGTTCCCCGCCTCGGAGAAGCAACGCCGCGAGGTGCGCCGGGAGATCGGCATGGTCTTCCAGCAGTTCAACCTGTTCCCGAACATGAGCGTCCTCAGGAACATCACCGAGGCCCCGGTCACCGTGCTCGGGCTGTCGAAGGACGAGGCGGAGGAGCGGGCCCGCACGCTGCTGGAGATGGTCGGGCTGGCCGACAAGTGCGATGCCCGGCCGTCCCGGCTCTCCGGCGGGCAGCAGCAGCGGGTGGCGATCGCGCGGGCGCTGGCGATGCGGCCGAAGGTGCTCCTCCTGGACGAGGTGACCTCCGCCCTGGACCCCGAGCTGGTCGCCGGGGTCCTCGATGTCCTCAGGGACATCGCCTCCACCACCGACATCACCATGCTCTGTGTGACCCATGAGATGAACTTCGCCCGGGACATCTCCGACCAGGTACTGATGTTCGACGCGGGGCGGGTGGTCGAGGCGGGTCCGCCGGAGAAGATCTTCGGCGCGCCGGAGGAGGAGCGGACCCGGGAGTTCTTGAGCGCGGTGCTGTAAGGGGGCAGGTCGCGCGCGGGGCGTGAGGGCGGGACATGACTTTGGCATATGCCAGGGGGTCAGTGCCGCAGTTGAGGGCACCAAAGGCGCACCATATTCTCGCCAACACCCCCTCCCCTGAGCCGCCTTGGCCGTTATCGTGGAGATGATTCGCTGCCAGGATCATGGCCAGAGAAAGCGACCAGGGGGGAACACCGTGGCGCTGAAGCACGAGCCGACCGCGCCGTACCACTCGGCTCAGGACGCCCTGCGCGTCCTGGAGACGGTGGCGCGGCACTCCACCGGCGTCACCGACGCCGAGCTCGCCCGCGAGACCGGCCTGGGCACGGAGCGGCTGACCACCCTCCTGCGCATGCTGCGCCGCGAGGGATACGTCGAGCAGGTCGCCGACGGCGCCTATGTCACCGGCGACGCCCTGACCCGCCTGGGCTCCGCCCACGGCCGCCAGCAGGCCCTGCGCGAGCAGCTCCAGCGCACCCTCGACCGGCTGCGCGACTCGATCGGCGCCGCCGTCTACGTCAGCCGGTACGTCGACGGCGAGGTCACCATCGCCCAGTACGCCGACAGCCCCGCCACCCCCGCCGTCCACGAGTGGTTCGACTTCCGCTCCTCGGCGCACGCCACCGCGCTCGGCAAGAGCCTGCTCGGCCAGCTCGACCACAACGGCCGGCGGGACCATCTCTCCCGGCACAAGATGGCCCGCCTCACCTCCCGCACCATCACCAGCGACCGGCTGCTGCTGTCCCGGCTGGAGTCGCAGCCGCCGACGGTCCCGCACCTCGACCTCCAGGAGTACGCGGTCGGCACGGTCTGCGCGGCCGTCCCGATCACCGCCGGCTCCTCCGTCGGCTGTCTGGCCCTGTCCCTGCCCGTCGCCCACGCCCACCGCCTGCGCCACGCGGCCGACGCCCTGAACAGGAGCGCGGCCCCGGTGCTGCTCTCCCTGGCGATCTAGGGCCTGTCGTTTGGATCATGCCGCGCGTCGCGGGGTGTGGCACGCGCGTCACACCCCGCTCGGGTCGGCCGAGAGGCCACGTCGGCTCAGCCGACCTGATCCAAACGACAGGCCCCAGCCAGGCCCTGGACCCGCGCCGCTACGGGGTGGCGACGAACCGGAACTCCGGTCCGTAGCGCTTCGCGGGGTCGTTCGGGAGGGGCATGTTCATCAGTTTCACCGCCGGCCCCTTGAGGGCGAACATGTGGCCGATCGCGGCGCCGAGGTGCTGGTCGGCGTCCTCCTGCCGGTCCTGCTTCCATGCCTCCTCCAGCGAGTGCAGCATCGCGCTGAAGGCCGCGTTGCCCTTGTCCAGCTCCGCCCGCGCGGTCGCGTCCGGGACGGTGGCCGGGTCGTTCGCCCAGCCGCCCTTCGGCACCTTGCCCATCGGGCGGGCGTTCGGGAACGGGATGGGGTCCCCCTGGAAGTCCCACTTCGGGGGAGTCTCCTGGATCTTCTTCAGCTTCCGTCCCCGGAAGATCTCCCGGAAGACGTAGTAGTGGGACAGTTCCCCGGCGACCCCGGGGAACGGGTTGTCCGGCGTCTTCTCGGTCCCCTCGCCCTGCTCCTTGATGATCGTGATCACCTTCTCGGCGTCGGCGAGGGACCTGATCGCGAAGAGGCTGTTCCCCTCCCCGTGGTCCATCTCCTTGATCACCTGCCGCGTGCCCCTGATCTCCCCCTGGTGCACCCGGAAGGCCTCCAGGATCGCGGTGTAGAAGAGCCCGATCGACGCGAACGTCTCCTCTTCGAGCACGAGCTGGGCCAGCGGCTCCTCGGGCGCCTCGATCTGCGAGTACATCTCGACCGAGTCCTTCGTCAGCCCGCCCAGGTAGACCTCCAGGCCGGGATTGATCGCGGGCCGCACCCCGCCGGGCAGGGGGCAGGGGTACGGGGCCAGCACACTCGGGTCGGCGATGCGCGGGCTCCCGCCGATCGTGGTGAGCAGGTTGCAGACGTGCCCGAGGTGCGACATCTCGTCGAAGACGATCACGCGGATGGCGGCGGCCGCCGCCTTCCCCGAGTCGGTGTCCTGGAGCAGCGACCACCAGCCGCACAGATAGGGCGGCAGGGTGGCGAGTTCCAGCATGATCGCCTGCTGCAGCGCGTCCTTCAGCCAGGACGGTGAGCGCTGCTCGGGCGGTGTCCTGAGCAGCCGGACGATTCCGTCGCTGCTGTAGTCGAGCTCCACGGTGGTCACGGCGGGCCCCTTCGGGTCGGTGGAACGAGGCTGGGCCACCACCATCGGCCGGGAAGCGGGGTCGGCATGTGACATACGACTATGCGATCGCGTGGTTCACCCGCCCGGCCGGTGGTCGGAAGCACCGCTCGGGACCAGGTAGTATTTTCTCTGTCGCCAGCCGCCGAAGGGCGGACGGCGAGAGTCATGCGCCGCTAGCTCAGTTGGTTAGAGCAGCTGACTCTTAATCAGCGGGTCCGGGGTTCGAGTCCCTGGCGGCGCACGATGACGATGGCGGCCTGTGTTCGCAGAAAGCGCGAACACAGGCCGCCATCGTCGTGTCTGCGCGGCTGCGCCGCGCGTGGTGGGGGCTCCGCCACCCACACCCCCGTCAAGAAGGGCCCCTCGTGGACATCACGAGGGGCCCTTCGGCGTCCTCGGCGGTCAGCGGGCGGTAGCCGGGCTCGCCCGGGGGGCGCCACCACACCGGGTCGGCGCAGCGCAGCCCCTCCCGTCTCAGCAGCGCGCGGTGGATCTTGTTGGTGGCGGTCACGGGCATCCGCTCCACCACCCGGACGAACCGGGGCGCCATCTTCGTCCCCAGGTCCGGCTGGGCGGCGAGGAACGCGGCGAAGGCCTCCGGTGCGAACTCCCCCGCGATCGTCGCCATCACCTGGTCCCCGGTGACCGGGTCCGGCACGGCGTACACGGCGACGGCATGCGCGCCCTCGTACCGGGCGAGGATGTTCTCGATCATCGCGGCGGCGAGATTCTCGCTGTCCACGCGGATCCGGTCATCCGTACGCCCGGCGAAGTAGAGGTAGCCGTCGGGGTCGCGGTAGAAGAGGTCGCCGGTCCAGTACAGGCCGTCCCGGCGCCGCTCGGACTCCGCCTCCGGGTTGCGCCAGTACCCCTCGAACGGGTTCGGCCCGCGGTTGACCAGCTCCCCGATCGCCTCGTCCCCGTTCAGCAGCCGCCCGGCGGTGTCGAAGCGGGCCGGCGGGCACTCCCTCCCCGACTCCGCGTCGAGGACGGCGAGCCCGGGCCCCGCCCGCCCCACCGCGCCCGCCGGTGTCCCCGGCGACCACTGCACCGCCGCGCCGCCCTCCGAGGAGCCGTATCCCTCCACCAGCCGCACCCCGAACCGCCGCTCGAAGGCCGCCGCGTCCACCACCCCCGCCTCCGTCCCGAAACCCAGCCGCAGCACATGGTCCCGGTCGTCGGGGCCCGGCTCGGTGGCCAGCAGGTACTGGATCGCCCGGCCGACATAGGTGAAGTACGTCGCCCGGTAGCGCCGTACGTCCGTGAGGAACGCGGAGGCCGAGAAGCGCCGGCGCAGCGCCACCCCGGCTCCGGCGGCCAGCGCGGGGGCCCAGTCGGCGATCACCGCGTTGCCGTGGAACATCGGCATGCAGACGTAGTGCACGTCGTCCGGCGCGACGGAGAACTGCGCCGCCAGGGACCGGCCCGCGGCGGCCAGCCGGCCCTGGGTGCAGATCGCGGCCTTGGGGGCGCCGGTCGAACCGGAGGTGAAGTAGAGCAGGAGCCGGTCGGCGGGGCGGGCCCGGGACGGGTCCGGGCGGGCGTCCGCGTAGGGCGTGAGGAGAGCCCCGTACTCCTCCGTGTCGGTCACCAGGACACGGACTCCGGGGAGGTCGAGCCCGGCGAGCAGCGGGAGGTGCGCCCGCTCGGTGATCAGCAGCCGGCACTCGGTGTGCAGGATGTCCCGGGCCAGCTCGGGGCCCCGGCGGGTGGGGTTGATCCCGGCGACCGCCGCGCCGGCGAGCGCCGCGGCGGACAGCCACAGCGGGAACTCCGGGGTGTTGTCCAGCAGCAGCCCCAGATGGGGTGCGGCGTCCGGCGACAGCAGATCGGCGAGAAGGGCGGCCCGGGCGGCGGCACCGGCCGCGATCTCGTGATGACTGAGGACCGCTGCCCCGGGGCTCCCGGGCTCCTCGCACCACAGTCCCGGCCGGTGGTCGTCCCAGCGGCGCGCTACGAGTTCGGCGACGGACTCCATGGAGGCGCACGGTAGCTGACGTACCGTCAGAAGACTATGGCGCGACGTCGTCCCAGGCGGAGAACGCGGCCTCGACGCTGATCATGAAGCCGACGCAGAACAGGAGCGCCACCCCGAGGAAGACCAGCAGACAGCCGGACTCAGCGAAGAGCCGGCCGTGCGCCGGGGGCCGGGCGGTGGCCCGCTCGGGGTGGTCGCCCGGGTAGAAGACGGTGACGATGTCCCCCTCCAGCGTCGTCCCCGGGCCGTTCTCCTCCTCGAACCGGACCGTGCGGCCCTCGCGGGTGGTGAACTCGTAGACGTGGTGCAGGACCGTCGTCACCCGGTGGTGCTCACCGCCGCCGGACCCGGTCGTCGTGTACGTCCGCAGACAGCGCGCCTCGGCCGTCAGACCGCTGCCCCAGGCCCGGGTGGTCCGGCGGGAGCGGCTGATCACGGTGTACATCGCGAGGAGGATGCCCACGATCATGATCGACGGGATGATCAAGAAGAAGATGTCCATACGAGCCCCCCGAACTCCGGTCACCGGCCTGCGCGGCCGGTGTGCAGGGAACCTACCCGCACGTAGGGCGGGGTTGACTCAAGGGAAGCTCAGAACTCGGGAGCCGGTTCAGGGGCCGGTTCAGGGGCCGGTCACCAGCAGTTTGATCATCAGGACGACTCCGGCGCCGAACAGGACCAGGGCGAAGGCCGTGGACGCCGTGTCCTTGCCGGGCTGCGGCGGGGCGGCCGTGGCCCGCTCCGGGTCCTCGGCCGTGTAGTAGACGGTGGCCTCGTCGCCGACCGCGCGGGTGTGCGGACCGCCGCCCTCCTTGAAGACGACGGCGCGGCCGTCGGCGGTCGTGTAGTCGTACTCGTGCCACTGCGTCGTGCGGGGCACGTTGTTGACCACCTGGGTGGTCCGCCACTGCCGCACCACCCGGCCCCGCGCGGTCAGCCCGCTCTCCCAGGCCGCCCGCCGCTGCCGGGTCCGGCGCACGATCGCGTACGCCGCGGCGAGGAAACCGATGATGAGCAGGACGAAGACCATGTCGACGGCATCCATGCGCCCGCTACCCCCGTACGTCGATGCCAGGACCCGCGCGCGCCGGTGAGGACGCACGCGGATCCGGACCCTATCCGACGGTCTCTCAGAAGGTGACGTCGGAGCAGGCGTAGAAGGCGTTGCCCGTGTCGGCGATCGTCCAGACCGCGAGGATCACATGCCGGCCGGACAGACCCGAGGGGAGCGTGCCGCTGTGGGAGAGGGTGGCGGGCGGACGCTGTCCGCCGTAGGGGACGGTGAGGAAGGGGGTGAGGGTGAGGTCGGAGCGGGCCAGGCTGTGGTTCTGGTTCCAGCCCTGTTTGGTGACGTAGTACTTGAAGTCGGTCGTGGCGTGCATCGCGGTGAACTGCCAGCGGAAGGTGTAGCTCTGACCACCGGTCACCTTCGTGGTCGGCCACGCCCCGCCCGAGGGGGTCTTCGGGCTGTCGAGCTGGGCGAAGCGGGTGTTGTTCGCGGAGCAGATCGATCCGTCGGCCGCCCCTGAGCCCGGGAAGCCCTTCGGACCTTCGACGCTCTGCGGCTCCCACTGGATGTCGCCGCAGTTCGTGACCGTGCCGTTCTGACAGAGCTTCTGCCGGCTGACGGGCAGATCGGTGTAGCCGTGGCCGCTCGCGCCGCCGGCCGAGAGCACGAAGGCTCCCGCCGTGGTGAGCCCGAGCGCGGCGGCGTACCACCTGGTCTTTTTGCGCATGCTGCCGCTCCTGGAGAACGTGGGGAGTTCACTGAGCCGAGCTGCCGTGCAGGTCTAGACCAAGTGCGAGATTATTGCCGGTTCATGGACATGTCCAGACCAATCGCGGAGGGGATTTCAGGGGGCCTGCTCCCCACGGCCCGCCGCGAACGCCACCGTCAGGTCCTTCACCAGCGCCTTGCGCTCGTAGTCGTCCAGCTCCACCAGACCGCGCATGGTCAGCCGGGTCACCGTGTCCTCCACCGAGTCGACCACCGAGGTCAGCACGGTCGCCCGGTGCTGGGCGTCGAGCGCGGCGATCCGGCGCCGGTGCATCGCGGCGGCCACCTCCGGGGCGTACTCGATCCGCAGCGGCTGCACCGAGAACACCTCCACGCCGATCGCGCCCGCGTCCCGCGCGACCCGCCGGGTCAGCGCCTCCCCCGCCGCCTCGACCGACCCCCGGCCCGCACCCGGCGGCTCCACCGGGATCCGCGCGAGCGCCGCCTCGACGCACTCCCGCAGATACGTCTCGTGGTCCTCCACACCCAGCGTGGCCCGCGCGGTGTCCCGCACCCGCCACACGACGAGGACGACCACCCGCAGCGCGACCCCGCTCCCGTCGGCCGCCGGCATCGGCTCACTGCGCCAGTGCCGCAGCCGTACGTCGACCTGACGGCGCAGCAGCAGCGGGTTGACCCAGAGGAGACCGGTGCGTCGGACCGTGCCCCGATAGCGCCCGAACAGGCCCAGCACCCAGGCCCGCCCGGTCCGTCCCCGGGCCAGCCCCCCGAACCCGAACAGCCCCAGGGTCCCCGCTCCCGCGTACGCCGCCCACTGCGCCGGACCGAGCCCGGCCCCCGCCCACGCGGGCAGCCGGAGCGCCTCCGCCACCAGCGGCGGCAGCACCCCCGCCCACCAGGAGGCGGCCACGCACCCGGCCGCCCCGCAGACCCCGGCGAGCACCCCGGCCGCACCGGGCAGCACCCGCGCGGCCCGCTCCACCAGGTCCGGGTCGACCTCGGCCACCGGCCGCGCCTTCGCCGCCACCGGCCGCCGCAGCCTCGGCTGCTCCCCGCTCCGGCTCGCCACCACGGCCGGTCCCACCGCCACCGACCGCGGCTCGGCCTCGTCCCGGAACAGCAGGTGTACGGGGATCTCGGTCGTCGCCTCGTTCTGGATGAGCCGCCCGCCCCGCGGCGGGTCGTCCGCCGCACCCGGCTCCGAGGGGTTCTCCGGTTCAGGTGTGTGTGAAGTGGTCGGGTGCATTGCGTGCCTCCAGCCTCCGCGCCAGATACGCCATGACAGTGAGTGAGCGGCCTGGACGGCCTGAGGGGCCTGAGCGGCCTGAGCGGCCTGAGGGGCCTCCTAGGCGAACAGCCGCCGCCAGGTCTCCGGACCCGGGTAGCCGTCCGCCGCGCCGCCGCGCCAGCCCTGGGCCCGCTGGAACGCCTCGACGGCACGCCGGTCCGCCTCGCCCCAGCGCGGTCCCGGGCCCTGGGTGTAGTACCTGCCGAACCCTTTCTTCATGAGCTGCCTCCCCAACTGCGTGACATACGTGTTCTGCGCCCCCGGCCGGAACACGCCCCGGCCCGGGAAGGCCAGGGCGCGCGACGAGGGAGGCGGGGGCGCGGCGGGCGCGATGTCCCGGCCCCCTCCCGTGATCAGCAGCTGCCAGGTCCCGGGGCCGGGCAGCCCGTCCGCGAGGGCGCCGCTCCAGCCCTGGGCCAGCTGGAACGCCTGGGTGGCCCGGCGGTCGGCCGCCGACCAGCGGGGGCCCGGCCCCGAGGCGTAGAAGCGGGCCCCGCCGCGCGCCACGAGGAGCCGGCCGAGCTGGGTGACGTACGGGTTGTTCGCGCCGGGGCCGAAGAACGACTGCCCGGGATAAGGAGCCGCCGCGACGGCCGACTCCGGCCCGGACGCCTCCGTACCGGACCCCGCCACGAGGCCTTTGTACCGGTAGGGGACATAGCGGTCCGCATGGCTCCAGTAGGCATACGGGGTGGCCTGGCGGCGGGCGGTCGGGCGGGCCTGCTCGTAGGCGAGGTAGTAGGTGTGGGTGTAGTCCGTCCAACCACCGAAAATGACGACGTGCGAGCCTTTCTGGGGGTCGGCGGGATTGTGGAAGAGAAGAATGTCGCCGGGCTGGAGTTCCTCCTTGGAAATGCGCGTCCCGTACTGGCCGAGGGTGCCCGTCCACTCGTTTCCGGGCAGCCCCCAGGCCATCGAGACGAAGCCCGAACAGTCCTGCCGGTAACCGTCGGACCAGTACGCGCTCATGCTGTACGGCACCTGGGCCGCGACCCATTCCTTGGCCCGCCGGATGATCTCCGCGCGGGTCGTCGCCGGGGTTCTCACCGTGGCCGCGGGCTGCGCGGGCCGCCCGCCGGGACCGTGCAGCGGCGCCTTGCCGCCCTGGGGGGTGTCGGGCTCGTCACCTGCGGGAACTCCCGGCCGGCCGGGGGCCTGCGGGGCGGCGAGGGCGGGCACGGCGTATCCGGCGCCGAGGGTCGTGGCCGCCGCGGTGGCGACCACCAGGGTCCGCCGGGCGGCAGGGTGACCGCCGAAACCGGAAGACCCCCAGGAGGGGGAATAGGGATTCACCCGGCGCCAGTGCGCGCATCCGGGGCAGTCGCAGTCACTCGCGGGATCGAATTCCTCGAATACCGGAGTCTCCATGCGATTCCCCTCACACTCCAGATGGAAATGTCCGCGGCTGTGCACGTTCGCCAGTTTCTCAACTGTCGTCCCGGCGCGCATGCTGACGGTCCGAATGATGTACACCGGCACCCGGCGCGGGTGGCCCCCGGGCGAGTGGTCAAAGGCACCCTCCGGCGTCCTGTAGAGTGACGACGTCAGCAGGCGCCGCTAGCTCAGTTGGTTAGAGCAGCTGACTCTTAATCAGCGGGTCCGGGGTTCGAGTCCCTGGCGGCGCACAGACGGCAGAGGCCCCTCGCGAAAGCGGGGGGCCTTTCGCATGCCGCGGGTGAGACCCAGCGCGTACTCCGGCCACCATGCGCCCGCCTTCGGGCCGCCCTTGCACTCCCCGTCCGACTCCCCCGGGCCCTTCACCCACAGGTAGGCGTCCGCGAGGGGGTCGGCCGTCCTCGTGGTGGGAGGGGTGCCCAGGGACCGGCCCGGCGGGTTGCACCAGCGCTCCCCCGGGTCGCCCTCGCGGTAGGGGCCGTTGCCGTTGCGGCTGGTGTCGACGACGAAGTGCTTGCCGCCGACCTTGGCGGAGAGCGCTCTGCCGTACGCCAGGGAGTCGCCGGTGGAGTAGAAGTTGGAGACGTTGACCGCGAAGCCGTCGGCCCGGGCCACCCCCGCCCGCAGCAGCGCCCGGTCGATCCCGTCGGTCCGGCCCCGGCCCGCGTTGCCCGCGTCCAGGTAGACCTTGGTGTTCTCCAGGGACTTCAGCGTGGTGACCGCGCCCGCCAGCAGGGCGTAGCGCTCCTCGCGCAGGTCGGCCGGGGTGCAGCCGTCGACCAGGTGGAGGAGGGCGTCGGGCTCCACGACGACCAGCGCGGGGCGGTCGCCGATGCCCCGGGCCACGGCGGCGATCCAGGCGCGGTAGGCGGCGCCGTCGGCCGCGCCGCCCCGGGAGTACTGGCCGCAGTCGCGGTGCGGGATGTCGTAGAGGACGAGCAGCGGGACCCGGCCCGCCCGCGCGGCGGCCTCGGTGACCCTGCGGGCCCGCGCCTGCGGATACTCCCCGCCGAGCCACACCGCGGCCGGCCGCCCGGCGATCTCCCGAACCGCCGCCGCCCGGGCCCCCTCACCCTGCCGCTCGTACACCGCGACCTGCCGGGCGGCCGGACTGTCGGGGTCGACCCAGAAGGGGTCGGCGGTGGCGACGGGATCCCGGCCGACACCCGGTTCGGGCGGGGCGTCTCCGGGCGGGGCACCCTCGGGTCGGGTGCCTCGGGGCAGGGCCTCACCTGGCCTGGTGACTCCGGGCGGGGCCTCACCGGCCGTGCTCGGCCCGGCGTCTGTGCCCCCGGGCACGCTCGCCCCGGGCGGGACACCCCCGGGCACACTCGCCCCGGGATGCGCGCCCCCGGGCACACTCGCCCCGGCCGAGGTCTCACCCGCCGCAGCCTCCCCGGCCGTACTCGTCCAGGTCTCGGGGCCGCCGTAGGTGCCGGCCCCGCTGGTGCCGTCGGCCGAGGAGCATCCCGTGAGCAGCAGTGCCGTGCCCAGCGTCGCGCCCAGGAGGGCCGCGGCCCCCCTCCTGATGTGCATCCGGATCCCCCTCGCGCGGTCAGGTGCGGCCCGTCAGGTATGCCGACACGATCACGTTCGCCGTGTAGCTGCGGCTCACCCGGTCGAAGGTGCCGCCGCAGGTGATCAGGCGGAGTTCGGCGCGGTCCGCCTGCCGGGTGCCGTAGGCCTGGCGGGCGTCGAAGTCGGCGCGCTGGACGACCTCGACCTGGTCGACGGTGAACTCGGCGATCCTGCCGTCGTCACGGACCACTCGGATCGTCTCGCCCGCCCGCATGGTGCTGAGCTTGTAGAAGACGGCGGGACGGGTCTCGGTGTCGACGTGCCCGACCATCAGCGCGGTGCCCTTGGCGCCGGGTTTCGCACCGGCCGCGTACCAGCCGACGACGCCCGCCTGGTCGTACGGCGGCGGGTCGATCCCGCCCTGGGCGTCCAGGCCGCGGGCGACGACCGGTGCCTGGACGCCCAGTTCGGGGATGTCGATGCGCTGCGGCAGCGCGGACGTGAGCGGCGTGGCGGCGGGCGGCAGTTCGGCGCCCGCCGGGCGGCCCACGGCGGCCACGTCACCCGTGGTCGGCGCGGACGCCCCCGGCCGTACGTCGGTCACCTCGCGCCCCCACAGCCACAGCCCGAGCAGCAGCACCGCCCAGGCCACTCCGGTGACCAAACGGCCGGAGGAGCGTTCGGGGTCGGCCATCGCTCAGCCCGTCCCCCGGCTCCGGCGGGCGGCACGGGTGGCCCGGGCGCCGCGCGCGCCCCGGTACGCCACCACGGCCGCGGCCACACCCGCCAGCACCAGTCCGGTGACGGTCTGCGCCGTACCGGGGCCCTCCACCCGGGCCTCGTCGGCGGAGGCGAGCGGCGCGGTGCCGCCGCCGCCCGCGTGCACGGGGGCGATCGGGGAGGCGGGGGTGTCTCCGGGGACCGACGGCATGCGCGACGGGGTGCGGGTCGGGGTGTGCGACGGGGACGGGGGCGCGGCGATGACCGTGATGCGGCCCTTCACCTGGAAGTCGACGCAGGTGATCCTCACGTCGTAGGTGCCGGCCGCGATCGAGGAGCGGACCTGGGTCTCCCCGACGAGGGTGCCGCCCGTGCCGACGAGCCGGGCGTCCGCGACGAAGGCGGCCGAGGCCGCGGTGGCGGTCTTTCCGCCGCAGCCGCTGACCTTCAGGACGACCTCGGAGCCGGGCGTGGGGGTCTCGGGCGTCACGGAGACGCTGCCGCCCTTGCCTGCGCCGTCCTCGGCGAAGGCGTGGGCCGTGGGGAGGAGCACCGCGGCGGCGACCGCGGCACTCGCACAGAGAGTGACTTTCAGTGAACTCATCGTGAACCTCCAGCTCTCTGGAGACTCCCCCGCCGGGACCCGAACCGCATCCTCTGGCGGGGTCCCATTGCTCCGTACGGGTGTGTTCCGGCGCAGGCCGGGTTTCAGATCCGGTCGACGAGGTCCGCGATCGAGTCGACGACCTTCGAGGGGCGGTACGGGAAGTGCTCCACCTGCTCGGGCCGGGTCAGACCGGTGAGCACCAGGAAGGTCTGCATCCCGGCCTCCATGCCGGCCAGCACATCGGTGTCCATGCGGTCGCCGATCATCGCGCTGGTCTCGGAGTGGGCGCCGATCGCGTTCAGACCGGTGCGCATCATCAGCGGGTTCGGCTTGCCGGCGAAGTACGGCTGCTTGCCGGTCGCCTTGGTGATCAGCGCGGCGACGGCCCCGGTGGCCGGGAGGGGGCCCTCGGTGGAGGGGCCGGTCTCGTCCGGGTTGGTGCAGATGAACCGGGCGCCGTCGTTGATCAGCCGGACCGCCTTGGTCATCGCCTCGAAGGAGTAGGTGCGGGTCTCGCCCAGGACGACGTAGTCCGGCTCGTGGTCGGTGAGGATGTAGCCGATGTCGTGCAGGGCGGTGGTGACACCGGCCTCGCCGATGACGTACGCGGTGCCGCCCGGCCGCTGGTCGTCCAGGAACTGGGCGGTGGCGAGGGCCGAGGTCCAGATGTTGTCGATGGGCACGTCCAGGCCCATGCGCTGGAGACGGGCGTGCAGGTCGCGCGGGGTGTAGATCGAGTTGTTGGTCAGGACCAGGAACGGCCTGCCGGACTCGCGCAGCTTCTTCAGGAAGGCGTCGGCTCCGGGGATCGGGACGCCCTCGTGGATGAGCACACCGTCCATGTCGGTGAGCCACGACTCGATGGGCTTGCGGTCTGCCATGTGCGGGGGTCTCCTGCCGTACGCGGTGCTGCGTGCGCCCCAGCCTAATCACACGTCCGATCTTGAGGGAATGCCCGGAATCGGAGCGTCCACGGGCTGGGACCGCGGGAGCTCAGTTGCGGCGGCGGGCGAGCAGCAGAGCGATGCCGGCGGCGACGAAGCAGGCGGTGGCGGCGAGGAGGGCGGAGGTCGAGCCGAGGCCGCTGCGGGCGAGTTCGGCGGCCTCGTCGGCGAGGGAGGGGGCGTCGGTGGAGCGGGGGGAGGCGGAGTCGGCGGGGGAGGCGGCCGGGTCGGGAGTGGTCCCGGTCCCGGGGGTGGTCGTGCCACCGGGGTCGCTGGGGGTCTCGGGCGTGGGGGTGGTGGCGCCGGACCCCGCCTCGACGGCGAACCGGTAGTCGTTCGACTGTCCGATCCAGTCGCCGTCGTCGCCGTGCCGCTGGACGAGCGCCGCGTTGGCGGTGATGTCGTCTGACGTGGTGTCCGAGGTGAGCGCGAGCCGCACCTTGACGGTGAGGGTCTTGCCGGGAGCGACCGTGAAGCCGGGGAAGGCGCCGGGCTCCCCGTCGGGGCCGTCGGTGAAGGCGCCGACCAGCTCGTCCTCGTCGGTCGTCTCGAAGCGGACGGGGTGCGGCCGGCCGTCCGCGTAGAAGTCCAGGTGCGGCTGACCGGGCTTCAGGGCGCGCCCGGTGTCGACGAGGACGACGACCGGGTGGATCCCCGCGCAGGTGCGGTCGGTGGTGTTGGTGAGGTCGAGATACCAGGTGCCGTGGGCGCCGCCCGCGCGGTAGGAGTCCGGGCCGCCGTGCAGCCGGGTGGTGAGCGGGAACGCTTCGGCGTCGGAACCGGCGCAGGGCGCGCCGTCCTCGGCGTGCGCGGGCGCGGCGAACAGCGCGGCGGCCGCGGCGGCGGAGAGGGCGGCGGCGGCACGGCGGAGGGCGTCGGGCGTGGACACTCGCATGGTCAGGTGAGCCTGCCCGGCGGGCCGGGACAGGGGGCGGCGACACGACCGTACGACCATGTGATGTGCGGGTTTATCACCCCTTCGGCGCAGCGGAGGAAGGCAGCCCGGCCCCGCTCAGCCGTCCCCCCGCCCGAACACCGGCGCGAGCAGCAGCTGGGCCGCGCCGTCGGCGACCGCCCGGTCCCCGCCCGGGGCGAGCCGTACGGGTACGGCGCCGTCGGGTGTCCCCTCGCGGCGGGCGCGGTCGGCGAGCACCGAGGTGACCCCGCGGACGAACGGCCCCGGCGCCGCCGTGACCGTACGGCCGCCCAGCAGGACGAGGTCGATGTCGAGCAGCCCCACGAGGTTGGCGGCCCCCTCGCCGAGCACCCGGGCGGCCTCGCTCACGTCCCCCTTGGCGATGGCCGCGAGGCAGAGCGCCTCGACGCAGCCCCGGTTGCCGCACGAGCAGTGCAGCCCGTCCATCTGGATGACCTGGTGGCCGAACTCGCCGGCCCCGGTGCGCGTCCCCCGGTGCACGGTCCCGCCGATCACCAGTCCGGCCCCGAGGCCCGTGCCGAGGTGGAGGTAGGCGAAGGAGCCGCGCTCGCCGCCGACGGCGAGTCCGAGGGCGGCGGCGTTGGTGTCCTTGTCGACGACGACCGGTACCCCGAGGCGCTCGGCGAGGGCGTCGCGCAGGGGGAAGCCGTCCCACTCCGGGAAGCCGGTGACGCGGTGGAGCACGCCGTGGACGTGGTCGAGCGGCCCGGGCAGCGCGACCCCGACGCCGAGCAGCGGGCCGCCGACGTTGCGCCCCAGCTCCTCCGCCTCCCGCACCAGCGTCTCCAGCACCTCCTCGGCGCCCGCGCCCAGGTCCAGCGGCACCCGCCGCTCCCCCACCACGCTGCCGTCGAGGTCGGCCAGCACGGCCCGCAGTTCGTCGCGGTCCAGATGGACGCCGACGGCGTGCCCGGCGCCGGGGACCAGGCGCAGCAGCGTGCGCGGTTTGCCGCCGGTCGAGGCACGCTGACCCGCCTCGGCCGCGAACCCCTCCTCCCGCAGCCGGGCGGTGATCTTGCTGACGGCCTGTGGGGTGAGTCCGGTGCGGTCGGCGAGCTCCAGCCTGCTGATGCCGTCCCGGCCGGCCGACCGCAGCAGGTCGAGCACCAGCGCGGCGTTGTGGTTGCGCAGGTCCGGCAGGTTCACGCCGGTCGTGCGCCCGCTTCCGTTCGTCCCGTTCACTCCTCCATTGTCCCTCCTGCTTGCACTTTGGCAACAGCGTTGCGAAAGTGGGGCGCATGACTGGACGCAAGACTGGCGAGACCCCTCTGCGCGTGGGCCTGATCGGCTACGGCCTCGCGGGCTCGGTCTTCCACGCCCCGCTGATCGCCGGCACCGAGGGCCTCGCCCTGGACACGGTGGTCACCTCGCACCCCGAGCGGCAGGAACAGGCCCGCGCCGCGTTCCCGGACGTACGGCTCGCCGCCACCGCCGAGGATCTCCTCGCCCGCGCCGACGCGCTGGACCTGATCGTCGTCGCGTCCCCGAACCGCACCCATGTCCCCCTGGCCACGGCCGCCCTGAAGGCGGGCGTCCCGGTCGTGGTCGACAAGCCGGTCGCCGGCACCGCCGCCGAGGCACGGGCGCTGGCCGCCCTCGCCGACGAGCGGGGCCTGCTCCTCTCCGTCTTCCAGAACCGCCGCTGGGACAACGACTTCCTGACCCTCCGCCGGCTCCTGGCCGACGGCGAGCTGGGCGACGTACGACGGTTCGAGTCCCGTTTCGAGCGGTGGCGGCCGCAGCCGAAGGGCGGCTGGCGGGAGTCCGGCGACCCCGCAGAGATCGGAGGTCTGCTGTACGACCTCGGCAGTCATGTCGTCGACCAGGCACTGACGCTGTTCGGCCCCGCCGCCTCCGTGTACGCCGAGGCCGACGTCCGCCGCCCGGGCGCGGAGGCCGACGACGACACCTTCATCGCGCTCACCCACACGAACGGCGTCCGCTCCCATCTGTACGTCTCCGCGACCACCCCGCAACTCGGCCCGCGCTTCCGGGTGCTGGGTTCGACGGCGGGCTATGTGAAGTACGGTCTGGACCCCCAGGAGGCGGCCCTGCGCGAGGGCGGGCGCCCCGGGCCCGGCTGGGGCGAGGAACCCGAGGAGCTGTGGGGTCGCGTCGGCGCCGGGGAATCCCCCCTGACCGGCGGCGGACGACCCGTACGGACCCTCCCCGGGGACTATCCCGCCTACTACGCTGCGGTGTCCAAGGCACTGATCGACGGCGGCCCGAACCCGGTGACCGCCGTCGAGGCGGCCGCCGCCCTCGACGTCCTGGAGGCGGCCCGCCGTTCGGCACGAGACGGAGTGGCGGTGACGCTGTAATGGGCACCCACGAACTGACCCCGAAGTTCACCCCGGAGATCACCCCGACCCTGGAGGAGCTCCAGGCGCAGGAACGACGGCTGGTCTTCCGCCAGTTCACCCACGAGGACGCCTGGGCGCTCGGCTCGCTCCTGGTGGAGATGGCCCGGGAGCGCGAGGCCCCGGTGGCGGTCGACATCCACCGCGCCGGCCAGCAGCTCTTCCACGCGGCGCTGCCCGGCTCCACCCCCGACAACGACGCCTGGATCGCCCGCAAGCGCCGCGTGGTGGAGCGTTTCGGCGCCTCCTCCTACCTGGTCGGCGCCCGCTACCGCTCCAGGGGAACGACGTTCGAGGAGTCCTCCCGCCTGAACCAGGACGAGTACGCGGCCCACGGCGGCTCCTTCCCGATCAACGTGGAGGGCGTGGGAGTGGTGGGCGCGGTGACGGTGTCGGGCCTCCCCCAACTGGAGGACCACCGCTTCGTGGTCGAGGCCCTGGAACGGTTCCTGGAGAAGTACCTGTAGGAGAGACGCCTTTCTTGGGGGCGCGGGGATGTGACAGGTCTCTCAGGCGTTCTTGAACTCCTGCCGCTGTCTGCCCAACCCGGAGATCTCCAACTCCACGACATCCCCGGCCCGCAGGAACGGCTTCGGCTCGGGCGCGCCCAGCGCCACCCCCGCCGGCGTCCCCGTGTTGATCACGTCCCCGGGATAGAGCGTCATGAACCGACTGACGTACCGCACGACCTCCCCCACGGGAAAGATCTGCTCGGCCGTGGTCCCGTCCTGCTTCAGCTCCCCGTTGACCCACAGCCGCAGCGACAGATCCTGTGGATCACCGACCTCGTCGGCGGTCACCAGCCACGGCCCCAGCGGGTTGAACGTCTCGCAGTTCTTCCCCTTGTCCCAGGTCCCGCCCCGCTCGATCTGGAACTCCCGCTCGGACACGTCGTGCGCCACCGCGTACCCGGCGACATGGGCGAGCCCCTCCTCGGCCGACTCCAGGTAGCGGGCCGTACGCCCGATGACGACCGCCAGCTCCACCTCCCAGTCGGTCTTGGCGGACCCGCGCGGGACGAGCACGGTGTCGTACGGCCCGACGACCGTGTCCGGCGCCTTGAAGAAGACGACGGGCTCGGCCGGCGGCTCGGCGCCGGTCTCCCGGGCGTGGTCGTGGTAGTTCAGCCCGATGCACACGATCTTGCCGATGCGGCCCAGCGGCGGCCCGATCCGCAGCCCGGTCGCGTCGAGCGCGGGCAGCTCGCCGGCCTCGGCGGCCGCGCGGATCCGGCCGAGCGCGGCGGCGTCGGCGAGCAGCGCGCCGTCGATGTCGTCCACGACACCCGACAGGTCCCGCAGGGTTGCGTCGGCGTCGAGCAGCGCGGGGCGCTCCGCGCCCGCCGTACCGACTCGCAGCAGCTTCATAATCACCATCTCCGGGTGCAGCCATCGGATGACTGGTCGATCCTCCAAGCTGGAGGTGCACTCCGCAATACCCGGTTCACGTACTGGACCGTCACCGGTACAGCACCGCCCGCTCGACCGCGCTCCACGTCGTGCTGGTGATCACGTACAGCGCGGCGGCGAGCGGGACGACGGCCACGGTGGCCAGGGTGAAGAAGGACAGGAACGGCATCACCTTGGTGATCGCGCCGACGCCGGGGACGTCCTGGCCGGTGCCGGTCTCGGGCAGCGGGACCCGCCGCGCCCGCAGGAAGTTGAACGTGGCGACGGCCGCGACGACGACGAACAGCGCCAGATAGACCAGCCCCGCCGGCCCGAACGGCCCGTCGCCGCCCAGCGCGTCGGCCCAGCGGTCGCCGAGGGGCGCGGCGAGGAGCTGATGGCCGAGCAGACCGTTGGCCTCGCCGCCGATCGAGGTGCTGGAGAAGAGGTGGTAGAGGAGGAAGAAGGCGGGCATCTGGCAGAGGCTGGGCAGCAGTCCGGACAGCGGCGACACCTTTTCCTCGGCGTGCAGGTCGAGCACGGCCCGCTGGAGCTTCTCCGGGTTGCGGGCGTGCTTCCTGCGCAGCTCGGCGATCCTCGGCTGGAGCGCCGCGCGGGCCTTCTGCCCCCGGGCCGCCGCCCGGGACAGGGGGTGGACGAGGAGTCGTACGACAGCGGTGAACAGGACGATCGCGGCGGCCGCGGCGGACGCGCCGAACAGCGGCTGGAGCAGGTCGGCGAGGTGCTCGACCAGGGTGGCGAAAACGGACATGGGTGAGGAGCCCTCCGGGGGTCTCGTCGTGCCGAACTGCGGAAAGGGCGGCATGACGACCCGCGCGGGGTCACGGGGAGGAACGGATGTGCTCGGTGTGCCCTACGCGGCGGTCGCCGGGAGGGCGTGACCGGGGGCCCGGGGGCGGGGGCGGCCGGAGGCGTCCGGATCGCGTTGCGGCAGGAAGGCCGTACGCCGGGCGCGGTCCCTGATGGCCGTGCGCACCCGGGTGGGCGGTACGGCGGGCGCGCTGCGGGAGGCGACCAGGGCGCAGACGGTGAGCGCGGAGGAGGCGGCGGCGGTCGCGGCGAGCGCGACGGCGGCCGAGAGACTGCCGGCGTCGAGGAGGAGGACGTCGAGGACGAGGAAGAGGAGGAGCGGCACGGAACGCGCGGCGAGGCGCCTGCGGATCACGTTCCCCCCTCTCGTACGTCTTCTCTCACGCATCTTCTCTCGTACGTCTTCCTGTGATCCTACGGCCGGCCGGTCCCGATCGGTAGAACTCCCGTCTTGTATCAAGGGTTTGACACAAGAAGCGGTGCCCGGCATCTTGTACTCACCTCTTGATACAAGTATTCCACCGGGGGACGACATGATCGACACCGTCACGCCCGACAGACTCCTGGCCCGAGCCGATCTCTGCGCCCGCTGGGCCGGGCTGGCGCTCGGGGCGGCGGTCGCGCAGGGGCTGGCCACGATGGACAGCGACGACATGGCCATGCCGTTCGTGGCCGCCGTCACCGCCTTCGGACTGTGCGCGGTGGGCGGGGTGCTGCTCGGCGACTCGCTCACCCCCGCCCCGCAGGACCGGGTCCGCACGGCCGCCCTCGCCCCGCGCCGGGTCCGGGACCATGTACCGCCCCGGATGGCCCGGCTGCTGGTCTTCCAGTCGGCGTTCCTCGTCCTGCTGCTGACGATCGGGGTCGCCGCGGCCGACGCCGACCGCGCGGGCCACGGCGGCCGGGCCCTCGCCGTCACCTGCGCCGTCGGCCTGACCCGCCGGCTCACCCCCTGGCCGGGCCTCTACTACGCCACCCCGGTCCTGCTCTCCGTCACCCTCGGCACCGCCGCCTGCGCCTGGTCCCTGCGCCGCATCGCCCACCGCCCCGGCGAGAACCAGCAGCGCCACGACCGCAGTTGGGCGATCACCGCGGCCTGGGGACTGCTCGTCTCCAGTCAGCTGCTGCTCGTCCTGGGGATGATCGGCAGGGTGCTGTTCTACTCCCGGTGCGCCGGAATGCTGGGCAACGTCACCGCCCTGGTGATCTACCCGCTGGGCCTGCTGAGCCTGTTCACCCTCGGCTGGTCCGTGTTCACCATCGTGGTCCCCCGGGCTGTCGACGATGAGTGAAGCCGCCGTCCGCGTCGACACGACCAGCCAGGTTCCGCCGTACGAGCAGATCCGCGCCCAGCTCGCCGCCCTGATCCTCACCGGCCGGCTGACCGAGGGCGAACGCCTGCCGACCGTCCGCCAGCTCGCCGCCGACCTGGGCCTCGCCCCCGGCACCGTGGCCCGCGCCTACCGCGAACTGGAGGCCGCCGAACTGATCCGCACCCGCCGCGGCGCCGGCACCCGCGTCGCGGCCCTCCCCACCGAGCGGGCCCGCTTCGACCCCGCCCAACTCGCCACCCTGACCCGCGACTTCACTTCGGCGGCCCGCGCCCTGGGCGCGGGGACGGAGGCGATCCTCGCGGCGGTGCGGGAGGCGCTGGGGCGGGAGGGCTGAGCGGCTGACCCGGTGGCGGTCTACACACTGACCCCGGCGGGCTGCGCGGGAAGGCTCAGGGAGAACACCGAACCCACGCCGGGTTCGCTGGCCGCCTCGACCGTTCCGCCGTGGGCGGCGACGAGCTGGCGGACGATGGAGAGGCCCAGCCCGCTGCCTCCGGTGCGGCGGCTGCGGGACTTCTCCGCGCGCCAGAACCGGTCGAAGACATGGGGCAGATCCTCGGGGGCGATGCCGCTGCCGGTGTCGGCGACCTCGAAGACGACCCGCTCGGCCCGGTCGGCCCGCTCGGCCCGGTCGCCATGGCCGCCATGGCCGCCGCCGGCCGGCTCGCGGCGCGCGGTGAGGGTGATCGTGCCGTCGGCCGGGGTGTGGCGGATCGCGTTGGAGACCAGGTTGCCGAGCGCCTGCCGCATCCGGACGGGGTCGGCGTGCAGCCAGAGGACGTCGTCGCCCTTCGTCAGCAGGGCGACGCCGGCCGCGTCCGCCGCGACCCGATGGGCGGCCGCGACCTGGGCGAGCAGTTCGTCGGTGCGCACGGACTCGGGGTGCAGACGCAGGGTGCCCGCGTCGGCGGACGCGAGATCCTGCAGATCGTCGATGACGCGCTGGAGCAGCAGCGCCTCCTCGTGCAGGGAGTCGAGCAGAGCCGGTTCCGGGTCGACCGTGCCGTCCCGGGTGACCTCCAGCCAGCCGCGGATGTTGGTGAGCGGGGTGCGCAGCTCATGGGCGATGTCGCTGATCAGCGCCTTGCGCTGGGTCTCAAGACGCTCCCGGCGGTCGGCGAGGTCGTTGAACGCCTCGGCCAGGACACCGGTCTCGTCGCGCGTGGTGACGGGGACACGGAGGTGCAGTTCGGGCGGCTGCTGGGCCGCCCGGGTCAGCGCGCGCAGCGGTCGTACGAGCCGGGTGGCGACCACCGCGGTCACCACCACGGTGAGGGCGAGGACGAGACCGGCGGCGCCGACGACCTTGGCCTTGTTGGCGGGTGACATGTCGAAGCGCGGGGCGATGGTGTCCCCGGTGCCGAGGAACAGCTCGGCCGCGGGGGCGACGTACGGGTCGAGCTGGGCGCGGCGCGCGCTGTCCACGCAGCTCTGCGCCGTGCGGACCGCGGCGCTGTCCTCCCGGACCGGGGACCCCTCGAAGATGGCGCGGGGCCGCAGCGTCCGGTCCCAGACGTCGAGCGTGATGTAGAGCGGCGCCTCGGTCTCCACCTGCTGTCGCGTCAGACAGGACCGGGCCCCCTGGATCAGCGCGTCCAGGGCTTTCTCCTCCGTGTGCGTCTGCCCGTAGATGCCTTCGCCGGCGCACTGCTCCCGGTCGTAACCGCTGACGGTGTCCCCGTCCTCGTCGACGATCAGCGAACGCCCGGTGGGCGTCTCCATTAGCGTGGTCCGCAGGCCGGCGTGTGTCAGGCACTCCTGCTGCTTCTCGGCCTTGGCGCGCGACGCGGCGCGTTCGGCGGCCGTCAGCCGGAACGGCCCGACGGCCCGCGGGTCGATGCCGCTGCTCTGCGCACCCGGGTCCGTGAAGGTGTCGGTGTGCAGGGGGTCGACGGTCGCCGACGCCCGGGGCGGCAGCGAGGTGCCGTGCGCGGCGGAGTCGACGACGACCGAGCGGTCCACGGTGGTCAGGGCGATGCGCCGGCCCGTCTTCGCGGACAGGGCGCGCACGGTGGCGTCGACCCCGCTCCAGTCGGCATGGGTGGCGGCGTACCCGCTGAGGCGCTGCAGGATGTCCATGTCGTCGGCGAGGACCTGCCCCTGTTCCTCGCGCAGGGCCCGGGTGGTGGTCTGCACGGCCAGCCAGGCCGTCGCCGCGACGGAGCACACGGCGATGAGGACCGAGGTGATCAGCAGGCGTACGAGGAGACGCTTGTGCAGCGGGATGCCCCGGGTCACGCGCGCTCACCGCTGAGTTTGTAGCCCACCCCGAAGACGGTCAGCAGCCGGACCGGTCTGCGCGGGTCCCGCTCGGTCTTCTTGCGCAGATTCATGATGTGCACGTCGATCGCCCGTTCGGTGGAGGACCGGTCGAATCCCCGGGTGTAATGCAGCAACTGCCGCCGGGAGAAGACCCGTTCGGGCTCGGAGGCCATGGCGAGGAGGATCTCGTACTCGGCCGGGGTCACCTCGACGAGCGCGCCGTCGCAGCGCACCTCGTGCCGCAGCAGGTCGATGGCGATGCCCCCGGCCCGTACGACGGGATCCTCGCTCCGGCCGGCGGTGCGCTCGCTGCGCCGCAGGACCGTGCGGATACGGGCCATCAGCTCGCGCGGGCTGTAGGGCTTGGTCATGTAGTCGTCCGCGCCGATCTCCAGGCCGAGCAGCACATCGTCCTCGGTGGAGCGGGCGGTGAGCATGAGCACGGGGATGTCGTCGTCGCGGCGCAGCTCGCGGCACACCCCGTACCCGTCGATGACAGGCAGCATCAGATCCAGGACGACGAGGTCGGGCCGGTACCGGCGGGCCGCCTCGAGCGCGGCCCCGCCGTCGTGGACGACGGTGGCGGTATGCCCCTCCTTGAGGAGGGAAAGGCGTATCAGTTCCGCCTGTTTCTCGTCGTCCTCGGCTACCAGCACATAAGCGCACACGCGGCCGATGCTAGGCGGACGGAAGCGTGAGCAGGACGGTGAATGAGGCTTCCCACATGCTCACGGCTTCCTGACATCCCTGTGCCGTGCCCGGCCCGCGCGGGCTCGTCAGCGGCTCAGCGAGTCGGCGTCACCCATGACGATCACCGGGTTCAGGTCGGGGTCCAGGGCGCGCAGCAGGTCCTTCATGTGGTCCTCGCTCACACTGACGCAACCGTGGGTGGGGCCGCCGTGGTCGACGTGCAACCATATGCCGCCGCCGCGGCTCGAGCCCATCGGCCGGATCCAGTCCAGGGGCGAGGTGCCCGGCTCGCGGTTGTAGTTGATGGCGACCACGTAGTCGAACGAGCCCGCCAGCTGCTCTCCCTCGAAGCCCGTGCCGGACACGGTGAAGGAGCCGGAGCGGCTGTAGGGCAGCCGGGACCCGGGGTCGGGGAGCAGCCCGCCGGCGTCCGTGAGGCCGAACACGCCGATGGGTGAGCGCAGGTCACCGGCCATGTGGTGGTCGCTCCAGCCGTCGCGGGCGTTGTGCGCGGCCCAGCTCGCCCCGGCCCGCCAGCCGTCCTCGGTCCGCTCGTACAGCACCACGGTGGACTGCGACGAGTCCTTGTCGCGGCCCGTCACCACGACGGCCTGCCGGGTCCCGGACGGCACCTCGGCCAGGGTCCTGGGTCCGAGGCCCGGGAGTTCCTGCGGCAGCTGCTGCCGGGTGCCCTTCAGGGAGACCTCGGGCACGGACGAGGTTCCGCTCCGGGTGGCCGCGGCCGACGGGTGTCCGGGGGCGGCCGGCACCGCGGCCGACCTGTGTCCGGGAGCGGCCACCGCGCCGCCGCCGCAGCCGGTGAGCAGGAGCGAAGCGGCCAGGGCGGCGGCCGGTACGCTCAGCGCCGCCGGTCGCGACGCAAGGTGGCGGAGAGGTCTGATCATGCTTCGACCCTGACCGACACCTATGAGGAACTCGTCAGGTTCTCGTGCCCGTTCCGTGTCCGGGGTCGGTGCGGCGCCCGAGCCCTCCCAGGGGCCCCTCGGGGGTCTCTCGGGGGTCTCTCGGGGGTCTCTCGGGGAGCCCGCTACCCGCGGGGCCGCGACGAGACCAGCTTCCCCCACACCACCAGCCGGTACCGCGAGGTGTACTCGGGTGTGCAGGTGGTGAGGGTGAGGTAGTGGCCGGGGAGGGTGTAGCCGTAGGCGGGCTCGGTCAGGGAGCGGGGCACGGGCCGGATGACGCCCGAGTCACGGGGTGAGGTCCGCGGCAGGATCTTGTCGACGATGTAGGTGTAGGTCGCGTTCCTCGTCTCCACCTCCACCGTGTCGCCCTTCTTGAGGCGGTTGAGGTGACGGAAGGGTTCGCCGTGGGTGTTGCGGTGCCCGGCGAGCGCGAAGTTGCCGGCCCGGCCGGGCTGTTGGGTGCGGGTGTAGTGGCCGACGTACCCCTTGTTGAGGACCTTCTGCTTGTCGGTGCCCTCGGCGACGGGGACCCGGAGGCCGAGGCGGGGGATGCGGAGGACGGCGTACGCCTGGGAGGCGCGGGGGTTCGCCCCGGCGCTCGTGCCGGTGTCGGCGCCGGAGGTCGCGCCGCCGCTCGCCCCGGAGGTCGCGCCGGAGTTCGTACGACCCGTCGTATCGGAGCCGGATGGATCCGTCGAGGAGCCACCGGACCGCCCGCCCCCGCCGCCCGCGTCGGAGTCCCCGACCCCGCCACCCCACTCCCGCTCCAGCGCCGCCACCTTCCGTTCGGCGCCCTCCCGTGCCGCCCGGTTGGTCCACCACAGCTGATGGGCGACGAGGAGGAGGACCAACACCCCTGCGGTGACGAGGAGTTCGGCACCGGTCCAGAGCACCCGCCGATACCGGGCACGCCGCCGCAGGGAGCTGTGCTGCACGAGGGGAATCCGCACGCTGCGCGCCATCGGGGCACGATAAGGCCGTAACGACGAGCTCTCCAGAGCCCTGCACGCACGACCTGCGTGTTCGCCCCCTCGAACCCACCGGGGTGCACCCCCGCCCCCTTCCTCCACAGGTTATAGAAAGCGCTGTCAGAACTCTCGACAACCCCACGCGTCACGCCCGATGCTTCGTTTCGGCCGCACGGGACCGGCCACCCACTCGGAGCGGAGTAGCCATGATCCGACGCAGGACACTGCTGGCCGCCACCGGCGGCGCGCTCTTCGGAAGCGCACTGGCCACGGGCACCGCCCACGCCGACGCAACCATCTCCGTCAACCCGTCCACGTCCTACGGCACCTGGGAAGGCTGGGGCACCTCGCTCGCCTGGTGGGCGAACGTCTTCGGCGCCCGGGACGACTTCGCCGACGCCTTCTTCACCACCAAGTCGGTGACCTACAACGGCACGAGCCTGCCCGGCCTCGGCCTGAACATCGCCCGCTACAACCTGGGCGCGTGCAGCGGGAACACGGTGAGCGGCGCGTCGATGGTGGCCTCCGCCAACATCCCCGCCTACAAGCAGATCGAGGGCTACTGGCAGGACTGGAACAACGAGGACCCCACGTCCTCGGCCTGGGACTGGACGGCGGACGCCACCCAGCGCGCGATGCTCCAGAAGGCCGTCTCCCGGGGCGCGACGACCGAGCTCTTCGCCAACTCCCCCATGTGGTGGATGTGCCTGAACCACAACCCGTCCGGCGCCTCCGACGGCGGCAACAACCTCCAGTCCTGGAACTACCGCCAGCACGCCTCGCACCTGGCCGCGGTGGCCCTCTACGCCAAGAACAACTGGGGCGTGAACTTCGCGACGGTCGACCCCTTCAACGAGCCGTCCTCGTCCTGGTGGACGGCGACCGGCACGCAGGAGGGCTGCCACATGGACTCGACGGTCCAGTCGGCCGTACTGCCGTACATGCGCAGCGAGTTGGACAAGCGCGGCCTGACGTCGACGAAGATCTCCTCGTCGGACGAGACGAGCTACGACCTGGCCCGCACCACCTGGAACTCCTTCTCCTCGACCACGAAGGGCTATGTCAACCGGGTCAACGTCCACGGCTACCAGGGCTCGGGCGGCCGCCGGGACCTCCTCTACACGGACGTCGTCACGACGGCCGGCAAGGCCCTGTGGAACTCCGAGACCGGTGACAGCGACGGCACCGGCTACACCATGGCCTTCAACCTCCTGTACGACTTCCGCTGGCTGCACCCGACGGCGTGGGTCTACTGGCAGGTCATGGACCCGACGGCGGGCTGGGGCGTGATCAAGTACGACGCGAGCACCCTGACGGCCGGCGCGATCGAGCGGAAGTACTACGTGATGGCCCAGTTCAGCCGGCACATCCGCCCCGGCATGAAGATCCTGGACACGGGCGTGAGCAACGCGGTGGCGGCGTACGACGCGTCGGCGAAACGCCTCGTGATCGTGGCCCTGAACACCTCCACGTCCGCCCAGACCCTGACGTTCAACCTGTCGAACTTCACCACGGTGACGGGCGGCACGAACGGGCTGGTCCCACGCTGGAACACGGTCACGACGAGCGGGGACCAGTACAAGGCGTACTCGGACACCTTCCTGAGCGGGAAGACGGTCGCCGTGCCCTTCGCGGCGAAGTCGGTGCAGACGCTCCAGGTGGACAACGTGACGATCTAGCGGTGCCGGGCGGCCCCGGGGGCCTGTGCCCTGACACAGGCCCCTCCTGGTCTCCCCGACCTTCCTGGCCTGCAGATCTCTCACCTTTGTCACCAGCGGGCAGTACGGTGTCGTGCATGCGCCCCGACACGCCCGCCGAAAACGTCGACCACACCGCCGAAGCGGCCCGCCTCGAGCGGACCGCCGGCCTGTACCCCGAGGACGCCGAGCCGCTGCTGCTGCAGGCCGCGGCCCATCTGGAACTCTCCGGCGACCGCCCCGCCGCGAGCACCCTCTACGACCGCCTGCTGTCGTCCGCGGACAGCGGCGACGCCCTGGACAACCCCCACCTGGTCCGGGCCCTCAAGGCCTCGAACCTGTGGGAGTACGGCCATGAGGCCGAGGCCCGAGCGATCATCGAGGGCATCCGCGCGGCCGCCCCGCGCGACCCGGCCCCCTGGGTGATCGTCGCGGAGTCCCTGGAGTCCCACGACGAGCTGGAGGCGGCGGAGGCGGCGTTCACGGAGGGTGCACGGGTCCTGCTGACCGACGTACCGGAGCCCCCGTACGCCACCCACGCCCTCCTCTTCGGCCGCCACCGCGTACGGCGGATGCTGGGCGCCCCCCACGACGAGTGGGACCTGCTGGCCGACACGCTCCACTCCTCCCCGGTCTCCCTGGACGAACTCCACGACCCCAAGCGCGTGTGGTCCCTCGGCTCGGACAACCCGGCGGAGTTGGCGGCGGAGATCTCCCGCCTCCGCGCCGAACTGGGCACCTACCGCGAGGCCCTCTCCCGCCCCTTCCCGGTGGCGGTCCTGCACTGGCCGACGGGCGAGCTGACGGAGCTGGTGTCCGCGTACCCGGCCCTGACGACGGAGTACGCCTCACACGAGGAGCACCTGTCGACGATAGAGGCGTCGCTGCGGGAACTGGCCGCCTCCGGCACTCCGAATCTGGGGATCGTCACCGGCACGGTCCCCTCTTACGAGGCCTTCGCCGCGTCGGAGGGCACGTCCCCGGGAGACACCGACCTGCTGCCCCAGTACGCGACGACCTTGGCGGCCCGGGGACGAGCCGTGGCCTGGCCGCCGCAGCGGGGGGCTTCTTGCTGGTGCGGGTCGGAGTCGGCGTATGAGGGATGCCACGGGATGGCGGGCTGAGGCCAGGTGCGAGGGTGCCCCCGCGCGATTCGTCGAGCGTGGGGGCCGCAGGTCCTGAGCCCGCCCGGTGCGGGTCCTAAGTCCGGCGCAGGGACGTATCTCGGTCCCTGGCCCGATGGTCGCTCATCGGCGGGCGGCTAGCGTCGGGTGACATGAACATCGACGGCACGCTCGACGAGGCTTACGAACGGCTGCATCGGACGGGACCGGAGTTCGAGGGCTGGTTGTCCAACCACGGCCCCATGGCGGTGGAGTCCATGGTCCGACGCGGACACGCGCGCCAGGTCCACCGCTGGCTGGACCTCTACCTGCGCCGACTGGACGACCGGCCGCGCGGTACCTCGCCCCTCACCGCCGACGGATGGCGCACGGCACTCGGGGATCCGCGCCGCCTCGGTGACTGGCTCGAGTTCTTCGAACGCGAGGTGGTCGAACAGCCCTGGCGCGCGGTGCTGGAAACGTGGTGGCCCCGGCTTCTGCCCGGCATCGCGGCCGGCGCCACCCACGGGGTGATCCGCACCGGCCACGCCGTCCACACCCTGCTGGACCACGAGGACGCGCCACGCCTGACCGAGCTCGGCCAAGCCCTCGGCTACTGGGCGGCACGCTGGCAGCCCGTCCCGTTCACTGCCTCGTCCGCTCCCTCGTCCGGAACCGCCGACCCGGCGTCCGCCCTCGACGGCGTTCCGCGCGTGCCCGACCAGAGCGCGGGCATCAACCACCGGCTCGACCAGCTCACCGACCTGACGAGCTGGCCCACCGCGCTGGCCGCCCTGCAACCCGCCGCCGACGCCGAGCAGGCCCGGCAGCTGCTGGCCGACCTGACGGCCGCCGCCGGCGTGCGCTACCTCCCGAACGCGCACGGCAACCCCGTCATGCTGGTGCACGCCGTGACCGCGCCCATGGCCGTCCTGCGCACCCTGCCCGCGCTCCCCGGCACCCAGTGGGTCATGAGCCTGCACGCGGCCTGGGCGGCGAGCGCGGCCGTGACCGCGGCCTACACCCCCGCCGCACCCGCGCCCCGGGACAGCCTCCCCGCCGCCCCCGAGTCGGTGGATTCGGCGGAGTCGGCGGACGAGGTGTTCGCCCTCGCCGTCCGCCACCAGGACGAGCACGTCATCAAGCTCGCCGACACCTGCGTCGACGTGCACCGCCGCACGGGCCACCCCGACGCGCTCGCGGCGGTGATCCGCGCGGCAGAGCTGATCGACGAGCTCTGAGGCCGCCATCCACCGGAATCAGCACTCGCTTCGCCACCATTCCTTGCCGGATTCATGGCCCCTGCAACCGACGAGACGTGTTGAATGGCGTGGCTGAAGGTCCGTCACTCAACTGGTCATGGGGGCTCTTGATGTTGCCGGAAATCTTGATCGCGCTCGCGGCTTCGGGAGGAACGGCGGTGGTGACGGCGGCCGGCACTGACGCCTGGACCGAGACCCGAACCATCGTGGCCCGCCTCCTGGGCCGGGACGGCCGACGGGAAGAGACAGTCCTGCAGCGCCTCGACCAGACCGCCGCCGAACTCGCCCGCGTCCCTGCCGGAGACACCCGGACAGCACTGGAACAGGTAAGCGACGAACAGGCCCGGTCCTGGCAGACGCGCTTCGAGGACCTGCTCGAGGATCTGCCGGAAGCAGCGAGGAACGAGGCCGTCGAGGAGCTGCGGCGCCTGGTCGAGCACGTCCGACAGCACGGTCCCGGCTCAGGCGCCTCGGCCGGCGACGGTGGTATCGCGGCCAACGGCGGCGTGATCGTCACCGCCACCGGCGGCTCGGTGGCGGCCGGTGTGCTGAACGGAGACGTGCGCGTGGGCCCTCCGGGGCCGGGGGCGACCCAGGACTGACCGCCCCCGGCCTGTCAGGTCCACGACGCACTGACGCCGCCACCCCGCCCGGAAGGCCGCCGCACCAGTCGAATTCCGGTGACGGCCGCCTCCCGGACGACACCGCCCCCACCACCATCACCGCCTCCGACCGTGCGATAGCGATCGGTCACGCCGACAACGTCTCTTTCCTGCAGCGACACTCACGCCGCATCCGCATGGTGATCGTGCCCGTCATCGTGGTGGGCGGGGCGATCACAGCCATCACTCTCCTGCCGAACTCGTCTCCTCCGCCGAACCCGGAGCGCGCTTCCCCGACCCTGCCCCCAACATCCTCCGCGTCGCAGTCACGCCCGCCAGCGCCATCGCCGTCACCTTCCAGCTCACTCTCCGCCACCGGTTCCCCCTCGGGCCCGGCCGCGGCACGAGCGTCCAGCTCGGCGGAGGCCGTGGCACAGCCGGGAAGAACGGACGCGGGCACCACCCCGGAAGAAGCCGGGAAGCCGTCGTCCCCGGAGTCCAAGGCGGCCGGCGGCACACTCACCCCGGGCTCCATGGCGACCCTCCGGAACGTCTCCACGAACCAGTGCGTGTCCGGCGACGCCTCCTCGGTCTACCCCAGCTTCGGCACCTGCGGCTCCAGCGACGCCTACGCCTGGACCCTGCGCTCCTCCAGCGGAGACACCTTCGAACTGGTCAACGGCGCGGGCGGAAAATGCCTCTCGGCACCCTTCAACAACGACTACGCGGCCCAACTGGAAACCTGCGGCGGAGTCGGAGGAACGGGCTACATCCACTGGCGCTTGGGCAGCCCCACCTCAACAGGCCAAACCCTGAAGAACACCGAGACCGGCCACTGCCTGGAGATCGCCACACCGTCCTTCGGCGGCGCCAAGCAGGTCATGGTGACTACGTGCGACGGCGGTCAGACTCAGCAACTGTGGAAGGACGGGGGGAACGCGTCCGGCTGAAGGCAGCGAACCGGATGGCAGGCGGGACGGAACGTAACGGTCCCCCCGGCCCGCCGCCAGCCGCCAATCCCACCCGGCGTGCCTGCGAGGCGCCCCCGCGCCCTCCACCCGGTTCAGAACGCACCCAACCCCAGGGCTCACCCCCTGGACCCCCGCTTTCCCCGGGCCGCTCGCTCGCTTCTCCCCCGTGCTGGAGCGGGTCGGGTCAGGGGTGGCCCGAAGGGCCATCGGCGCAGCCGACGCGAAACGCAGCGCAGCGGAGTGAAGCGCCCTTGACGCGACCCGCGGAAGCACGACACTGCCAAGAAGCGAGTGGCCCTACGGCAACTGCCGAGCCCACCTACCGGAGATAGGCACCCAACGTCACGCCTAGCTGGCGCCAGCAGCCCCTTCCCACCGCTCCCGGTGGTACCGAACATACTCTTCGTGCACTTTATGCTTCGCGTCCCTATTGAGCTTCGCTCGCACATTTTCGCCGAGAATTCCGGCGCGAACGATGATCGACCAATCGTCGTCTATGACGATCGCCCCCATGTCTAGCCTGACGTGACAATTAGGGCAAAGGCATAGAATGTTCCGCTCTACATCGGGGCCATGGTGAGGCTTACCCAAGGGGCGTATGTGAGCGCCCTCGCTGTAGGGCTGGGCATCTGGACCAACCAAGCGCACACCGCAGATCTGGCACTCGTGGTCGTAGAGTTCCTTGACGCGCCTGGCCGCGGCAGCATCCCGCACGATGCGCTGGACCTGGGTGGCACGCGTCGTAGGGAACTTCCCTTCTCCATCCTCCTGCTGGACCAACACCTCAGCGATCCGGCGTTCAGCCGGGGTCAGTTCCTGTTCAGGATCGGAAAGCCGCTCCATAACGAACTGGCAGATTTCGATGGGTGAGCCGTCGGGCGCCGGTGACTTCGATATAGCTGTACGTACAGCCGTGATCTTGTACAGGCCGTCATATCGGTAGCCCTTAGGTAAGGAGTACCGCCGATCCCCCTTGGGGCCTCGGATGATGCGAATGTGATGCCCCCGCTCGAAGCTGAGCTTGAGCGCCGCGTTGTCCGGATACTCCCAAGACTGACTCCGCAGAAGCGTCTTGCCGTCTTTGGCCTTCTCCTTGTCTGGTGATGCGCCGGTGTACTGGATCCAGGCCCAGCCATCCTCGTCGTCTTCGTACCCCCCGTTAAGGACGACGGCGTCGGCGACGTAGACGCCGTCCGCATCCTTCACGCGGGAGATCCCTCGCATGTTGTCGCCATGAAGCTTCGCGGCCCTCACTTCAGCACGCCCGGGAAAGACCTCACCAGGCACGACGCCATCTATGTGACCGATAACTCGCTCTACCATCGCACCATCCTGACCGAAGACGATCACTTACGTCACGTCAGATTTCAACTATGATCGGTCAGCTGCGGTTCCCAACCCCCACCCCTCCTGTGTCAGTGCCCCCTGTTAGAACTGGTCATGGCGCAACAAGCGATCGAGGGGGCCCAGCGTGGTTCAGCCAGGGGATCTGTCACAACCTGTCGCGGGTGTATACGAAGAGCTCATCACTGAAGGCATGCAGGCGCAGATCGACCAGTTGAACGCGGCCGGTTGGAAACCCATTCACGCCGAGGTCAGCGCAGAGTCTTCGCCTCACGTGCTGGCGCGCTACATCGGCGACGCGGTGGGGCGACGGTTGAGTCAACTGCCTCATGAGAAGCAGGTCGCCGCGGCAAACCAGATCATGCAGTCTCTGGTCAACAGCGTGCCGGACCCAGACGTAGCCGAAGCCGTGACCACCATCATCGATGGCCCACGCCAACTACTCGCCCTGGCTGAGCAGGAGGCCCCTGGCGTCTACGCCATCAGGCCCCTCACTCCTCTGTCTGAGACGGCGCTAATCACCAATGCCCCGGATGATCCGAGTTTGGGCGCGGAGTTGCGGGCAGAGCTCGCCACCGCCGACCGTATCGATCTGCTCTGCGCGTTCGTGAAGTGGTACGGCATAAGAGTTCTTGAGGACTCACTTCGGGCAGCCAAGCAACGTGGCGTCCCGATCCGAGTCATCACGACCACCTACATCGGGGCCACCGACCGTCGCGCCTTGGATCGGCTGGTGCGCGAGTTCGGCGCCGAGGTGAAGGTCAACTACGAGATCAGGTCGACACGTCTGCACGCAAAGGCATGGCTGTTCCGCCGTAACACCGGCTTCGACACGGCGTATGTGGGCAGCTCCAACCTGTCGAAGGCCGCGTTGCTTGACGGCTTGGAGTGGAACGTACGACTGTCCTCGGTCGCCACCCCCAGGGTGCTCGACAAGTTCGAGGCGACTTTCGATGCGTATTGGGCCGACGTGGCCTTCGAGGCCTACGACCCTGACCGCGATGGTGAGCGACTCGATGAGGCGCTCACCCGAGCGGGCGGGACCGGACCTGCTGGGGACCTCAGAATCAGCCTCTCCGGTCTGGAGGTGCATCCCCTCCCGCATCAGAAGGACATGCTGGAGCGCCTTCGTGTGGAGCGTGACGTCCGCGGCCGCAATCAAAATCTTCTCGTTGCCGCGACGGGGACGGGCAAGACGGTCATGGCTGCACTGGACTACCGCACCATGCGCGACACACGCGGCGGCCAACTTCCCCGCCTCCTCTTCGTCGCCCACCGCAAGGAGATCCTGAACCAGTCCCTGCGGGCCTACCAAGAGGTGCTCGACAACGCCTCCTTCGGCGAGCTACTCCACAGCGGCAAAGAACCACGCGACTGGACGCACGTGTTCGCAAGCGTCCAGTCACTCAACGTCCAGCGGCTGGAGCAGCTCGACCCGGAGCACTTCGATGTCATCGTCATCGACGAGTTCCACCACGCCACCGCTGAGACCTACCGCCGGGTCATCGAGCACTTCAAGCCGGCCGAGCTCCTGGGCCTCACGGCCACCCCGGAGCGGATGGACGGGCGCAATGTGCAGGACGAGTTCTTCAACGGGCGGATCGCTGCCGAGCTACGGCTCTGGGAGGCCCTGGAAAACGACCTGCTCTGCCCCTTCCACTACTTCGGACTGCCAGATGGCACCGATCTCACCCGTCTCGACTGGCGTTCGGGTGTCTATGACAGGGAGCAGCTCGGCCGGCTGTACACGGCTGATGAGGCTCGGGCACGGATCGTCATCAGGCAGGTCGAGGACAAGATCTCTGCCCCTGCCACCATGCGGGCGCTGGGCTTCTGCGTGACCAAGGACCATGCGCACTTCATGGCGGAGTGTTTCCGCCGAGCGGGGTTCCAAGCCGCGGCCCTCGACAGTGACTCCAAAGCTGAGGTACGCCAGCGGACGCTTGACGATCTCAAGGCAGGTCGTATCCAGGTGATCTTCTCCGTCGACCTGTTCAACGAGGGCCTGGATATCCCCGACGTCGACACGCTCCTGCTTCTGCGCCCTACCAACAGCGCGACCGTCTTCCTCCAGCAACTTGGACGAGGTCTGCGCCGCACGCCCAACAAGCCTGTCCTGACCGTGCTTGACTTCATCGGTCAGCATCGAGCCGAGTTCCGCTTCGAAGAGCAGTTCCGCGCCCTGACCAATCTCTCCCGGAACCGCCTCGTCGAGAGCATGGAGCACGACTTCCCGCTGCTGCCGTCCGGGTGTCAGATCATTCTGGAGGGCAAGGCCAAAGACCTAGTCCTCGACAACATCCGCACTCAGCTCAAGGCCACCATCACCACGTTGGCCAAGGAGGCAAGGGACTACAGCACTCCCAAGCTAGCCGACTACCTTCGCGAGAGCCGACGAGACATCCAGGAGCTCTACAAGAGCGACAACTCCTGGACCAAGGTGCTGCGTAAGGCAGGTTTCCTCCGCGAGGACGCGCCGTCGGGCGAAGCAGAGCTCCTCAAGCGTGCTCACGCCTTCCTGCACGTCGACGACCCTGACCGTATCCAGGCGTATCTGCGGCTGCTCGCAGATGACGCCCCGGACTATGACTCTCTGTCGGTGAAGGAGCAGGCATACGCCCGCATGCTCTTCTTCAACCTGTGGGACAACGCCGGCGGTTTCTCCAGGTACCACCAGGGCCTTGAATCACTGCGCGCCCAGCCAGTGCTGCGTGACGAACTCCAGCAGATCCTGTCGTACGCCCTCGAAGCGGCTGACCACTTCCCGCTCCCGCTGGAAGGTCCACTCGCCCACATCCCGTTGAAGATCCACAGCTCCTACAACCGCTCCGAGATCTTGTCGGCCCTGGGTGTGGCCCAACTGGGCGGCCAGATGCCGAGGGACTTCGGGCAAGGAGTGCGCTGGGTCGAGGAACTCAAGACCGACGCCCTCCTCATCACCCTGGAAAAGAGCGAGCGCGACTTCTCCCCGACGGTCCGCTACAAGGACTACGCCCTCAGCCCAACACGCTTTCACTGGGAATCTCAGAGCACGACTCCGGAAAACTCCGCGACTGGTCTGCGCTACCAACAACACGCCCAGCAGGGGAGCCATGTCCTGCTCTTCCTGCGCCGCTACAAGCGCAACAGCATCGGCAAGGCCGAGCCGTGGATGCTCCTGGGGCCCGCGACCTACAAGGAGCACACCGGCAGCAAGCCCATGGCGATCACCTGGGATCTGCACCACGGGCTTCCTGCCGATGTGAGCTCGTACGCTTCGATTACCAGCTGATCCAGCCGCTTGCTCAGGCAGAGGGCTGGGACTCTGCCTCGAAGTGCGTCTGAGCTCTGTCAAGGAGGTCGTCGGCGTCCCTGCCATGCTGGTGAAGCCAATGGAGGAGGTCGGTAATGATGTCGATCGCCGCTTCCTCCGCCAAGGCGACACTCAGCCGCTGCGAGCTGGCAGTTGCCGCAATCGGAACCTCCTGAACCCTGTAGAGGTCCAGGAGCCCCTCCGCTCTGCTCAGACGCGGGCTGTCATGCCTCGAGATGGGCAAGCCTCGCTCTGCCGCCAACTCACACCACGTAACTTTCCGATCTCCGTGAAGCTCAACACCCCAGCGCGCGGCGACGGCATCGACGAGGGCCATCCCACGACCACCTTCGGCATCAGCTCCCGACTGGAGCAGGGTGGGGAGAGCCCGGGTGTCCGGGTCCTGGATCTCGATCCGTAGGCGGGGTCCGTTCATGGAGACGGCGAGGGTGGTTGGCGTACCGGCACCTACGTGCGCAATGACGTTGGAAACCAGTTCGGTCACGCACAGTTGGGCGTCCTCGACGACTTCGGACAGCCCCCAGAGGCCCAAGTGCAGGCGCAGCAAGCGGCGCAGGGCGGCCGCTTCCTCTGGCTCTGCCGCGAAGGCGAGGCTCCACGGCTTCCTGAGCGTGCACAGGTCGTTCTGCATCACGGCAAGTCCTTCCCACGTGAGCTCGGTCGCTCTTCGCAATCGGTGACACACCGAGAGTTGCACTGAAACTCTCAAAATGGAACTCTCAGAATGCGCGAAGAGGGACGAAGAGAAGCGCGAGGTTCATGGGCACGCCCCCGGCGCACGCTGTCTTGCTCTCACGCTCCGAGGGCGCGCACGATCTAACGGATCAACACGAAAGGTCCCGAACATGGCAGTTGGACCCACGACCCGCAGACGCCAACTCGGCGCCGCCCTACGCCGCCTTCGCGAAGCGAAGGGCCTCCCTCTGGAGGAGGCAGGCGCACGAGTGGGGATCTCCAAGGCGACCCTGAGCCGTTACGAGACCAAGGAGGGCACCGTCAAGTGGCCAGCGGTAGACGCCCTGTGCCGCGAGTACGGCGCCCCAGACGAAGAGCGACTCGCCCTGGTCGAACTCGCCAAGGGAGCCAAGATCCAGGGCTGGTGGCGATCACTCGCCGACCCCATCCCCGAGTCCATGAACCTCATGCTCACCCTTGAGGACGAGGTCGTACGTGAGGACCACTACGCCTCCATGTACATCCCCGGGCTCCTCCAGACACGCGCATACGCCGAAGCCGTGCATCGAGCGTCAGAGGTGCAGTGTCCAGAGCGGGAGGTGCAGCACATGGTGGACATTCGCATGAAGCGGCAAGAACTGCTGGACAGAGCTGAACCTCCCCATCTCTGGTGCGTGATCGACGAGGCAGCGCTACGGCGCCGGGTGGGCGGTGTCGACGTCATGCAGGAGCAACTCCGACACCTACTCACGGTGTCTCAACGCCCCCATGTGACAGTCCAGGTCCTGCCGTTCACCAAGGGAGCACATGCAGCCGCCGTGGGGAGCTTCGCCGTCCTCCGAGGCCCGACCCGAGAACTGGACGTGGTCTATGTGGACCTGATCGGCGGCGGTCTCTTCATGGAGAAGCCGCAGGAGTTGGACCGCTATAGGTTGGCGTTCGAGTACCTCAGCGCCCAGGCACTCGATCTCGAGTCCTCGGCGGAGATCATCGACCGTATAAGCAAGGAGTCTTGATGACCTCACTCTCCCCGCATGAATGGTTCAAGTCCTCCTACAGCGGCGGCAGTGGGACTGAGTGTGTGGAGTGCGCGCGTGAGGTCGGCAGCATCCTCGTACGAGACTCCAAGCGCGACAGAGGACCTGTCATAGCCGTCCAGCATCAAACGTGGATCCTCTTTGTGGACTCGCTACCGCGAGGGGAAGGCGATCACTGAGGGTGCCTATGAATTGCTCGCAATCTCGATACATCGCTCAGCTTGCGCAATCAGCTGCAATCGTCGGGGCGGCCCCTCTCACGTAGCCACATCCTGGATCTCCCATCCCCCACAGCCGGAGGCCAAGCATGACGCTCAGGTTCATCGGTACGAGCAGCGACGACGGCGACTGCCCCACCCTGTACGACATTCAGGGGACCAACGAAATCCTCGTCCAGGGCGAGCGGGAGACGGACCCGGAGCATCTGGCTCAGTTGAGGGACGTCAAAGAGTCCGAGACGTTCGTCCGTGTGCCGCGCAGTCTGCTGATCCGTTACGCGCCCACGGCCGAGGCGCCGGCACTCCAGCCGTTCGCCTCGATCTCCTCCTTTTTCCGCGAGTTCAGGCACACCGCTTGGCGGCTGGAGACACGGCCTGGCTACGCCTCCGACCGGAACAGCGCCAAATGGGCCCGGTTCCTCTCAGGTGAGGACATCGGTCGCGACCCGGACAACGCCTGGCGGGAGAACGTCCGAGCGCAGACGGCACAGGGCAAGCGGTTCGAGCGAGTGAGGCTGGTCGACGAACCCCTCACGCAGGGGCAAGCGTTCCTCCTGGCCAGCGCTCCCGGCAATGTCGCCGCAGGGGAGGACATCCGTAACCTCACCCGTGCCCAGGCACGCGAGCTGCGGCTGCCCGACTACGACTTCTGGCTCTTCGACTCGAAGACCGTCGCTCGCTTCGCGTTCGACGACGAGGACGTGACCTTGGGGGTCTACGTCAGCGAAGACCCGGCGGACGTACTCGCGGCCTGCCAGGCACGGGACGCCGCCTGGCACCATGCCGTCCGTACCGAAGAGTTCGCCGAGCGAGTACGTTCCACCATGTGAGCACGGACTACCAGACCGCGAGAGAAGCCCTCGGGGCGCGGCTGCGCGAGCTGCGCACCGAGGCCGGTCTGGAAGGGAAGGGCCTCGCCGACAGGATCGGCTGCCAGCCGTCGAAGGTGTCACGGCTCCAGAACGGCAAGCAGACCCCGACCGCTACTGACCTGACCGCGTGGGCGCGGGCTTGCGATCGACCGGATGTCGAGGCCGAGCTTCAGGGGTTGCGAGCCGGGCTGGAGATGAAGCAGAGGCACCGCTCGTGGCGACGCCAACTGGCCGGTGGGCACCGGGGTCGCCAGGAGATCGCCGTACGTCAGACAGAGGCCACGAAGACCATTCGTGGCCTCGAAGTGTCCCGCGTGCCCGGGCTGTTCCAGACGCCGGAATACGCCCGCGTCATCTTCGACTCCAACGCGGAGTTCCGGGGCATCGCGCCGACTACGGAAGCGGCCGTCGAGGCACGGATGCGTCGCCAGGAGGCGCTGTACGACCCCTCGAAATCCTTCCGATTCCTCTTGTGCGAAGCGGCCTTGTACCACCGCTCATGCCCCGCCGAGGTGATGGCCGAGCAACTCGACCGGCTGTACAACCTCGTCGGCCGGCACCGTGTCGAAGTCGGCGTCCTGCCCTTCGGTACGCAGTTGCGCCGTACGGCACCGCACGCATTCTGGATCTACGATCGTCGGCTTGTCATCGTCGAGACGATCAGCGAAGAACTGTGGCTCACCGGTGACGAGGACCTCCAGTTGTATGAACGGGCGTGGGACTGGCTCGCCGAATCTGCCGAGTACGGGGCACCCGCTCGCCGATTGATCGGTCGGGCGAGGGCTTGCTTGGATCTCTCGTAGGTAATCGGCTGCAAGCGCCACGGTCGTCTGCGCAATCGCGCGCAATCGCCGCGCACGTGAGCAATTGCGCCACCTAACGTCCTGCTCATGGCACCACAACTCGCTCAGCCGACCTGGTTGGCAGGTCAGGACTGGTTGCTGTCCTGCGCCCGGAATCCCACGGCCGTGCGCCGGGCGTGGGCCGCCGACGAGTGCGCCTGTATCCCCAGCGGCGGCCACTGGATGGTGGCCGAGGGCTCGTTGCTTCCGTCTCTCCGAGTGATGAAGTTCCTGGGGGCTGGGCGACTTGGCCCGGTCCTGGTGGATGTCGCGGCCGGGCTGGCTTGGTGGCTGATCCCTGCCGATCCCGGTGGCGGGCTGGACCACATACGACAGCTAACCGTGCATGCATCCGGTTGGCCGCTCATGTGCCCGCCCGTTCTGCGGCCGGTCGGGGAACGCGGATGGCTGGAGCGTCCCGACGGTTCCGGCGACCTCACCGACCCGGTGGAACTCAGCGCAGCATTCGACCAGGCGCGCTCGGTGAATGGCCGTCCGAGGCCGCCGCAGCGGTCCTACTGACCGCTCCTCACCTCCACGTACCGTTGCGCGCCTCGCTCCGGCTGGGGCTGCGCGACGGGCGCGAACCCCTCTCGCAGAGCAGGCGAATCCGCATCCCGCGATCTGGGAGGGGCTCTCCAGAAAGTCCCCACGACAAAGGAGTACCCCCATGCCCTCGACTGCCGTCGCCGCCCGGACCCGCACCGGCCGCTCCCTCGTCACCGACGCCGAGTTCGGCACACTCGCCGCGTTCTGTGCCGACGAGTACGGCCTGGAGCGCTGTGTCGCGGACCGGGTCGTCGACCAGGCGCTCGCGCTCGTCTACGTGATGGGCATCAGCGGTGAGGGCGCGAGCATGGCGCCGTCGCAGCAGGTCGATCCGGGGTGGCACACGCTCATCCTGCACACCGGTTGGTACGCCGACTGGTGTGAGCGGAGTTTCGGTTACTTCCTGCATCACCAGCCGAACGCCAAGGTCCGTACGCGTGGGCTGATGGTCGATGTCGTCGGCCGCATGCGTGCGGCCGGGTTCGAGGTCGACGAGCGGCTGTGGGGTACGGCCGCCGACTGCAATCCGCCGGCCTGTTGCGGCGACGGCGACGGCTGTTGACGCCTGCTCCTCCCCTTGCGGGTCGGCCCTCCCGCAGTCGGCCCGCTCCTCCCCACACCAGAACGGACTCGTCCTCGTGTCCCTGATCGAGCTGACCGCGACCAGTCGGGTGACCGTGTTCCCCCTGGAGGAACTCACCGTCGCCTACACCACCCAGTCCAGCGACGCGCGCGGGCTCGGGGACATCGGGCTCGTCACGGTCGTGGACGAACAGGCCGACGGCGAAGAGCTGTGGCGCCTCGCCCGTGACCTCGGTGGTCGCACCCAGGGTGCGGACCAGGCTCGCTGGATCCTCACCCAGGCCGGCCGGGCCCGCATGGTCAAGGCGTACACCGATCTGCCGGACACCAAGTGGACGGCACACATCCGCCGACGCTTCGAGCTCGGGGCACTGTTCGCAAACCACGAGATCCTCATGACGGGACGGATCGCGCTGTCGCACTCCGGCCTGCGTCAGCCCGCCTGAAGCTCCGAGATCACCTGCTCCGCCCTACGGCGGGCCGGCTCCAGGCGAGGGTCCTCCGGATGCGCGCCCGGGCCGAGGATCTTCGCGCAGGTGAAAAGGGTCATCAGCTTGCCGTCCCGGCTCTCGAAGTCGTGGCGCCGTTCGTGCAGTACGCGGTCGGCCAGGGCCGGGACGGCGAGGGAACTTCCCCACAAGGTCGCGGAGTCCAGTCCTCGCGGGGCGGTCCCCCAGTCCTCCCAATCGAAGAGGCAGAACGTCGGGGCGGTCATGTTGGCCCAGTTCAGATCGGCGTGGGCCGGGACCCACCGCTCGACGGTGGTGTCGAAGTCGTCGGGGAACGCGGTGCGGATGGTCTCGGTGAGCAGGGTCTGGGTGATGGTGACGGTGTCCGGCGTGGCCGTGCGGCCGGTGTGCTGCGCCGCGAGCGCGTCCAGCGAGTCGTTGAACTCCTGCCACCACGTGTCCGCCAGCTCGGGATCGTCACTCAGCACGGCTGCGCCTACGGGGCTCCCTGGCAGGAGTTCGGTCTCGTCCGCCCGCCACATCACGGGTTCGTTCGGGTCCTGCCAGACCACGCACCCCTGCCACGCGGGTTGGGCGATGTCCGCGAGCCGAGCGGCGCGCTCTGTTCCGTTCCAGCCCTGGTCACCGATCCTTTCGAGCAGGCGGCGCTCTACCCGGATCCAGGTGCCGCGGTCTGTACGGGCTCCCACGGATCGACGCTTGCGTACGACGGTGTTCAGGTCCAAGTCCGTTTGGAAGGAGCGCCCGACGCGATCGAGGATTTCGCCGACCGGTTGAACGCGGAGATCAACGGAGCGAACAGAGGCCACCGGGAGCGTCATACAAGGGACCGTAGCAGCAGGGCCCGTATGCGACTTTCGTCTCTCCGGACACGCGCTGACCATCCTGAACGCCCGGAGCAGAACAAGCCTCCACGGGTAGGAAGGCCCCGTGATCAAAGATCCCGCGACGCATGGTCCAGTTATTCCTGGAGGTACAGGGTGACCGCGGTTCCGACGTTTGAGGAACTGTTCCGCGACTGCCGTGAGTCGGCGGTCCATCTCGAGATGCGGGACAGCTATATGAAGTCGGACCCGGCCTACGTGGATTGGGTCGCCGGTGTCGCCTTCGATCCCGCTGAGCGGTGGGCCGACTGGCTTGGTCTGGTCTCGGAGGCCACGCGACGGGGGGTGAACGTGCGGCGGGCACGCATTGTGTCCGAGCCGGTGAGCCAGTACATCCGGTTCGAGTACGAGGTGACGGACGGCCTGAACATCGCGGCAGGCGAGGAGGTGCGCTGGCTGCCGCGCAGGAAGGCCACCGGCATCGCCCTGCCCGGCAACGACTTCTGGCTGTTCGACTCGTCCTTGTTGCTGGTGAACCACTTCGACGGCGAGGGCGAGTGGCTGGAGTCGTCCACCAGCGCGGATCCGCATGAGGTCGAGCTGTGTGCCGACGCCTTCGAGTCGGTCTGGGAACTGGGCGTACCTCACTCCGCCTACCGGATCGTGTGATCGGCACGGGGCGGCTCAGCTGATGGCGTGCAGCATCGCTTCTTCGGAGTGGTCGGCGGCGTGGCGGTGGCCGATGAGCTGGTGCGGTGGCCCACGTGCTGTTGAGCGGGCCCCGCCAGGGCCTTACGGCCTTGTGTACGAATGAGGTCGGGGCGTGTTGGCCTGGCGGGTTGCCTGATGGGTGCTCACCTCTCGGCGGCGCGGTCGGAGACCAGGGCGGCGACTGCCGCGTAGGTCTCGTCGAAGTACTCGCGGCGTCCGAGGTAGCGCTGGAGGGTTCGCCACTGCTTGTGTTCAGCGTTGGCGTGCTCGACGCAGATGCGCTCCGAGCACTGCTGATGGCGGGCTGCGTCCCAGGCGGCGATGTCTTCGGGCGCGGCGCCCTTCTTCGGTTTGAGCGGCGGGGCTTGGACCTGGTCGGGGAACTGCTTGGCAAGTCCCCGGTAGCCCGCGTCGGCCTTGGCCCTGACCTGGGGGTACTGCTCGAACAGCTCGCAGATTCCCTCGGTCTTCACGGCTGTCTGGTCGTGCATTCGGCCGGGCCGGAAGGCCCCGGCCCACAGGGTGCGGCCCTGCCCGTCAGTGACGACGGCGGCCTTCTTGGTGTTCTGCCGCATCTTGCCCGAGACGTAGGCGCGACGGCCCGGCTTGTTCGCCCGGGGTCGTCGAACCCGGACCTCCGTCTCGTCCAGCCGCAGCTCGACATCCTCAGCCGCCGCATAGGCGAAGACGTCCGCGAGCGTGCGAAGCCGCCGGTCACCCTGCCCGGGAACAGCAAAGCCACGAGCGGCCAGAAGGGGACGGACCTCGTGGACAGCCCGGGTGATCGTGAAGCGGTCCACTCCGTAGAGCAGGGCCAGAGCCCCGTGCGGGAGCTGGAATCGCAGGACGACCAGCGTGGCGATGACCCGGTCGGTGAACACCAGCTGGTGATTCGGTCCCGCGCCGGCCGCACGCAACCGGCTGCGGCCTCGACGCTCGTGCAGGCGGCCCTCCTCGGCGGCCATCCACGCCTCGGCCAACTCTGCGATCAGCGAACCGAGTCGACGGCGCTTCAGGCCGGTGAAGACACGATGGGACAAGGCCGTGCGGCCAAGGTATTGCGTCACAGCCACACCCAGGCCGCACGGCCCTGTGCCTGCCATCGCAGAAGCCTGATCGTGTCAGCGCGCCACGTTGTGGTGTTCCGGCACCGGCTCAACCCGAGCTCGGGAGGCCGGAGAGCAGGGCCGCAGCAGCTCTATCGAAAGGGGCGACGCTGCCCGCAGCGCGACACAGGATGTGGGCGCCTTCAAGTGTGACGATCATGAGGGTGGCCAGATCAGCAGCCTGGGATGAACTCATTCCGGCGTGGGTGAGTTTGCCGGTGAGCTCGCCGACCCAGCCGGCGAACCCTTCGGCCGCGACAGTGCGCAGGCTGCCCTGGTCGGCAATGGCCGCACCGCCGTCGACGGTGACCGCCGCGACTGCGCAACCGCCGCCCCCCGCGGACGCCTGCACGACAGGGCGGACGTTGCCAAGGAACGCCTCCACGACCTCGCGTGGCGTGCGGGCCGGCAGTTCGCGCAGGTGGCTGCGGACGTCCTCCGCGTTGCGGCGAGCGGCTTCGAGCGCGAGTTGCTGTTTGCCGCCCGGGAAATGGTGATAGATCGCTCCGCGCGCGGCACCACTCTCGGCCAGGACGTCGGTGAAGGACATCGCGGCCAGGCCGTGACGCTGCAGCAGTCCGATCGCTGCGCTGATCATGCGGGACTTCGTGTCCGCGGCCATCGCGACCCCCTTGACTAGTACGGCCATCCTAGTCCATGCTCGGCCCACTAGGACGCACGTACTAGTAGCGTGGGCTGGACAGCCCCCGAAACCGGAGGTTCGTGATGGGCAAGACCTTTCTCTACACCGAGATCCAGGCGGCAGTACCGTTCGATCAGTTCGACTGGCACCAGGTCAACGTGGCTCTGAAGACAGCGCCGGGCCTGATCCGCAAGACGTGGCTGTCCGGGATCGGCACCCACACCATCGGTGGTTTCTACGAGTTCGACAGCGCCGAGAACGCCCTGGCCTTCGCCCAGGGCCCCTTCGCCGAAGAAGCCCGCCGGGCTGGAGCCCCGGCAACGACACGACTGTTCGACGGCGACATCGTCAAGGACGCCAGTATCGACCTGAACTCGCCCTACTACACCTGACACCGCAGGGCGCCGCGGAGTCAGCTCTGGACACTGCCTCGCTCCACTGCCGGGGCGAGGCGGTCCCAACGGAGAGGCATCTCGATGAACATCACGCGGCACCCCGAGAACACCGTGAGCTGGATCGACCTCGGCACTCCCGATATGGGGACGACGACGGCGTTCTACACCGCGCTGTTCGGCTGGACCGTCGCCCAACCGGACCCCGACGGCTACCGGCTCTGTACGCTGCGCGGACATCTCGTCGCCGCCCTGGGGCCGGCCGAGGACGCAGGCGCACCCTACTGGACGACCAACGTCACCGTGTCGGACATCCAAGCCACCGCCACCCGCTTCACGAACCTGGGCGCCCAGATCATCGTGGCACCCACCGCAGTCGGGACCCTCGGCCACTACGCCGTCGCTCTCGACCCCGTCGGCGCACCACTGTCACTCTGGCAGCCCGGCACCCACACCGGCATGCAGCTGAACCACGAACCGGGCACCTTCGCCGGCATCAGCCTTCTCACCGAGCACTCCGCGCATGCCGCCGCCTTCTACCGACCAGCACTGCACTGGAACTCCAACCCTGAGCACACCGAGTTCCGGTTGCCGGACAACTCCATCGCCACCAACGGCAAGCCGCCAGGGAAACCAACAGTGCAGCGATCACTCTGGCTGGTCAGCTTCGCCAGCAACAGACCCGATGCCGACGCCAAGCAGGCCCGACAGCTCGGTGCGACCGAAGTTCGCCAGGACTCCAACGGAGACGTGGTCATGCGCGATCCCACCGGCGCTCTGTTCGGCCTTACCCAGCACGTCCGATAGTCCCGCTCCGCCCGAACGCGTTGCCCCGAGCAATCGCGCACCAAGTTGTTAGCAGCCTTCTTGCTCTCGGTAGTTCTCCGCAGGGGTGTCGGAAGCCTGTCGGCGGTGTCCGTGATCTGTCGGCGGTATGTCGGTGGAGGTTGCGACCTTGGGTGGGTTGGTGCTCCTCATGAGCACGCTGTCCCAGAGAGCCAGGAGCTTGTCATCGTGTCTTCCGCATCCCAGAGTCGACCGTGGGACGTTCACCGGCTGCCGTCTGCCCAGAGCAGGATCTTCCTGGTCACTGGGGGTAACGCCGGGATCGGCTACTTCGCCGCGGAGCAGCTCGCCGCCACCGGCGCCGTCGTCGTACTCGGCTGCCGGGACGCGACGAAGGCCGAGGCCGCCATGGCCTCGATCCGCTCGCGCGTCTCCGGCGCGCATGTGCGGCACCTTCAACTGGACCTCGCCGACCTGTCGTCCCTGAAGACCGCCGTGGACAGGCTGGACCTCGAGCGTCTCGACGCTGTGGTCTACAACGCAGGGGTCGCACTCGACGACCCGCCGCGTCGAGAGACCGAGGACGGCCACGAGCTGATGTTCGGCACCAACCACCTCGGGCACTTCGCGCTCACCCAGTGGCTGGCCCCCCTGCTGTCCGCGGCTCCGGCGGGTCGCATCGTGACGACGGGAAGCTTCGCTGCGCGGTCCGAGCGACTGGACCTGGGCGATCTGCAGTCGACCCAGGACTACCAGCCCAAGCGCACCTACGGCCGATCGAAGCTGGCGCAGATGTGCTTCGGCTTCGAACTCGATCGCCGCCTGCGCGCCGTCGGCAGCACGGTGCTCAGTGTGGTGGCCCACCCCGGCGGCGCACTGGACTCCCTCACTCCGTCCCGCCCACCGGTACACGTGACAACCCCCGGTGAGCGGCTGCGAGCCTTGCCCGCCGGGCTCTTGGTGCAGGGCAAGGACGCCGGAGCATGGCCCGTCGTCCGGGCCGTCCTCGACTCGCAGGTGCAGGGAGGGCAGCTGTGGGGGCCGAGGGTCTTCGGCCTGCGTGGCATACCACGGCGTGAGCCCGTCCCCTCTCACATGGCCGACCCGGCCGTCGCCGCTCGCCTGTGGGCCGCCAGCGGTGAGCTGGCCGGCACAGATCCGTACCTCGGCTTTCGGTAGGCCGGAGCCGCACCCAGAGCGGCCATCCGGTGGCCCAGTGCCGGTTGAGCCCGCGTCGTCCGGTGCCGCGCCTCGCAAGGCGGAAAGGCTCCCGATGACCGGACGTACTCGGGTGTCTCGACAACGCAGGGGGCACCTCCCAGCGGTAGCCGGGAGAGAGGTGCGGTGCCGGGGCGGCGCGGGTCGGGCGAAATCCGGAAGAGACGGCCTACTGGTCGGTCGAGTCCGAGGTCCTGGGCGCCGGCGGCCCAGGACCACCGGAGTCCGGAGGCCGGAATCCGTTCGTGTTCCTGACCGGCGTGTAGAAAATGATCAACATGACGACGACACGAGTGATCACGCAGCGGGCCATCGGCGGCTCCGACGTACTGGAACTCGCCGAGATCCCCCTTCCCTCGCCGGGGCCAGGTGAAGTCCTGGTCCGGGTACGGGCCACCGGCATGAACCCCGCGGACTGGAAGGTCCGCATCGGCAAGGTGGACTTCTTCGGGCCGCCGCCGTACGTACTCGGCCACGAGTTCAGCGGCACGGTCGAGGCCGTGGGCGAGGGGGCGACCCGCTTCGCGGTGGGGGAGGACGTGTACGGCTGGACCGTCCCGCCGCACGGCAGTCATGCCGACCACGTGGTGGTGACGGAGGACCGCATCGCACCGGGGCCTCGCACCCTGGACCACATCGGTGCCGCCGCGCTGCCGATCTCGGGCTTCACGGCCTACCAGGCCCTCGTCACCCTCGCCGACGTACAGCCGGGCCGGCGGGTCCTGATCCACGGCGCGGCCGGCGGCGTCGGCCACCTCGCCGTACAACTGGCCAAGGCCCGGGGCGCGTACGTCATCGGCACCGCCCGCGCCGCCAAGCACGACTACGTGCGCGGACTGGGCGCCGACGAGCTCGTCGACTACACGGTGGAGGACTTCTCCACCCTGCGCGACATCGACGCCGTGCTCGACACCATCAGCAACGACTACGGACCGCGCTCCCTGCCCACCCTCAAGCCGGGCGGCATCCTCGTCGACGTGGTCGGCGTGGGCGTCGACCGGACCGAGGTGACGGCGCGCGCCGCCGAACTCGGCGTACGGTTCGTCGAGTTCTTCCTCGAGCCCACCCCGCGGGTGCTGACCGCCTTCGCCGAGCTCGTCGACGCCCACGGGATACGCCCCACGATCGCCGAGACCCTCCCGCTGACGCAGGCCGCGAAGGCCCACGACCTCAGCGAGACGGGCCGGGTCCAGGGCAAGATCGTCCTCGTTCCCTAGGTCTGTGCGATGTCCCTGATGAAGACGAGTCCGTCGTACGTGGCCAGGTGGGACGGGTCCAGGGGTGCGTAGCCGTAGTACGGAGACACCCGGGCAGCGGGCTGTCGGGCGGTGAGGGTCGTGAACAGGCGAGGGGCGTCGATGAGGTGGGGGGTGGGTGGGAGGTCGTACAGGAGGCCTTCGAGGGTGGTGGGGGGTGGGGTGGTTACGCCGTGGTGGGGGATGGTGCCTATGGCTGTGGCCAGGAAGGCGTAGTCCTTGTTGAGGTGGGTTTCGGCCAGGGCGCCGGCGCTCCACCAGGACAGGTGGCGGCCTCCCATGCGCATGCTGCTCTCGGGGCGTTGGAGGTGGGCGTTGTGGGCGTGGGCGAGGGTGGGGGCGTGTTCGGTCAGGGCGAGGAGGTTGTCGGCCATCATGCGGGCGCGTAGGGCGAGGAGTCGGGACATGCGGCTCTCGGAGGGGTCGGCCATGGCCGCGTGGTAGCGGAGGAGGCCGGTGGCGGTGCGGGCGTGGAGGCGGGCTCGGTTCCACGCCTCCCTGGCCCCTTGCTCGGGTACCTGTGTGTCCAATAGGGCCGTCAAGTCGTCGGTCAGGAGGCGGAGTTCCTTCGCCTCGGGTGAGTGGCCGCATGACTCCGTCGGGTCCAGCATCGCCGCCGGGTCGGTCCAGCGGGTGTCCGGGCCGAGGAGGGCGTCCAGCCTGTCCGGGGTGGGGAGCAGTGCCGGGTCGGTCAGTGGGGCGAGGTAGGTGTGGAGTCCGGTCAGGGCCCGGCGGGGGCTTTCCGCTCCGGTGATTTCCAGGGGGCCGTCGAAGCCCGCGAAGTGGACGTGGTCCCGGGCGGGGCGGGTTTCGTTGTGGGCGCGCATCCAGCGTACGAGGTCGCGGTTGGCCGCCGATGCGCCGAAGCCGTGGGTGAAGCCGTGCTCCATGACCTCGTCGAGGGTGCCTGTGCCCGACGTGACGTAGTCGTCCACCAGTTGGGCCGCCAGGCAGTCGCTCTCGATCGCGATCGTCCGGTAGCCCTCGTGCTCGATCAGTTGCCGGAAGAGGTCGTTGCGGGCCTCGAGCAGGGTGTCCTCGCCGTGGGTGGGTTCGCCCAGGGCGAGGAGGCGCGGTCGGCGTCCGAGCAGCCTCATCACGGAGGCGGCGTCGACGGCATGGGCGGTGTCCTTGATGTCAGTCGCCATGCCTTCAACGCTATCGTTGAACATTCGGTTGAGACTTCGGGAAGAAATCGGCGAAGAAAACGGCGGGGGTATGGGGCAGAAGTTTCAAACCCGGGAGCGCCTTCGGCCTGTCGATCTGGCGCGTGCGCATGGGTTGTCGACCCAGGCCGTAAGGAACTACGAGGAGGACGGGATCCTTCCCGCCGCCGCGCGGACCGCGCACGGCTATCGCACCTACACCCCGCTGCACGCGGCGGCGTTGCGCGCGTTCCTCGCCCTGGTGCCGGGGCACGGGCATCGGACGGCCGCGGCGATCATGCGGGCCGTGAACGAGGGGGCGGAGGAGGAGGCGTTTCGGCTGATCGACGAGAGTCATGCCCAGCTTCTCGACGATCGGCGGACCCTGCGGGCCGTGGAGGGTGCGCTGCGGGATCTGGACTGGAGGGAGTCCATGGAGGTGTCCGGGGGTGGTGCGACCTTCATCGGGCCGCTGGCACGCGCGCTGCGGATCCGGCCCGCGACGCTACGGGCGTGGGAGCGGGCCGGGGTGGTGCGGCCGCGGCGTGATGGGCGGACCGGGTACCGGGTGTACGACAACGCCGACGTACGGGATGCCCGGCTGGCCCACCAGCTCAGGCGGGGCGGTTATCTGCTGGAGCAGATCGCGCCGTTGATCGCGCAGGTGCGGGCGGCCGGCGGGCTGGAGCCGCTGGAGTCCGCCCTGGGCGACTGGCACGGCCGGCTGGCCGATCGTGGGCGTGCGCTGCTGGGCGGGGCCGCCGAGTTGAACACCTACCTCCGCGAACGCGGCCCCGCGGGCGGATCAGCCCGCCAGTGAGGTCTTCACGGCCTCCACCAGGAACGCCGCCCGGGAGTCGGTCGGGTCCTCGCTGATGTGGTTCATGACGTAGCCGAAGGCGATGTCATGTTCTGGGTCGGCGAAGCCCAGGGAGCCGCCTCGGCCGGGGTGGCCGAAGGCCTGGGGGCCGGTGAGGGGGGCGGTGTCGGTGGGGAGCATGTAGCCGGAGGCGAAGCGCATCGGCAGCATGATGACGCGGTCCTGGCCGACGGACTGTTCCTTCGTCGCCGAGGCGACCGTCTCGGGGGTGAGCAGGCGTACGCCGTCGACCTCGCCGATCAGGGCCGCGTACATGCGGGCGAGGCCGTGGGCGGTGCAGATGCCGTTGGAGGCGGGGAGTTCCGCCGCCTGGACCTCCGGGGAGTTGAAGTCGATCTCCGGCGGGTCCGTGATGGCGAACGCCCTGTTGGCCAGGGAGTCCGGGTCCAGCATGGCGGCCACCGCGGCGCGGAACTCCTCCGGGACGGCCTCCAGGGGGACGGTGGAGAAGTCGACCGTCGGCTGTCGGTAGACGATGCGGCTCACCCGGGCACGCTCCGACTCCGGCAGGCCGATAAAGACGTCCAGGCCGAGGGGGGCCGCGATCTCGTCAGCAAAGAAGCGGCCCGGGGTGCGGCCGGACACCCTGCGGATCACCTCGCCGACCAGCCAGCCGTAGGTGCGGCCGTGGTAGCCGTGGGCGGTTCCCGGGGTCCAGGCGGGGCGTTGGGCCGCCAGGGCGGCGACCATCGGGTGCCAGGCCAGGGCGTCGGACAGGGGCACCGGCCGGTCCAGCGCCACCAGGCCGGCCCGGTGGGACAGGAGCCACCGCACCGGGATGTCGGCCTTGCCTTGCGCGGCGAACTCCGGCCAGTACTCGGCCACCGGCGCGTCCAGGTCCAGTTCGCCGCGCTGGGCGAGCAGGTGCGCGGCGGTCGCGGTCGCGCCCTTGGTCCCCGAGTAGACGAGTTGGAGGGTGTCCCGGGTCCAGGGGCGGCCGGTGTCCGTGTCCGATTCCGGGTCGGCGGTCCCGGCCCAGAGGTCCACCACCGGGCGGCCCCGGTGGTACACGCACACCGCCGCGCCGATGTCGCCGCGCTGGGCGAAGTTCGCCGCGAACGCCTCGCGCACCGGCTCGAACCCGGGCGCGACCTCACCCTCGATGCCCTTGAAGCCCTTGTTGCCGTCGCTGCCCTCGGTCGTCGTCATGCCGCCCATCCTGGCAGTGCGCTTCCTGCGCGAGCGCGGTTTCAGCCACCCGTCACCGGCCGGGCGGCAGCTCGTCCAGGGTCTTCGCCAGGTGGGCCAGGACGTGCGGCCAGCCCTCTCCCATGCCGTCCAGCGCCGCCCTGCCCAGCGGGGAGTCGAGGTCGAAGCCCTCGTGGGTGAGGAAGAGACGGGTGCCGGTGCCCTCCGGCTCCAGGCGCCAGGTGATCGTCGTATCGAGGCTGCCCTCGGCGAAGCTGTGGCGCAGCAGGCGTTCCGGGTCGGCGGCCAGGACCTCGCAGGGCTGTACGCCCCAGGGGCCCATGTCGAGGGTGAAGCGGTGGCCGACGACCGGGCGTACGTCACCGGCGGCCCACCAGCGGGCGTGCAGGTCCGGATCCGTGAGGGCCTTCCAGACGGTGGCCGGGGGGTGCGGGAGGAACTGGTCGCAGTGGATCACGGGGGGCTTGCTCATGACGGGGGGTCCTCTGTGGTGTTCTGCTCGTTCTGCCCGCTCTGCTCGTCCAGCACGTCGGCCAACGAGCTCATGCGGGTGCGCCAGTAGTGTTCGAACGGGTGCAGCCATGCGCCGACCTCGGCCAGCGGTGCCGGTTCCAGGTGGTAGAAGCGCTGGCGGCCGCGCGGTTCCTCGCGTACGAGGTGGGCGTGGCGCAGTACCTGGAGGTGCTCGGAGATGGCCGGGCGGCTCAGTGCGAAGCTGCCGGCTAGGTCGTTGACCGCGCGGGGGCCGTCCCTCAGGGCATCGAGGAGTTGGCGTCGTACGGGATTGGCGAGGGCGCCGAAGACGTCCGGGGGCATGACCCGACGATACGTCGGAGATTTCCGACGCGTCAATGACGGCCGGCGGGGGAGGCGGGGGTGGCCTCTCGACTGTGAGCCACGCCACGGGAACCGGCCGTGTGGCCCGGAGAGGTACATGTGTGAGGTCTGTGAGGTCTGGAAGGTCCAACGATGACGACGACGGCCGGCTGCGCGGGCGGGTGCGGGGCGGGGAACGTGAGGCGTTCGCCGAGCTGTACGAGCTGCACTCCACGGCCGTCTACCACCACGCCCTGCGGCTGACGGGCGACTGGTCGGCGGCCGAGGAGGTCATGTCCGAGACGTTTCTCGCCGCCTGGCGGGGGCGGGAGGACGTGGAGGCCGGAGGGGGGTCGCTGCGGCCCTGGCTGTTCGGGATCGCCACCAACAAGGCCCGCAACGCCGACCGCGGTCTGCGGCGGCGGCTCGCCTTCCTCGCCCGGCGGTCCACGGAGGAGGCGGTCGACGACTTCGCCGAGGACGTCGCGGGGCGGGTGGACGACACCCGGCGCCTCGCCGAGGTGCGGCGGGTGCTGGGGCGGCTGCGGCGGCACGAGCGCGAGGTCATCGCGCTGTGCGCGTGGGGCGGGCTCGACTACGCCCAGGCCGCGGAGGCGCTCGGGGTGCCCGTCGGGACCGTACGGTCGCGGCTGTCGCGGGCGCGGGCCCGGCTGCGGACCTTCGTGGAGGAGGAGGGACGTACGGCGCATACGTCTCGTACGGGATTTATGGAACCGCTCGCGCGTCGCGGAGAGGTAGAGAGTGAGGCCGCGTTCGTGGCCCTGCCCTTTCAGGAGGAAGCCCGATGAACGAGCACGACGAGCGCGAGGAACTGAGCCGGCTGCTGCCGGTCGCTCCCGTCGAGCGGGGGCTGCCTGCTGAGCGTCACTCTCACCACAAGGACGTACTGATGCAGCTCATCGACCGGGACGACGACCGCGATCGCCGCCCTCGCACCTCGCCGGTGCGGCTCCCCCGGCCCGCTCTTCTCGCCGGGGCCGTCGCCGTCGCGCTGGCCGCCGGGCTGACCTTCGGGATCGGCGCGGGCCGGGACGCGGGCACCACGCCCGACCGTGCCGCGGTGAGCGGCGCGCCCAGCGGCGGGAGTCACAGCGCGGTCGTCACGCTCGACCGGATCGCCGCCGTCGCGATGCGGACCGAGGTCGGGCCGGTGAAGGACAGTCAGTTCGTGTACGTACGCACCCGGGCCTCCGAGAACGAGGCCGACTGGGGGCAGCCGGTGAAGCCCGGCGCGCTGCACGACCGGGAGGTGTGGTTCTCGCAGGAGCAGGGGCCGTTGGTCGAGTACGGGCTCGGTCGGGAGAACGGGGACGACTACGCGATCCGGATCCTGGTGCCCAAGGGCTCGGACGGGGAACGCGCCGGGATCGACCGGCCCACCTACGCCTGGCTCGCCACGCTGCCGACCGATCCCGGCGCGCTGCTGAAGAAGCTGTACGCCGAGACGCCCGTCTCCGAGGGGGAGGACCGGGACCAGGCCGTGTTCTCGCGGATCGGTGAACTCGTCCAGGAGCAGATCCTGCCGTCCGCCACGGCCGCCGCGATCTACCAGGCCACCGCGCGGATTCCGGGGGTGACGGAGGTCGCCGACGCGGTGGACGCGGCGGGGCGGCACGGTATCGCCATCGCGCGGGAGGACGCCCGGATGGGCCTGCGCACCGAGTGGATCTTCGACCCCGACACCCTCGGATATCTCGGCGAGCGGTCCGTGCTCACCCGGACTTCCGCCATGGGCAAGGCGGGGACCGTGTTCGACACCCGCGCGGTGCTGGAGCGGGCGGTGGTCGACAAGCGGGGGCAGGAGCCGAGCGGGCGGCGGCGGGTCTCGCGGAGTTAGGGCGCGCCACGGGCTCGCGATTCGGGGGTCCGTCCTGGGATGAAGAGAGGCGTGGTTAGCCTCGTAGCCAGGAGAAGGGCCTTGCGGAGAAGGGCCTTGTGGAGGAGGCGGACATGGCTAGGGTTCCCAGCTCGGTGATCGCGGCCGGTGGGCTTGTCGGTGGGTACGGGGTGGCCCGGTGGACCAGGAAGCGGCAGCTCGGCGGGGTCGTGCTGGCCGTCGCCGGGGCGGCGGCCGCGCAGCAGTGGCGGGAGCGGGCCGGCGGGAAGGCCGCGGGGGCGTTGGGCGCCGCGTATGTCGCCGCCTTCGCCGGGTCGCATCCGCTGGCGAAGAAGGTGGGCGCCTGGCCGGCCGTCTTCGGTGTGGCGGGTGCCGTCGCGCTGGCCTCGTGGGCGGTGGCGGACCGGCGGGGCTGAGCCGGGGACCGGCTGGGCCGAGCCCCGATCCCCCTCACCTCAGGGGTTCCCCGGGAGGCCCTCAGGGGTTCCCCGGGAGGCCCTCAGGCCCCCTCCGTGCCCTCGTCCGGCACCCAGCGCAACACGTCGCCGGGCTGGCAGTCGAGGGTGCGGCAGATCGCGTCGAGGGTGGTGAAGCGGACCGCCTTGGCGCGGCCGTTCTTCAGGACGGCCACGTTGGCGGGGGTGATGCCGACGGCCTCGGCGAACTCGCCCACCGACAGACCGCGCCGGGCGAGCAGCAGGTCGAGGTCGACGACGATCGCCATCAGACGACCTCGGCGATCTCGGTCTGGAGGTCCGTCGCCTTGCGCAGCAGCCCGCGCATCACGACGACGAGCATCGCGAACGCCGCCCCGACCCCGACCGCCAGCCCCGCCGCCCCGAGCGCGCTGATGATCTGCATGTTGCCGTCGGGGGTCGGGATGTCGGCGAAGGCCAGGTGGCCGGTGGTGCCGAGCGCCAGCAGGGTGGCCGTGACGGCGGCGCCGATGATGACGTCGACCCAGCGGAAGGCCCGTGCCGTGAAGATCGCGTCGCGTTCGATCATGCCGAGCAGCATCCACATCGCGACGAGCACGACCTGGACGCACACGATCCCGAGGATCGCCACGGTGGCGTAGGGCAGGGCGAAGGGCTCGTACGGCGGGAACCGGTCCGCCTCGTCGGCCGCGGTGCCGGGGATGACGACGATCTGACCGAAGAGTCCGCCCAGGAAGGCGGCGATGATGCCGGCGCGCAGCGCGGCGACGAAGAGTCGATGCATGCATCGATTGTCGATCGACCCCTATCGAAAATCAATAGGTTTCTATCGGAACTCAATAGGCTGATTACGCGTCCGCCCCTGTCCGGAACGCCCTCCGGTACCCCTGCGGACTCGTCCCCACCACCCGGCGGAAGCGCTCCCGGAACGCCGTCGGGGAGCCGAAGCCCGCCTGGGCGGCGATGCGTTCGACCGGGTGGGCCGTGGTCTCCAGCAGGTGCTGCGCGCGCCGCACCCGCGCCCGGTGCAGCCACTGGAGCGGGGTCGTCCCGGTCTGCTCGCGGAAACGGCGGTTGAGGGTGCGGCTGCTCATGCCGGCCCGCTCCGCGATCTGATCCAGCGTCAAGTCCCGTTCGCAGTGGTTCTCCAGCCAGGACAGCAGCGGCTCCAGAGCGGCCCCGGCGGGCGCCGGCGGCAGGTCGTGGACGATGAACTGGGCCTGGCCGCCCTCCCGTTCGAGCGGCATGACGGACAGGCGGGCCGTGTGCGCGGCGACCGCCGAGCCGTAGTCCTTGCGGATCATGTGCAGACACATGTCCAGGGCCGCCGCCGCGCCCGCCGAGGTGAGGACCCGGCCGTTGTCGACGTACAGGACGTTCGGGTCGACGGTGACCTTCGGATACCTGGCCGCCAGGTCCGGCGCGGCGATCCAGTGCGTCGTCGCGCGCAGACCGTCCAGCAGACCGGTCGCGGCGAGGAGGAACGCGCCCACGCAGATCGACGCGATGCGCGTGCCGTGCGCCGCCGCCTCGCGCAGCGCCTCCGCCACGCCCGGCGGCAGCGTCTCCGGGGGCTGCGCGACCCCCGGCAGCACGATCGTGTCCGCCTCCGCCAGCGCCTCCAGGCCGTACGGCGCGCGCACGGTGAACGCCCCCGCCCGCACCTCCCCGCCCGGCTCGGGCGAGCAGACCCGCACCCGGTAGGCCTCGCGGCCGTCGGGCAGCCGGGCCCAGCCGAAGGTGTCGATCGGGGCGGACAGGTCGAAGGGGATGACCCCGTCCAGTGCGAGTACGGCCACGGTGTGCATGGCGAGAGTGTAGGGATACGACGGGTTCCCGCCGCCCATCGCCTCGGCGGCCCGGCCATGGCCTCGGCGGCCCGGCCATCGCCTCGGCAGCCCCGGTCGCACGCGATCGCCGGGTGGCGAGAATCCGTCGCTCCCTGGCAGTCCCGCCACTTCTCCGGGATCACCCGCGCCGCCTAGCGTCGGGGCGTGACCAAGTTCCTGCTCGCCGTCCACGTCCTCGCCGCGATATGCGCCGTCGGTCCCGTCACCGTCGCCGCCAGCATGTTCCCGCCCGCCGCCCGCCGCTTCCTCGCGGCACCCGACGACGAACGCGCGGGCGCGACCGTACGGCTGCTGCATCGCATCTGCCAGGTGTACGCCGCCGTCGGCATCGCCGTCCCCGTGTTCGGGTTCGCCACGGCGGGCGCGATGGGGGTGATGGGCGACAGCTGGCTGATCGCGTCGACCGTGCTGACCGTGCTGGCCGCCGGGGTGCTGCTCGTCCTCGTGCTGCCCCGGCAGGAGGTCCTCGTCGAGGGCCGGGGCGGCCGGGAGACCACCGTGCGGCTCGCCATGTTCACCGGGATCTTCAACCTGCTGTGGGCGACGGTGACGGTTCTGATGATCGTACGGCCGGGGTCGACCACCGGGGCGTAGAGACGTCGGCGACCGACCGCGGGGGCAGTTTTCGTTATCCCGTGGGGCGCAGTCCGTCTCCTCGGGCATGCACCTGACTCGACCTCTGCAGATCAGCCGCCGCAGCATGCTGAAGGCCGCCGGGGCGGCGGCCGGGGCCGGCGCCCTCGGTGTCACCGCCGCCCCCACGGCGAGCGCCGCGGGCTACGCCCACCCCGGGCTGCTGCACACCCGCGCCGACCTGGACCGGATGGCCGCCAAGGTGAAGGCCGGCGCCGCGCCCTACACCGCCGGATACGCCAAGCTGACCGCCAACGGGCGTTCGCACAGCAGCTGGACGCCGCGTCCGCAGCAGACCGTGTACCGGGGAGCGGGCTCGCCCCAGAACTACGCGCTGCTCTACAAGGACCTGGCCGCCGCCTACCAGAACGGTCTGCGCTACCACGTCGGCGGCGACACCGCCCACGCCGACACCGCCGTCGCCATCCTCAACGCCTGGTCCGGGACGCTCACCTCGCTCGCGGGCTCCGCCGACCGGTTCCTGGCCGCCGGGCTGTACGGCTACCAGGCCGCCAACGCCGCCGAACTCGTCCGGGACCGGCCGGACTTCGAACTCGAACGCTTCCAGAAGATGCTGACGACCGTGTTCTCGCCGCTCAGCGAGAGCTTCCTGGTCCAGCACAACGGCGCGGTCCTCACCAACTACTGGCCCAACTGGGACCTCACCGCCATGGCCTGCGTCCTCGCGACCGGGATCTTCTGCGACGACAGCGCGAAGGTCGAGCAGGCCGTGGAGTACTTCAAGCACGGCACCGGGCTGGGCTCCGTGAGGAACGCCATCCCCGTCGTCCACGAGGACGGCCTCGCCGAATGGCTGGAGGCCGGCCGCGACCAGGGGCACACGCTGCTCGGGGTGGGGCTGATGGGGACCGTGTGCGAGATGGCGTGGAACCAGGGCATCGATCTGTACGGCTACGACGACAACCGCTTCTTCAAGGGCGCGCAGTACGTGGCCAAGTGGGCCATGGGCGGGAAGGCGACGTACACCGCCAACACGCGTCGCAAGGGCGCGGTGAACGGGTGGTCCGGGAGCGAGACCGCGTCCGCCGCGGCCGGGGTGGACCCGGCGATGACCCGGCCCGTCTGGGCGATGATCGCCAACCACTACACCAAGCGGCGGGGGCTGTCGGCGCCCTACCTCACGCAGATCGCGGCCAAGGCGGCGCCCGAGGGCGGGGGCGGGGACTACGGGGACGCCAGCGGGGGGTACGACCAGCTGGGGTTCGGGACGCTGGCGTTCACCCGGGACAGGGCGAGCGGCGCTTCCGGCGGGGCATCCGGCGGGGCTTCGAGCAGCCCCACAGCGTCTGCCTCTGCGTCTGCGCCCGCGTCCGCCTCGACGTCTCCCTCTGCTTCCGCCTCCGGCTCCAGTGGGAAGAGCGCGCAGGGCAAAAGCGGTGACCTCGCCGCCACGGGGTCCGGCGATGTCGTCGCCTGGACCGCGGCCACGGGTCTCACGGCGCTCGCGGGAGGTTTGCTTCTGCTGCGCCGTCGGGATCGGGTGCGGCGCGGAACCGAGTAGTCCCCCTGCCCGGGCCTACGCCCCCAGCGCCCGGGCCACCGTGTAGATCAGCAGGCCCGCCAGGGAGCCCACCACCGTGCCGTTGATACGGATGAACTGCAGGTCGCGGCCGATGTTGGCCTCGATCTTGCGGGTCGTGTGCTCCGGGTCCCAGCCCGCCACCGTGTCGGTGATCAGGGAGGTGATCTCCTTCCGGTACGTCGTCACGACGTGCACCGCCACGCCCTCGACCCAGCCGTCGACCTTCGCCTGCACCTTCGGCTCGGTCGCCATCCGCGCGCCCAGCGTGAGCAGCGAGGCCCGCACCCGCAGCCGCAGTTCGCTGCGCTCGTCCTCCGCCGCCGCGACGATCATGGAGCGTACGGCGGTCCAGGCGGACGCGATCAGGTCCTGGACCTCGCCCCTGCCCAGCACCTCGCCCTTGAGCCGCTCCACCCGCGCCCGGGTGTCCGTGTCGGACTGCAGGTCGGAGGCGAAGTCGGTGAGGAAGGTGTCCAGGGCGCCCCGGGCCGGGTGGGAGGGCATGTCGCGGATCTCGGCGCAGAAACGCAGCAGCTCCTTGTAGACGCGCTCGCCGATCCGCTTGTCGACGAAGCGGGGCGTCCAGCCGGGGGCGCCGCCCTCCACCGCGTCCATCACCGAGTCGCCGTGCAGCGTCAGCCAGTCGTAGGCCCGCGCGACCACCAGGTCCACCGCCCGCCGGTGCCCGCCGTCCGCGACGATCTTCTCGAGCATCTTGCCCATGCCGGGCGCGATCTCCTGGGCGTCCGCGCGCCGGGTGATCGCCTCGCCGACCACCGCCTGGACGTCCGTGTCGCGCAGCACGGTCAGGGCGCCCCGCAGGGCCGTCGCCAGCTCGGCCGTGACCCGGTCCGCGTGCTCCGGCTCAGCCAGCCAGGAACCGAGCCGGGTGCCGATGCCGACGACCCGCAGCCGCTGCCGTACGACGTCCTCGGAGAGGAAGTTCTCCCCGACGAACTCACCCAGCGAGACACCCAGCTGGTCCTTCTTGTTCGGGATGATCGCCGTGTGCGGGATGGGCAGGCCCAGGGGATGGCGGAAGAGGGCGGTGACCGCGAACCAGTCGGCCAGCGCACCCACCATGCCGGCCTCGGCCGCCGCCGCCACATACCCCGCCCAGGGGCCGGCGCCCCGGTGGGACGCCCACTCCGCGAGCCCGTAGACCACGGCGACGAACAGCAGCAGCCCGGCGGCGGTCAGTTTCATCCGCCGTACGCCGCGCTGCTTCTCCTCGTCGGCGGCGCTGAAGACGGTCATCGCGCGCGCCGGGGACTTCCCGGTCGGTACCGCATCCGTACGATCCATCAACTCCACCCGTTCCCCGATCCCCCGTGTCCCGCACGCAAATATTGTCCCTGCTTGACCGACTCCCGGAACGGAACAAGAGTTCCCGACGTCATTCGTACGGGGGAGCTCGACGGTGAACTCCTGCGCTGTCCGCCGGGGCCCCACGGCTCCCGCACCGAGGAGAACCACACCGTATGACCAGGCAAAAGGGCTACGCGTTGCTGTGCGCGGTCGTCGCACTCGTCGTGGCCCTGTCCGCCGGCATCTACGCCGGGGCGGCCGACGCCGCGGCACGCCGCGGCGGGGCCGGGTCCGTCACCCCCGCCTCGGCCGGGGTGTGGGTCGGCACCTGGGGCGCCTCCCCCGTCGGCGGCGAACCGGGCACCGCGGCCGACGGCATGGCGGGGCGCACGGTCCGCAACATCGTGCACACCAGCGTCGGCGGCACGAGCGCCCGCGTCACCCTGTCCAACCTGTACGGCACCCGCCCGCTGACCGTCACCCACGCCACCCTCGCGGTCGCGGCGGGCGCGGACGGCCCGGCCGTGGCCCCCGGCACCCTGCGCCGGCTCACCTTCGGCGGCTCCGGCACGGTCACCGTCCCGCCCGGCGGCCAGACCGTCAGCGACCCCGTCCCCGTCGCCGTCCCGTCCGACGCCGACGTCGTCGTCAGCACCTACGCCCCCACCTCCGCCGGCCCGGTCACCTACCATCCGCACGCCCGGCAGACCAGCTATGTCGCCGACGGCGAGCACACCGGGGACGAGACCGGCGCCGCCTACACCGGCACCACCGACCGCTGGCGCTACCTCACCGCGCTCGACGTCCTCGGCACCGAGGCCGACGGCACCGTCGTCGCCCTCGGCGACTCCATCACCGACGGGGTCACCGCCACCGCCGGCGCCGACCGCCGCTGGCCGGACGTCCTCGCCGACCGACTGCGCGCCGCCGCCCGCTCCGGCGCCGACGCGCCCCACCACGGCGTCGTCAACGAGGGCATCAGCGGCAACCGGGTCCTCGCCGACGACCCCCGCCGGGGCGCCGCCGGCCTCAACCGCTTCGCACGGGACGTCCTCGGCCGTCCGAACGTCAAGGTCGTCGTCATCGACCTCGGCGTAAACGACATCCTCCGCGACCCGGGGCGCGCCGACCCCGACGCGATCGTGGCCGGTCTGCGCACCCTCACCGAGCGCGCCCACGCCCACGGCATCGAGGTCGTCGGCAGCACCCTCACCCCGTTCCACGGGCACCGCGGCTACACACGGGCCCGTGAGGACGTACGGCAGCGGATCAACGAGGTGATCCGTGCGGGCGGGGTGTACGACACGGTCGTCGACTTCGACAAGGCGCTGCGGGATCCGTACGACCCGCGCAGTCTGCGGCCGGAGTACGACTCGGGGGACCATCTCCATCCGAGCGACCTGGGCTACCGCGTGATGGCGCAGACGCTGGACCTGGGGGACCTTCGGGGCTCGGCGGCGTAGGCGCTCGGGGGTGGGGCCAGGCGCCGCCCGCCGAAGGGTGCCGCTGCGCCCTGCGCTCAGAGCTCCTTCCGTGCTGCCCGGCGCTCCAGCTTTGCCTGTTTGCGGGCCGCTCGGCTCAGTTTGCGTTCCACGCCCACGCCGCCCCAGAACGCGAAGCCGCTCACGATCACCCGGGGCGCGCCCGGCTCCCCCGGCACCCCCGTCTCCCGCTGGTCGAAGCCGCCCATGATCCCGATGCCCCGGACCACGACCTCCACCCCGGGCGGCACCACGATCTGGATGCCGCCCATGATCGCGACGCAGTTGATCTCGACCTCGCCGGCCGCGAAGTCCGCCTCGCGCAGATCGATCTCCCCGCCGCCCCAGAACGCCACCGCGGTGAACCGGCGGGGCACGATCCAGCGCCCCTTGCGCTGGAACCCCGACAGCAGCGCCACGGCCCAGGTCGACGAACCCTCGCCGCCCGCGATCCGCCCGGCCCAACTGCCCTCCGGCACCGGTTCCTTGCGCAGGGAGACGGCGGGCGCGACCCCGGCGGCCGGCAGATCGCGGGTGATCGGCGTCAACTCGCCGTACGTCCGCGCCCGGTACGTCTGTTCCAGCCGCTCCTCGAACTCCGCCATGTCGAGCCGCCCCTCGGCCAGGGCGTCCCGCAGGACCTCGGCGACCCGTTCACGGTCGGCGTCGGATGCTCTCAGGTCCGGGACTGCGGCGTCGTCGGTCATGACAGCAGCCTACGAGCTCTGCGCGCCCGGCACTACGGTCTCCCGTTCGACGTACATGCGCGCGATGACGGCCTCGATGTCGGGCTCGCGCACCGACAGGTCCAGCAGCGGGTACTCCGCCGCGATCCTGGCGACCAGCGGCGCCGCCGACGCCGACGCCGGGAACGCCAGCCACTGCCGGGGCCCCTCCACCTTCACCACCCGCGCGCCGACCACCTCGATCGGCGGCACCTCCCGCTCCAGGTCCACCACCAGGGTCCGCTCGCTCTCCCCCGCCTCGTGCAGCCCGGCGAGCGCACCGTCGTAGACCAGGCGCCCGTGGTCGATGACCATGACCCGGGAGCACAGCTGCTCGATGTCCTGGAGGTCATGGGTGGTGAGCAGAACCGTCGTGCCGCGCTCGGCGTTCAGCTCGCGCAGGAACTCCCGCACCCGCGCCTTGGAGACGACGTCGAGGCCGATCGTCGGCTCGTCCAGGTAGAGCACCTCGGGGTCGTGCAGCAGGGCCGCCGCGATGTCGCCGCGCATCCGCTGACCGAGCGAGAGCTGGCGTACCGGGACGTCCAACAGGGCTTCCAGGTCGAGGAGTTCGACGAGGCGGTCGAGGTTGTCGCGGTAACGGGCGTCCGGGATGCGGTACATGCGGTGCATCAGCCGGTAGGAGTCGATGAGCGGGAGGTCCCACCAGAGCGTCGTCCGCTGGCCGAACACCACCCCGATGCGGTGTGCGAGCCGGGTCCGCTCCCGGGACGGATCGATGCCCGCCACCCGCAGCCGGCCGCCGCTCGGCACCAGGATGCCGGTCAGCATCTTGATCGTCGTCGACTTCCCCGCGCCGTTCGGCCCGATGTAGCCGACCATCTCGCCGCGCGCCACGGTGAACGAGATCGCGTCGACCGCCCGCACCCGCCGCACCTCCCGCTTCAGGAAGCCGGTCTTCTTGCGCACGTCGAAGACCTTCTCGACGCGGTCCAGTTCGATGAAAGCGTCCACCGTCGGCTCTCGTTCCACCGTCACCTCCGGATCAACTCCCCGTACTCCGATACGACCTGAGCCCCGCCCGCCACGCCAGCCCGGCCAGGACCCAGCAGACCACCGCCACCAGCGGTGGGGCGAACGCCGCCCACTGCGGCAGCCCCAGCGGATACGGACGGTCCAGCACATAGGCGGCGGGCACCCAGTTGACGAAGGCCAGCGGGAACATGAACGTCACCCCGCGCACCAGCTCCTTGCCGAACACCGTCGGCGGATACTGCAGCAGGGTCTGACCGCCGTACGTGAACGCGCTCTGCACCTCCGAGGCGTCCTGCGCGACGAACTGGAAGGACGCTCCCGCCACGAACACCGCGGAGAAGATCACCCCGCCGCACACCACCGTCAGCGGCAGCAGCACCGCCTTCGCCGCCGTCCAGTGGACGTCGAGGGCGAGCAGGGCGTACCCGAGCACGACGGCCCCCTGGGTGATCCGGCCCAGCCGGCGCAGCGCGAACCGGTCCGCGGCGACCTGCGCCAGCACCGGCGCCGGCCGCACCAGCAGTGTGTCCAGCGTGCCGTCACGCACGCGCGTGCCCAGCCGGCCCGCCGACCCCATCACCAGGTCCGCGATCCCGAAGGACGTCGCCGACAGCCCGTACAACAGGGCGACCTCGGGCAGTTCATAACCGCCGATGCTGTCCACCCGGGAGAACATCAGCAAGATCGCGACAAAGTCCAGCCCGGTCACCACCGCCCCGCCGAGCGCCGTCATCACGAACGACACGCGGTAGGCCATCGTGGAACGGATCCACATCCCGGCGATCATCCGATAGGTCCGCAGCCCCTCCAGGACCCGGCCGCGCCCGACGGGCGGGATCGGGTCGCGCGCGGCGAACCGAAGATCCTCAGCCACCCTGCACCACCACCCGCCGCGTCGCCGCCGACTGCATCAGCCGGCCCGCCGCCAGCAGCGCCACCGCCCACGCCGCCTGGAAGGCGAACACCGGCAGCGGATCCGCCTCCCCCATCAGCACATCGGCGGGCATCTGCAGCTGCGCCGCCCACGGCAGCACCCGCACCGCCTCGCCGAGCGCCCCCGGGAACGCGTTCAGCGGCAGCGTCATCCCCGAACAGAAGATCCCCGTGACCATCAGCACCTGCAACGCGCCGGTGCCGTCCATCAGCCAGAAGCCGCTCAGCGCCACCAGGAAGCGGATCCCGAAACTGACGATCATCGCGAGCACCAGCGTGACCAGAAAGGCCAGCCAGGTCCCCGGATCACCCGGAAGCGCGGTGGGGAAGCACAACACCCCGAACATGAAAGGGATCACACCGCGCCCCAGCAACTGGAACACCGCCCGCCCCAGGTCGTTCGCCAGCGACCACGCCTGCAGATCCGCCGGACGGTAGAGGTCGATCGCGATGTCACCCGTACGGATGCGCTCCATGAGATCGATCTCGAAGCCGCCGCCCTGGATCGCCAGCGTCGCGTACAACGCCTGCCCCAGCCACACGAACGTCACCGCCTGGGCCTGGTCATAGCCCCCGAGGTGCGGCCGCTCGTCCCACAACGCCAGGTATGTGTAGACGAGGATCAGGCCGAAAACCGTGTTGGTGAACACCCCCGCGGCAGTGGCCGCCCGATAGGTCGCGTACCTTCTGAAACCCCCCGCTGCGACGGCCGCGTACAACCGCGCCGAACCCACGGCAACCTTCCTCCTCGCCCGTTCGTCCACCTCTACGACACCGAAGCGCAGGAGCCTAGCCCGCAGGCACAGCGACGTGCCACGCGTTTTCCGGCACAACTCGTGCCGATTGCCGGGAACGGAACGCTTGGTGCGAGAGTCTCTAACAGGGGGCGCAAATGGCGTATGAGGCGTACGGGAACGTACGACGCGAAACAGGAGTCCGAGCAGCACATGAGCGACGAGCCGCAGCCGCAGCAGCCGACCGAGGGCTGGGCACCGAGTGAGGAACCGGGGGAGGCCAAGATGCCCAAGCGCCCCAAGCGCACCGGTTGGCGGCGGCTGATCCCCACCTGGCGGATGGTGCTCGCCACCTTCGTCCTGGGCGTGCTCCTCCTGGTCGGCCTGTTCTACCTCGGCTACTCCACGGTCAAGATCCCCCCGGCCAACGCGCTCGCCACCAAGCAGTCCAACGTCTACCTGTACGCGGACGGCACCGAGATCGCCCGCGACGGCGAGATCAACCGGGAGAACGTCGACCTCTCCCAGATCTCGAAGGACGCCCAGCACGCGATCCTCGCCGCCGAGGACCGCGACTTCTACACCGAGTCCGCGATCGACCCCAAGGCCATGCTGCGGGCCGGCTGGAACACCGCCACGGGCAAGGGCAAGCAGTCCGGTTCCACGATCACCCAGCAGTACGTCAAGAACTACTACCTCGCGCAGGAGCAGACCGTCACCCGCAAGGTGAAGGAGTTCTTCATCGCGATCAAGCTGGACCGCGAGAAGTCCAAGGACGAGATCCTCGAGGGCTACCTCAACACCAGCTACTTCGGCCGCAACGCGTACGGCATCGAGGCCGCCGCCAAGGCCTACTACGGCATCGACGCCGCCGGACTGACCGCCGAACAGGGCGCCTACCTCGCCGCGCTGGTCAACGCGCCCAGCGAGTACGACGTGATCGCCCACCCCGAGAACAAGAAGGCCGCCGAGGCCCGCTGGAACTACGTCCTCGACGGCATGGTCACCAAGGGCTGGCTCGACGAGTCCAAGCGCGAGGGCATGAAGTTCCCCACGCCGAAGGAGACCTCGGGCGCCGCCACCGGCATGTCCGGACAGCGCGGCTACCTCGTCAACGCCATCAAGGACTATCTGCTCGACAACAAGATCGTCACCTCGGACCAGCTCGACGCCGGCGGCTACCGGATCACCACCACCATCCAGAAGAAGAAGCAGAACGCCTTCGTCGACGCCGTCAACGACAAGCTGATGGACAAGCTCGACAAGAAGAACCGCAAGGTCGACACCTACGTCCGCGCGGGCGGCGCCGCCGTCGACCCCAAGACCGGCAAGATCCTCGCGATGTACGGCGGCATCGACTACGTCAAGCAGTACACCAACAACGCCACCCGCCAGGACTTCCAGGTCGGCTCCACCTTCAAGCCGTTCGTGTTCACCTCCGCCGTCGAGAACGACTCCACCACCCAGGACGGCCGCACCATCACCCCGAACACGGTCTACGACGGCACCAACAGGCGCCCCGTGCAGGGCTGGAACGGCGGCAGCTACGCCCCCGAGAACGAGGACTACGTCAACTACGGCAACATCACCGTGCGCCAGGCCACCGACAAGTCGGTGAACTCCGTGTACGCGCAGATGGCCGTCGACGTCGGCCCCGCCAAGGTCAAGCAGACCGCGATCGACCTGGGCCTGCCCACCGACACCCCCGACCTCCAGCCGTACCCGTCCATCGCGCTGGGCACCGCCACCGCGAGCGTCCTCGACATGGCCGAGGCGTACGCCACGCTCGCCAACCACGGCAAGCACGGCACGTACACGATCATCGAGAAGCTCACCAAGGACGGCAAGACGGTCGAGCTGCCCCGGCGCAAGACCACCCAGGCCGTCAGCCGCGAGGCCGCCGACACCACCACCTCCGTCCTGCGGAGCGTCGTCAACCAGGGCACCGCCACCGCCGCCCTCGCCGCCGGCCGCCCCGCCGCCGGCAAGACCGGCACCGCGGAGGAGGACCAGGCCGCCTGGTTCGCCGGGTACACCCCCGACCTCGCCACCGTCGTCGCCGTGATGGGCCAGGACCCCGAGACCGCCGCCCACAAGTCCCTCAAGGGCGCGATGGGCCTCGCCCGCATCAACGGCGGCGGCGCGCCCACCGAGATCTGGGCGCAGTTCACCAAGGAGGCCCTGAAGGGCACCACGGCCCACGACTTCGACCTCGACGTCCAGGCCGGCTCCGCGGACACCGGCCTCCCCGTCACCCCGTCCTCCCCGGCCGCCTCCCCCGGCGGCGACGAGGCCGACACCGGCGGCCAGGGCGACCAGGGCCAGACGCAGGGCCAGACCCAGGGGCAGACCGACGGCGGTACGACGGACGGCGGCTCCGCCACCTCCGGCACGGACAGCTCCGGCGGCACCACCGACGCCGGCACCACCACCGGCACCGCCGACGGCGGCACCGGCGACGCGGGCACCACGACCGGCACCGGAGACGCGGGCACCACCACGGGCACGGGCGACGCGGGCACCACCACCGGCACCGGCGACACCGGCACCCCCGGCAGCTCCCAGGGCACGACGACGGGGACGGGGACGCAGCTCACGACCCGCAGAGAGATCGACTAGGAGACAGCTGACCTAGTGGCCGCCGGTCGCCTTGAGGCCGATCACGGCGACCAGCAGCAGGGCCACGAAGAAGATCCGGGCGGCGGTGACGGGCTCCCCCAGCACCGCCATCCCGAGCACCGCCGCACCGGCCGCACCGATCCCCACCCAGACGCCGTAGGCGGTACCGATGGGCAGGGAACGGGCGGCGTACGACAGCAGCAGCATGCTGGCGGCGATCCCGGCGCCGGTGAGCACACTGGGCACGAGCCGGGTGAAACCGTCGGTGTACTTCATACCGATCGACCAGCCGACCTCGAGCAGACCGGCGACGACGAGCAGGACCCAGGCCATGGGGCACCTCCGAGACGCGAGCGTTCTGTCTTCACAGGTGCGTCGTCTTTGCGTACTCACGTACATCCCGGTACGGCGCGTCTCGTCGGGCACTTTCAAAACTAGCAAAGGAACGGCAAAAGGGGCTGGTGACGATGGTCACCAGCCCCTTTCGGCCACTGATTCAGAGGTAGCCGGTCAGAGGTACAGGCCGGTCGTGTCCTCCGAGCCCTCGAACCGGTCCGCGGCCACCGCGTGCAGGTCGCGCTCGCGCATCAGCACATAGGCCACGCCGCGCACCTCCACCTCGGCCCGGTCCTCCGGGTCGTACAGGACCCGGTCGCCCGGCTCCACGGTCCGTACGTTCTGCCCCACCGCGACGACCTCCGCCCACGCCAGACGCCTGCCCACGGCCGCCGTCGCGGGGATCAGGATCCCGCCGCCGGAACGCCGCTCGCCCTCGCTGGTGTCCTGCCGTACGAGGACCCGGTCGTGGAGCATCCGGATGGGAAGCTTGTCGTGCTGGGGACCGCTGTGGTCGCTTCTTTTACCGCTCACGCCTCGAACCTACCTGCCTTCGCCGTACGGGAGGGCTACCGGGTGGCTCCTCACCTCTTGCGGCGCCGGCCGCTCAGGGCGAGCAGCCCGACCACGCCCACCACGACGAGCGCGACCGGCACGACCCGCTCCAGACGGGGTGCGCCGTCCTCGTCCACGAACTGCGCCCTGACGTCCGTCACGACCCGGTTGACCTGGACGTAGGCCTTGCCGAGGGTGTGGTCCACGTTGGCGACGACCCTGGCCTTGGCGTCTCCGACGATGGTCTTCGGGTGCACCCGCACCCCGAGCTCGTCCAGCGTCTCGGCCAGCTTCGCACGGCGGGCCTTGATGTCCGCCTCGATCTGCGCCGGGGTTCTGGTGTCCGACGTGTCCGCCACGGTGAGGCCTCCGAAGTCGCCGATACGTTGTTGCCGATACCTGTTCTGGACAGTCTGTCAGCTCTGCCCGCGACCGCACTGTCAGGACCCCCGGTTACGCTGGACCGATGAGCGAGCGACTCCAGCCCGGGGACGTGGCCCCCGCCTTCACCCTCCCCGACGCCGACGGCAACGAGGTGTCCCTGTCGGACCACAAGGGCCGCAAGGTCATCGTGTACTTCTACCCGGCGGCCCTGACCCCCGGTTGCACCAAGCAGGCCTGCGACTTCACGGACAACCTCGACCTCCTGGCCGGCGCCGGCTACGACGTCGTCGGCATCTCCCCGGACAGCCCCGAGAAGCTGGGCAAGTTCCGCGAGAAGGAGTCCCTGAAGGTCACCCTCCTGGCCGACCCCGAGAAGACGGCGCTCGACGCGTACGGGGCGTTCGGCGAGAAGAAGAACTACGGCAAGACGTACATGGGCGTGATCCGCTCCACGATCGTGGTCGACGAGGAGGGCAAGGTCGAGCACGCCTTCTACAACGTCCGCGCGACGGGCCACGTGGCCAAGATCATCAAGGACCTGGGGATCTGAGGCTTCCCGTTCCCGCTGCCTGGCGGCCCGCGTCGGAGGACCCCGACGCGGGCCGCTTCACGTTTCAGGCGTGACTGTCCGATAAACGGTTCGTTACTCCGTACGGGCCACGAACGGGTGGCCGGAGACGGAGGGGGTTCCGGATGGGCACGAGCGCGTACAGCAGGGAGCGGCTGGAGGAGGCGGCTCGGGGGGCGCGGACGTTGTCGGAGGCTTGCGGGAGGCTGGGGGTGGAGCCGGGGAGTGCGACGCGGAGATATGTCCGGGAACGGATGAGGAAGCTGGGCGTCGATACATCACACTTCGAGCGGGAGGGGGTGAAGTGGACGCGGGCGATCCTTGAGTCCGCCGTGGCCGCCTCGACGAACATGTGCGAGGTCTTGCGGCGTCTCGGACTGGAGGTCGTCGGCGGGCACCACACGCACATCAGCCGCCGGATCAAGGCGTACGAGATCGACACCTCGCATTTCCATGTGCCCACCCGGCGAGGCAAGCCATGGCGTCCCCGGACACCCGAAGGCCTGCTTGTCGAGCAGCCTGCCGGTGCCGCCCGACGCATCCCCAGTGACAGGCTGAAATGGGCGATGACGACCACGGGGGTTGCAGAACAATGCGCCCTGTGCGGAACGGAGGCAGTCTGGCAAGACCGGCCACTGCCGCTGGAGGTCGATCACATCGACGGCAACTGGCGGAACAGCCGCATCGAGAACCTGCGCTTCCTGTGCCCCAACTGTCATTCGACAACTGACAGTTACCGGAGTCGCGGCAAGGGGCGCAACCAAGGCGGTGCCCTGTGAGCAAGTGGTGCAGGCTGCCCCGGCCCACGTCGCAAGAATTGGGCGAGGCTGTCACCGAGTCGGTCTCCATCGCCGGGGTACTGCGCAGGCTGGGGCGTCCGGAAAACGGCACGCAGCGTGCGCTACTGCGCGAGTGGATCGCCGAGGAGGATCTGACGACGGCACACTTCCTCGGGCAAGCACATCAAAGGGGCGGCCCCGGCACCGTGCCGTTCAGGCGCGCCGCGGACATCCTGGTCCAGCATGACGGCACGAGGCGGACGAGAACCCATCTGCTGCGTAGAGCGCTCCTGGAAGTGGGCGCGCCGGAGGAGTGCGCCGACTGCGGCGTCGGCCCCGAGTGGCTCGGCAAGCCCATGACCCTGGAGGTCGATCACATCAACGGGGACTGGAGTGACGACCGGCGGGAGAACCTGCGGTTGTTGTGCCCTAACTGCCACGCGGTCACCAACACCTGGTGCAGAGGAGGCAGCCGACAGCGAAGCGCCCGCAGCGACCAGTAGAGTAGGCAACGCTGCGGGCCCGTATCCCAGCTGGCAAGAGGATGCCGGTTTAGATCCGGTATGTCGTGGGTTCGAGTCCCACCGGGCCCACGCATAAGGCGGGCCCCGCACCTTCGATTCAAAGGTGCGGGGCTTGATCCTTAAGTCAGCCCAGCAGCTCCCGTACCACCGGCACCAACCCCCGGAACGCCTTCCCCCGGTGGCTGATCGCGTTCTTCTCCTGCGCCGTCAGTTCCGCGCAGGTGCGGGTCTCGCCCTCCGGCTGGAGGATCGGGTCGTAGCCGAAGCCGTTCGTGCCGGTGGGGGTGTGGCGCAGGATGCCGCGGAGGCGGCCCTCGACCACGCGTTCCGTGCCGTCGGGGAGGGCCAGGGCGGCGGCGCAGGCGAAGTGGGCGCCGCGGTGGGGGTCCGCGATGTCGGAGAGCTGTGCGAGGAGGAGGTCCAGGTTGGCCTTGTCGTCGCCGTGGGTGCCGGACCAGCGGGCGGAGAAGATGCCGGGGGCGCCGTTCAGGACGTCCACGCAGAGGCCGGAGTCGTCGGCGACGGCCGGGAGGCCGGTGGCCCGGGCGAGGGCGTGGGCCTTGAGGAGGGCGTTCTCGGCGAACGTCACTCCGGTTTCCTTGACGTCGGGGATCTCCGGGTAGGCGTCCGCGCCGACGAGGTCGTGCGGGAGACCTGCGTCGGCGAGGATCGACCTGAGTTCGGTGATCTTTCCGGCGTTGCGGGTGGCGAGGATCAGGCGGGTCATGCTCCCAGTATCCCGAGCCCCGCCACCGAGCCCCGCCACCGGTTCGTTACGGCGTGCAGACCTTCGTCAGTTCGCCCGCCGCGTCCGTGACCGGGCTGAGGTCAGGGGTGGTGTCGCCGTTGTCCACCGCCGTACGGACGTTGGTGACGGCCTTGTTCAGGTCGTCGACCGCCTTGTTGACGTCGGTGTTGTCCGTCTTGTCGCCGATCTGGTCGAGGTCGTTCTCGATGGACGTGAGGGACTCGTCGAGCTGTGTCGGGTCGTTCGACGCGCTCTCCACGGCCTGCTGGAGGTCGGTGACGCTGTCGGCGATGGCGTCGGCGGTCTGGACGCAGTCCAGGGCCTTGTTGACGGCGTCGCAGCCGGTCACCGTGAAGCCCAGGGTGAGAGCGACGGCCGCCGTGGCCGCGGCGATGGCGGTACGGCGGGCTCGGCCCCGGTGTCGGCGGCTCGCGGACATGGCCATGGCTGGGTTCCTCCCCGTTGGTGCGGTGCGTATTGCCCAAGACGCCGTGGCGCGCGGTGGGGTTGCCACCGCGCACCCTGATCTCTTGGTCCGCCCTTTACTTTTCGAGGACGGTATCAAGTGCCGCGCGCTGGAGGGCGGTCAATTCCTTGCAGCCGGAGACGGCGAGGTCCAGCAGGGAGTTGAGTTCCTCGCGGGCGAAGGGTTCGGCCTCGGCGGTGCCCTGGACCTCGACGAAGCGGCCGTCGCCGGTGCAGACGACGTTCATGTCGGTCTCGGCCTTGACGTCTTCCTCGTAGCGGAGGTCGAGGAGGGGGACGCCGCCGACGATGCCGACGGAGACGGCGGAGACGGTGCCGGTGAGGGGCTGGCGGCCGGCCCGGATCAGTTTCCGGCCCTGGGCCCACGCGACCGCGTCCGCGAGGGCGACGTACGCGCCGGTGATGGCCGCCGTACGCGTGCCGCCGTCGGCCTGGAGGACGTCGCAGTCGAGGACGATGGTGTTCTCGCCGAGCGCCTTGTAGTCGATGACGGCGCGCAGGGAGCGGCCGATGAGGCGGGAGATCTCGTGGGTGCGGCCGCCGATCTTGCCGCGGACGGACTCGCGGTCGCCGCGGGTGTTGGTGGCGCGGGGGAGCATGGAGTACTCGGCGGTGACCCAGCCTTCGCCGCTGCCCTTGCGCCAGCGGGGGACGCCTTCGGTGACGGAGGCGGTGCAGAAGACCTTGGTGTCGCCGAAGGAGATGAGGACGGAGCCCTCTGCGTGCTTGCTCCAGCCGCGTTCGATGGTGACGGGGCGGAGCTGTTCGGGGGTGCGGCCGTCGATGCGTGACATGGCGCCGAGCCTAGTCGTAGACGGGGAAGGGGCTCCTCCCGTGGTGGGAGAAGCCCCTTACAGGTGATGTCCGCTACAGGTGACGTCCGCCGCGGTGCCGCGGGCGGGTCACATCATGTCTTCGATCTCCGCGGCGATCGGGTCGGCGTCGGTGCCGATGACGACCTGGATGGCGGTGCCCATCTTGACGACGCCGTGGGCGCCGGCGGCCTTGAGGGCGGCGTCGTCGACCAGTGAGGCGTCGGAGACCTCGGTGCGGAGACGGGTGATGCAGCCCTCGATCTCCTCGATGTTGTCGATGCCGCCGAGTCCGGCGACGATCTTCTCTGCCTTGGTGGCCATGTCGGTCTCCTCACGCACAGTTGGCCCAGCTTCGCGAGCGATTGCGTCGTGCGTACCGAAGGATGACGTCACAGCAACCCAATCGTCGGTAACTGGTCTACACCACATGACAGGTGGTCGCCAACCCATGAGTTCCGACAATGAGGCCGCCGGCGGCGGGGATCCTCAACCGGCTGGGGCAGCCTGATGTGTTCGGGGACGACGGGCTGGGCTTCGCCGTGGTCTACTACGTGGTCTTCCGGTTCGCGATCGCCCGGTTCGACCTGAAAACGCCCGGTCGGGAGCGTGAGGAAGAGCACGAAGACGTCACAAAGGCATAGCGCCCGCGCAGTGGGTTCCTTATGCGTTCTTCATCTGCTACAACATGGTCTACACCACTGAGTGGTGTAGACCATCACCCAGATGGAGGAACCATGACCACCGCCACCGCGCCATCGGCGGCCCCCGCGAAGAAGCGGGGATCCGGCCTGCTCCAGGGCCTGCAGAAGGTCGGCCGCAGCCTTCAGCTCCCCATCGCCGTACTGCCGGCGGCGGGCATCCTGCTCCGCCTCGGCCAGACGGACGTGCAAGACAAGCTCCACCTGCCCGACAAGGTCACGGCGGTGTTCGGCACGGCCGGCGGCGCCATCTTCGACAACCTGCCGATGCTGTTCTGCATCGGTGTCGCGATCGGTTTCGCCAAGAAGGCGGACGGATCGACCGCCCTCGCCGCGCTGGTGGGCTTCCTGGTCTACAGCAATGTGCTGAAGGCGTTCCCGGTCACCGAGGCCAAGGTCCAGGCCGGCGCCGACATAGCCGCCACCTACAACAACCCCGGTGTCCTCGGCGGCATCCTGATGGGCCTGCTCTCGGCGGTGCTGTGGCAGCGGTACCACCGCAAGAAGCTGGTCGACTGGCTCGGCTTCTTCAACGGCCGCCGGCTGGTGCCGATCATCATGGCGTTCGTCGGCACGCTCATGGGTGTCTTCTTCGGCCTGGTCTGGAAGCCGATCGGCGAGGGCATCTCGGACGTCGGCGAGTGGGTCACCGGTCTCGGGGCCTTCGGCGCCGCGCTGTTCGGTCTGATCAACCGCGCGCTGATCCCGGTCGGCATGCACCAGTTCGTGAACTCGGTCGCCTGGTTCCAGCTCGGTGACTTCAAGGAGGCGTCCGGCGACATCGTCCACGGCGACCTCACCCGCTTCTTCGCCGGGGACCCGACCGCCGGTCAGTTCATGTCGGGCTTCTTCCCGATCATGATGTTCGGTCTCCCGGCCGCCGCGCTCGCCATCGCCCACACCGCCCGTCCGGAGCGCCGCAAGGCCGTGCTGGGCATGATGATCTCGGTCGCGCTGACCTCGTTCGTGACCGGTGTGACCGAGCCGATCGAGTTCTCGTTCATGTTCATCGCCCCGCTGCTCTACGCCATCCACGCGGTGCTCACCGCCCTGTCCATGGCGGTCACCTGGGCGCTCGGGGTGCACACCGGCTTCACGTTCTCGGCGGGCTTCATCGACTACGCCCTGAACTGGAATCTGGCCACCAAGCCGTGGCTGATCATCCCGATCGGACTGGTCTTCGGCGCGATCTACTACTTCGTGTTCCGCTTCGCGATCACGAAGTTCAACCTCCCCACCCCGGGCCGGGAGCCCGAGGAGGAGCTCGAGGACCTCACGAAGGCATAGCCCCGACCCGCACGAGGAAGGCCCCGGAGCAGTGTGCTCCGGGGCCTTCGTCGATGCCGTGCGCCTGAACCTCGTACGGCATCGCTGCGGATTCAGATGTCGTACGACACCCTCGGCGCCGCCAGTTCCACCGGGCCGTCGTAGACCGCCCGGGCGTCGGCGAGGTTGACCCGGGGGTCGGTCCACGGGGGGATGTGGGTCAGCACGAGTCTGCGCGCGCCGGCCCGGGCCGCCGTCTCGCCGGCCTCGCGGCCGTTGAGGTGGAGGTCGGGGATGTTCTCCTTGCCGTGGGTGAAGGCGGCCTCGCACAGGAAGAGGTCGGTGTCCCGGGCGAGCTCGACCAGCGCCGGGGTGACGCCCGTGTCGCCGGAGTACGTCAGGGACTTCCCGCCGTGTTCGACGCGGATGCCGTACGCCTCGACGGGGTGGGCCACGCGTTCGGTGTGCACGGTGAACGGGCCGATGTCGAAGGTGGACGGCTTGACCGTGTGGAAGTCGAAGACCTCGCTCATCGAGGAGGCGGAGGGGGTGTCGGCGTAGGCCGTGGTCAGGCGGTGTTCGGTGCCTTCGGGGCCGTAGACCGGGATGGGGTCGCAGCGCCCGCCGTCGTGGCGGTAGTAGCGCGCGACGAAGTAGGCGCACATGTCGATGCAGTGGTCGGCGTGCAGATGGCTCAGGAAGATCGCGTCGAGGTCGTAGAGACCGCAGTGGCGCTGCAGCTCGCCGAGGGCGCCGTTGCCCATGTCGAGAAGCAGCCTGTAGCCGTCGGCCTCGACGAGGTAGCTCGAGCAGGCCGATTCCGCGGACGGGAACGACCCCGAGCAGCCGACGACGGTGAGCTTCATAAAGCAGAAACCTCCGCTGGCGGGATATGAAGAGTTTCGAGGGATATGGGGCGACGGGGGTCGTGCGGTTTGTCGAGCGTAAGGCGCAAAACCCCGGGTCGCTCCTCCGCCAGGGGCTGTTGTGGGCGAACTCACCTGTGCTGTCACCGGTTCGGCTGGACCAGGGGTGTGCGGGGCGCGACTGAGGGCGCGCATTGTCGTGCGCGCGCCGGTAACGTCGTCCCATGGACACGTCCTGGTGGCCGGCGCTCGCGGCGGTGATATCGCTGGCGCTGGTCGTCACGCTCGTGGACGGCTGGGGGCGCGGGCGGCGGCCCGAGGGGCGCAGGACCCGGCCGCCGGGGCGGGCCGCGCGCGGGCGCGGGGCCCGGGGGCGGCCGCGGCCGGCGGAGATCTGGTGGGCGAACGTGCCGTTCGAGGACGGGCCGGGGCAGAAGGACCGGCCGTGTCTGGTGCTGGGGGTGCGGGGCGAACGGGTGACGGTCGCGAAGATCACCAGCAGATACCGCGACGAGCGGGCGGGGGTGATCCCGCTGCCGCCGGGCGCGGTCGGTGACGCGCGGGGGCGGCCGAGCTTCCTGGAGACGGACGAGCTGCGGCAGGTCCCGGTGCGGGACTTCCGGCGCCGGGTGGGCGTGATGGACCCGGTGCTGTGGGACCAGGTCCGGCATCTGGCGACCTGAGCCGCGTCCCTCCCCTCACCTGGTCACCCGGACGGTGACGGTCCATTCCTGGATGCCCTTGCAGGAGACCTGGCTCGGTCCGGTGGGCGTGGCGCACAGCGGGCGGGTGGCACTGAGGCGGGTGGTGCCGGCGGCGACCGCGTCGTAGGCGGCGAGTGCGTCGCCCGGCAGGACGACGATTCCCGCGTTGATGGGCTTCAGCACGTCGTCGCCCTTGACGGCGACGGCCGACCAGGGGCGTTCCTTCGTGCCGTCGAGATTCAGCCGGAGCTGTCCGCCGACGGTCAGGCAGAAGGTGCGGCCGTCGTCGGCGGTGGTGAGTTCGGCGGGCGGGGTGGCCGTGCAGTCCTCGTCGGTGGCCGCCGCCGAGGAGGGCGGGGGTACCGAGGAGCGCGGGGGTGCGGCGGCGCCGTCGCTCTCGGTGCCGCAGCCGGCGAAGGCGAGCGTGAGCACCACGAGGGCGAGGGCGGTGGAACGGGTCGTACGGCGCATGGGGGCCTCCTTTCTCCCCCTTCGACGTACCACCCGTACGCCCGGATCCGTGCCGGGCGTACGGGTGATCTCTCTCCGACGGGTCAGCTGGTGGTGACGGCCGTGTCGTCGAGGACGAAGCTCGTCTGGAGGCTGGAGTCCTCGACGCCGCTGAACTTCAGGGTGACCGTGGAGCCCGCGTAGGCGGACAGGTCGAGGGACTTCTGGGTGTAGCCGGTGGCCGCGTTGACGTTGGAGTAGGTGGCCAGGGTGGTCGAGCCCGCCGTGACGGTCAGCTTGTCGTACTGGGTGCTGGTGGAGGTCTCGGCGGTGTCGATGTGCAGGTAGAAGGTGAAGGTTGCCTTGCAGCCGCTCGGGACGGTCACCGACTGGGAGAGCGTGTCGGTGTGCGAGGAGCCGTAGCCGTCCAGCCAGGCGTAGTACGAGCCGGCGTGGGCGGACTCGCTGCTGGAGTTGGTGATGACGCCGGAGCTGCCCGTCCAGGTGGTGTTGCCGGACTCGAAGCCGGGGTTGCCGAGCAGCTGGGCGGAGGTGCAGGTGGAGCTGGAGGAGCCGACGGTCCAGGTGAAGGAGGTCGAGCCGGAGGCGCCGGTGGAGTCGGTCGCGGTGACGGTGACCTGGTAGGTGCCGGCGGTGGACGCCGTACCGGAGATCTTGCCGGTGGAGCTGCCGATGGACAGGCCGGTGGGCAGGCCGGAGGCGCTGTAGGTGAGGGTGGCGCCGGCGCTGTCGGTGGCGCTGATCTGGAGGCTGGCCGAGCCGCCCGTGGTGGTCGACTGGCTGCCGGGGTTGGTGACGGTCACCGTGTTGCCGGTGCTGGTGCCGGCGGTGAAGGCGGTGGTGCCGTTGGGGGTGCCCCAGCCGGTCGGGCCGTCGTAGCCGGTGGTGGCGGTGCAGAAGTACGCGGTGGAGCAGGAGCCGTTGCTGCCGCTGGTGACGTCGTACAGGTTCCCGGTGTGGGCGTAGGGGTACTTCGCCGGGTAGTCACTGGAGCCCGGGGTGCCGGCCAGGGCGTAGACGCCGGCGATGATCGGGGCGGAGGCGCTGGTGCCGCCGTAGACCGCCCAGCCGGAGCCGCCGTAGGTGTCGTAGACGGCGACGCCGGTGGCCGGGTCGGCGACGGCGGAGACGTCCGCCTCCATGCGCTTGGTGCAGCCGGTGTCGGTCTGCCAGCTCGGCTTGGCGTCGTACGCGGAGCAGCCGGAGCCGGTGCCCTCGGTGCTGGAGGTCTTCCACACGGACTCGGTCCAGCCGCGGGAGGCGGAGGACGTCGTCAGGGCGGTGCCGCCGACGGCCGTCACGTACTGGGAGGTGGCCGGGTACTCGGCGCCGTAGCCGGAGTCGCCCGCGCTCACCGTGATGGCGACGCCGGGGTGCTTGAAGTAGGAGGTGTCCTCGCCGGTCTGGGAGGAGGACTCGTCGCCGCCCCAGCTGTTGGAGACGAACTTGGCGCCGAGGGCGACGGCCTCGTTCTCGGCGGTGCCGAGGTCGGAGTCGGTGGCGGAGTTCGCCTCGACGAGGGTGATGTTGCAGTTGGGGCAGACCGCGCTGACCATGTCGATGTCGAGCGCCTCCTCGCCGGCCCAGCCGCTGTCGTTGGTGGGCAGCGAGGTGGTGGAGCCGGTCTGGCCGACCTGCTTGAAGCAGCCGTTGGCCTTGGTGCAGGCGGACAGGCCGTAGGTGGAGCGGTAGGTGGCGAGGTCGGACTCGGCGTTGGGGTCGTTGTAGGCGTCGACGACGGCGACGGTCAGTCCGGAGCCGCCGGTCGAGGGCAGGTTGTAGGCGCTGTGCAGGTTGGCGGGGCTGAGGCCGGAGGGGGCGGCGGCCGCGGCGGCGAGCGTGGCGGCCAGTTTCTGCTTGATGTCGGTGCGCCGCTGGGCGAAGCAGGAGACGTGGCCGGGGGTGGGGTCGCCGCAGAGGTGGGTGGTGGGGACCTTCTGGCCCGCCTTGCCGGTGGAGTGGAAGGTCTGCCGGTCGGGGGCGGTGAGGGCCTTGGCGTTCTGGGTGGTGCGGGAGGTGTGCGCCACGGCTGGTGCGGCGGGGTGGGCGCCGGCCGCGGGGGCGGCGAGAAGTCCGGCGACGGTGAGGGTGAGGGCGGGGACGGCGACGCTCAGGAGTCTTCGCAGGCGTGACTCACGCATGGGTACTGCCTCCATCGGGAGTGGGGTTCTCGTATGGGTGCAGGCACGTGACGCGCGTAGCGGCGGACGAAGGCGCGGTCATGGGCATGACACTCAGGGGGTCGGACGGGACTGCGGGCAGAACGTAGCCCCGCCGGACCGGTTACCGGCAGTACCCCCGGGCCTTCTTTGCCGCCCCATAGGCAGCGTTTAGCCCCCTCATAGGAGGGGGCTGGCGCGTGGTTGATGAGCCCTATGCCCAGAGCTGACCCTGGAGCGTCTCGATGGCCTCCTCGGTGGTGGCCGCCGTGTAGACGCCGGTGGAGAGGTACTTCCAGCCGCCGTCCGCGACGACGAACACGATGTCCGCGCTCTCCCCCGCCTTGACGGCCTTCTTCCCGACGCCGATCGCGGCGTGCAGCGCGGCGCCCGTGGAGACGCCGGCGAAGATGCCCTCCTGCTGGAGGAGTTCCCTGGTGCGGGTCACGGCGTCCGCCGAGCCGACCGAGAAACGGGTGGTGAGGACGGAGGCGTCGTACAGCTCCGGTACGAAGCCCTCGTCGAGGTTGCGCAGGCCGTACACCAGGTCGTCGTAGCGCGGTTCGGCGGCGACGATCTTCACGTCCGGCTTGTGCTCGCGCAGATAGCGGCCGACGCCCATCAGGGTGCCGGTGGTGCCGAGGCCCGCGACGAAGTGGGTGACGGAGGGCAGGTCGGCGAGGATCTCCGGGCCGGTCGTCGCGTAGTGGGCGCCGGCGTTGTCCGGGTTGCCGTACTGGTAGAGCATCACCCAGTCGGGGTGCTCGGCGGCGAGCTCCTTGGCGACGCGCACGGCGGTGTTGGAGCCGCCCGCGGCCGGGGAGGAGATGATCTCGGCGCCCCACATCGCGAGCAGGTCCCGGCGCTCCTGTGAGGTGTTCTCGGGCATCACGCACACGATGCGGTAGCCCTTGAGCTTGGCCGCCATGGCGAGGGAGATGCCGGTGTTGCCGCTCGTCGGCTCCAGGATGGTGCAGCCGGGGGTGAGCCGGCCGTCCTTCTCCGCCTGCTCGACCATGTGCAGGGCGGGGCGGTCCTTGACCGAGCCGGTGGGGTTGCGGTCCTCCAGCTTGGCCCAGATACGGACGTCGGCGGACGGCGACAACCGCGGCAGGCGCACCAGAGGGGTGTTGCCCACCGCGGCCAGCGGGGAGTCGTAACGCATGCCGGGTCTGCCGGCCTAGGCCATGCCGCCGGCCACGGCCGGCAGGATCGTCACGGTGTCGCCGTCGGACAGCTTGGTGTTGATGCCGTCGACGAAGCGGACGTCCTCGTCGTTCAGGTAGACGTTGACGAAGCGGCGCAGCTTGCCCTCGTCCACGATCCGGGCGTGGATGCCGGTGTGCCGGGTCTCGAGGTCGTTGAAGAGGTCGGCGAGGGTGTCACCGCTGCCCTCCACCGCCTTCTGACCGTCGGTGTACTGGCGGAGGATGGTCGGGATGCGGACCTCGATGGCCATGGCTCAGGGCTCCTGTCGGAAGGAAGGTGTGGGCAGCGCGGGATAGGTGCGTGGTGAGACATCGCCGCGGCTCACGGCCGTACGGCGGCAGGGGTCCGCGTCAACAGATGGCGCTGGCTAGCCTGCACAGGTCGACGTGCAGCCGCGCCACGAGCAGTGCGCCCGGCGTCTTCTCGCTCACGTCGTTCAAAACCATGGGCTCATCGTATCGATTCCCGTCCCGGCTTCCGGAATGTGATCCCACATGGTGGACGGAATCGGGCCGGTGAGTGAGACCGGTCAGGCGGAGCGGCGGCGGACCAGACGGGTCGGCACCACGACCGACGCCTGCGGGCCGGTGTGCTCGAACAGCAGGCGGGCCATGAGGCGGCCCATCTCGAGCGCGTCCTGGTGGACGGTGGTCAGCGGCGGGTCGGTGGTCTCGGCGATGGACGTCAGGTCGTCGAAGCCGACCACGGCCACGTCCTCCGGCACCCGCCGCCCGCGCTCGCGCAGCGTCTGCAGGGCCCCCGAGGCCATGAAGTCGGAGGCGACGAAGACGGCGTCCAGGTCGGGCCGGCGGTCCAGCAGGGCGGCCATCGCCCCGGCGCCGCCCTCCCGGCTGTAGTCGGCCCTCTGCACGAGGTCGGACGGGGCGTCGGGCAGGACGTCCCGGTAGCCGGCGAGCCGGTCGGCGGCGGAGGTCTCCTGGTCGTAGGGGCCGGCGACGGTCGCGATCCGGCGGCGGCCGAGGCCGACGAGGTGCCGGACGGCCAGGCGGGCTCCCCCGCGGTTGTCGCCGTCGACGTACGCGTGCCCGGGGACGGTGGCGCCGTCGCGCAGCAGGGGGCGGCCGCCGAAGACGGCGGGGATGTCGAGCCGGTCCATCATCGTGTGGAGCCGGTCGCCGGGGCGCAGCGAGAACAGCACGGCGCCGTCGACATGGCCGCCGCCAAGGTAGTCGGCCACGCGCGCGTGGTCGTCCGGTTCCTCCAGGAACAGCAGGACGGCCTGGGCGCCGTGTTCGGCGAGTTCGCGGCGCACACCGCGTAAGAGGAGATCGAAGAAGGGGTCGAGGAAGAGCCGGCCCTCGGGCGGGGTGGCGACGACCGCGATGGCGTCGGTGCGGCGGGTGACGAGCTGACGGGCGGCCTGGTTGGGCACGTACCCCAGCTCGCCGATCACCCGGCGGACGGTCTCGACGACCTCCGCGCTCACCCGCGCCTCGCCGTTCACCACCCGCGACACGGTCGACCGCGACACCCCGGCCTGCCGCGCGACATCCTCGAGCGTGGGCCGCCTTGCGTTCGTCCGTTGGGTCAACACCGTCTCCGTGAGCGTGAATTGAAAGGTCACCTGACGGAAACGGTAACCGTGACGAAGCCCGTCCCCGGGCTCTTTTCGAAGGAGGAACCCTTGCTCCTGAGCGATGCCGACGGCCTGTTCGCGGCCCTGGCCGCACTGCGGCTGCCGCGCGGCGAGTACGTCGTCTGCGGGTCCGCCGCCCTCTACGTCCGTGGGCTGCGGGCGCGGATGGGAGACCTCGACGTGCTCGCGCGGGGCGCGGCCTGGCAGCGGGCCCTCGCGCTGGGCGCGCCCGGTCCGACGGTCTCGGGGTACGGGCTGAGGGTGGTCCATCCCACCGCGTCGATCGAGATCATGGACCGATGGACGCCGGGCTGGTCGACGGACCCGCTCATCGACGACGCCGATGTCATCGACGGGGTGCCGTTCATGCGGCTGGGCGATGTGCTGCGCTGGAAGCTCGCCGCCGACCGGCCGAAGGACCGTGCCGACATCACGGCGATCCGGCATCTGCACCGGGTGTGGACCGGGGCGGCGGCACCACTGGCGCCGCCGGGTCCGGGGGCGGCGAGGGAGGTCAGTAGGCCTCGACGACCTGGACCTCCTCCTCCGTGACCTCGCCCTCCACGATGCGGAAGGAGCGGAACTGGAACTCGCCGAGGCCGTCGGTGTCGCGGGTCGAGACGAGGACGTAGTGGGCGCCCGGCTCGTTGGCGAGGGAGATGTCCGTGCGGGAGGGGTGGGCCTCGGTGGCGGTGTGGGAGTGGTAGATGACCACCGGCTCCTCGTCGCGGTCGTCCATCTCGCGGTAGAGCTTGAAGAGGTCCCCGGAGTCGAACTCGTAGAACGTGGGCGACATGGCCGCGTTCAGCATGGGGATGAAGCGCTCGGGGCGGTCGGAGCCGGCCGGCCCGGCGATGACGCCGCACGCCTCGTCGGGGTGGTCCTTGCGCGCGTGGGCGACGATCCGGTCGACGAGGGCCTGGGTGATGGTCAGCATGTTCGTCAGGATAAGCAGACGACAAAGGGGCGCGCGAAGCGCGTCAGGCAGGGTGGTGGTGGGCGACGGGCGGGCCGTCCCGTACCGAGGTGCGGTACGGGACGGCCCACATGCCGGACGTCATGAGCGGCTGCCGCGGCGGGGCGCCACGAGTGCTCCGTGCGGCCGGGCGTCCGGGCGTCCGTGGCGGAGGTCAGCCGATCTTCTCCAGGTCCGGCTCGCGGCGGCTCGTGACCTCCGGGTTGCGGCCCTTGAGGACCGTCCAGCCGATGCCGAGCGCGGCGGCCCAGCCGGCCATCACGTACAGGCAGATCCGGGAGTCGGCGTCGTAGGCGATCAGGCAGGTGACGAAGAGCAGGAAGACGATGGCCACCCAGCTGAACTTCGCGCCGCCCGGGGCCGGGAAGGAGGAGGCCGGCAGCCGGCCCGCGTCGACCGCGCGGCGGTAGAGGACGTGGCTGACCAGGATCATCAGCCAGGTCCAGATGCCGGCCGCGGTGGCGACGGAGGTGACGTAGGCGAAGGCCTTCTCCGGGACGACGTAGTTGAGGACGACGCCGATGCCCATGAAGAGGACCGAGACCGTGATGCCGAAGGCCGGGGTCTTAGTGGCGGACAGCTTGCGGAAGGCCGCCGGGGCCTCGCCGCTGTCGGCCAGGGTGCGCAGCATGCGGCCGGTGGAGTACATGCCGGAGTTGCAGGAGGACAGGGCCGCGGTGAGGACGACGAAGTTGACGATGCCAGCGCCGGCCGGGATGCCGATCCTCGCGAAGGCCTCGACGAACGGCGAGACGCCCGGGGCGAACTCGGTCCACTTCACGACGCACAGGATGACGGTGAGCGCGCCGACGTAGAAGAGCGCGATGCGCCAGGGGAGGGTGTTGATGGCCTTCGGGAGCGTCTTCTCCGGGTTCTCGGACTCGCCCGCCGTGACACCGACCAGCTCGACCGCGAGGTAGGCGAACATCACGCCCTGGAGGGTCATCAGGGAGGAGCCGATGCCCTTGGGGAAGAAGCCGTCGAACTGGTAGAGGTTCGCGACCGAGGCGGTGTCGCCGGCGCTGCTGAAGCCGAAGGTCAGGACGCCGAGACCGATGACGATCATGCCGATCAGGGCGGTGACCTTGACCATCGAGAACCAGAACTCCAGCTCGCCGAAGAGCTTCACGGAGATCAGGTTGACCCCGAAGAGGATCACCAGGAAGACCAGCGCCGTCACCCATTGCGGGACGGCCGGGAACCAGTAGTTGACGTAGATCGCGGCGGCCGTCAGTTCGGCCATGCCGGTGACGACCCACATCAGCCAGTAGGTCCAGCCGGTGAAGTAGCCGAAGAACGGGCCGAGGAACTCGCGGGAGTACTCCGCGAAGGAGCCCGAGACCGGGCGGTACAGCAGCAGTTCGCCGAGCGCCCGCATGATGAAGAAGACGATCGCGCCCGCGAGGGCGTACATCAGGATGAGGCTGGGACCGGCCTTGGCGATGTTCGCGCCGGCGCCCAGGAAGAGGCCGACGCCGATGGCGCCGCCGATCGCGATCATCTGGACCTGGCGGCTGCCGAGCCCTCGTTCGTACCCCTCTTCGGGTGCCGTCTCGGCGCCGTTGCCGTCCGTGTCGACCTGAGCGGAGGTCATGTGTGTGGTGCGCCTTTCTCCATGCCGACCCGGGCCTCTCGTCGGCCTCGGATCGGGTTTCGATCCCCCCGGATTGATGGAGCGGTGCCTGGCCGGCGATCAACCGGCTCGGTGGCGCACCCGGCGGAACATACGGGTGGTGTTCGCCGGGCGGTCGTGAAGATTTATCACGGCCGTAACAATGATCGCCTCGGGATCATGTGGCGCACGACACGAGAAGAAGCGGATGAACGCGCCACAAAGAGGACACTCCCGGCCGTCGCGGTGACGCGATCGTTATCCGGATTTGAGTGTCCTCTGAGCGAACAAATGCGAACAGGAATGCGGACGAACTACGGCATAAGGGTGGTCACCAGGGTCTCCTGGAGCCCGCCCAGCCACAGGTACGCCATCACCATCGGCTTGCGCGGGTCGTCGTCCGGCAGTCCGTAGAGGACGTCGGTGTCGTCCTCGTCGGCGATCTCCAGGCGGGCGCCGATCGCCAGCCGCAGGTCGTTGAGCGCGCCGAGCCACTTCCGGGACTCCCCGGGCGCCAGCTGGAGCACCGCACCGCCCTCGCCGGCCGCCTCGGAGGCCAGCGCGTCCAGGGTGCGGACCACCGCGAGGGCGTTCTCGCGCTTGCCGGCCCTGAGGTCGTTCTCGGTGAAGCGGCGGAACTCGGCGGAGTGCGCCTTCTGCTCGTCCGCCTGCCGTGGCCCCGGGGTGCCCTCCGGGTCGGTGTAGGCGTCCGGGAAGAGCCGGCGGAGCACCGGGTCGGCGGGCGGCTCGCTCGGGCCCTCCGCGAAGAGCTCGGCGAGCGGGTCGTCGGGGGCGTCCTCGGCGGGGCCGGGGCCGATCAGTTCCAGCAGCTGGACGGCCAGCGACCGGATGATGGAGATCTCGACGTCGTCGAGCGCGACGGCCGCGCCGCCGCCGGGGAGCGGTTCGAAGTGTCCAGGCATCAGTGAGGAGGCTACTTCCGGTCCTGCTGGAGGGTGGCCCACAGTCCGTAGCCGTGCATCGCCTGCACGTCGCGTTCCATCTCCTCGCGAGAGCCGCTGGAGACGACCGCCCGGCCCTTGTGGTGGACGTCGAGCATGAGCTTGGTGGCCTTGTCCTTGGTGTAGCCGAAGTACGTCTGGAAGACGTACGTCACATAGCTCATCAGGTTGACCGGGTCGTTGTGGACGATGGTGACCCAGGGGACGTCCGGCTCGGGGACGGCGTAGACCTCCTCCGCCGACTCGGTGCGTTCGATCTCAAGGGGAGCGGGTGACGTCACAAGGCCCATGCTGCCACGGGCCCCACAAATCGTCACACTGACGCAAAGGGGTGTAGCATCTGTCGTCATGAACACAGCGGACCTTGGGCTGCCGGTGGACGTTCCCTCTACGGCGCTCTTCACGGACCAGTACGAGCTGACCATGCTGCAGGCCGCCCTGAAGGCCGGCACGGCCGAGCGGCGCAGCGTGTTCGAGGTCTTCACCCGGCGACTGCCGGACGGACGGCGCTACGGCGTCGTCGCGGGCACCGGGCGAGTCCTGGACGCGGTCGAGAACTTCCGCTTCGACCACGACGTCCTGCGCTTCCTGCGCCGCCGCTCCATCGTCGACGACGAGACGCTGGACTGGCTGGCCGCCTACCGCTTCTCGGGTGACATCTGGGGCTACCCGGAGGGCGAGGTCTACTTCCCCGGGTCGCCGATCATGCGGGTCGAGGGCTCCTTCGCCGAGTGCGTGCTGCTGGAGACCGTGATCCTGTCGATCCTCAACCACGACTCCGCGATCGCGGCGGCCGCCTCCCGGATGTCCTCGGCCGCGGGCGACCGGCCGCTGATCGAGATGGGCGCCCGCCGCACCCATGAGCTCGCCGCGGTCGCCGCGAGCCGGGCCGCGTACGTCGGCGGCTTCACCTCCACCTCCGACCTGGCCGCCGGTTTCCGCTACGGCATCCCGACGGTGGGCACCAGCGCCCACGCCTTCACCCTGCTGCACGACAACGAGCGGGACGCCTTCCGGGCCCAGGTGGACTCGCTCGGCGGCGGCACCACCCTGCTCGTGGACACCTACGACGTCGCCGAGGCCGTACGGACGGCGGTGGAGGTGGCCGGGCCCGAGCTGGGCGCGGTCCGCATCGACTCCGGCGACCTGCTGCTGGTCGCCCACCGGGTACGTCAGCAGCTGGACGCGCTGGGCGCCACGCACACCCGCATCATCGTCACCTCCGACCTCGACGAGTACGCCATCGCCTCGCTGGCGGCGGCGCCCGTGGACGCGTACGGCGTCGGGACGCAGCTGGTGACCGGGTCCGGGCAGCCGACCTGCTCGATGGTGTACAAGCTGGTCGCACGCGCCGAGTCCGCCGACGCGAAGGCCCCGCTGGTGCCGGTCGCGAAGCGGTCGACGGGCGGCAAGACGTCCATCGGCGGCCGCAAGTGGGCGGCCCGGCGGCTGGACGCGGACGGGGTCGCCGAGGCGGAGGTCGTGGGCACCGGCGCGGTGCCGCCCGGCCTCGCGGACCGGCAGCTGCTGGTGGAACTGGTCAAGGGCGGCGCCGTGGTCGGCCGCGAGCCCCTGGACGCCGTACGCGACCGCCACACGGCGGCCCGCGCCAACCTCCCCCTGTCCGCCACCCAGCTCTCCCGGGGGGAGCCGGTGCTGGCGACGGAGTATCTCCAGGAGCGCTAGGGGCCCTGTTGCCGGGGGCGGAAAATCTCTAGGCTTGCTTACTTCACCCGACAGTCGACTTCATCCACAGTCGAAGGACACCGACCATGCGCCGCGCCTTGATCGTCGTAGACGTGCAGAACGACTTCTGCGAGGGGGGCAGCCTCGCGGTGGCCGGGGGTGCCGATGTCGCCGCCGCGATCACCGAGCTGATCGGGCAGGCCCCCGCCGGGTACCGGCACGTCGTGGCCACCCGGGACCACCACATCGCGCCCGGCGGCCACTTCGCCGACAATCCCGACTACGCCCGCTCCTGGCCCGCGCACTGCGTCGCCGGCACCGAGGGCGTCGGCTTCCATCCGAACTTCGCCCCGGCGGTGGCCTCGGGCGGCATCGACGCCGTCTTCGACAAGGGGGCCTACGCGGCCGCGTACAGCGGGTTCGAGGGCGCCGACGAGAACGGCGTCAAGCTGGGCGACTGGCTGCGGGCCCGGCAGATCGACGAGGTCGACGTCGTCGGCATCGCCACGGACCACTGCGTCCGGGCCACCGCGCTGGACGCGGCCCGTGAGGGGTTCCGTACGACGGTCCTGCTCGACCTGACCGCCGGAGTGGCCCAGGAGACCACCGAACGGGCGCTCGAGGAGCTGCGGACGGCCGGGGTGGAACTGACGGGCAAGCCGGTCGTGGCCTGACCGTCAGAAGGCCCCTAGGGCCTTGTCGTTTGGATCAGGTCGGCTTAGCCGACCTGGCCTCTCGGCCGACCTGAGCGGGGTGTGGTGCGTGCGGCTGCAAGGCGGAGGAGGGCGGCGACGCGATGGGGGTCCCCCCGCTCGAGCGCAGC
>NZ_JBEXXE010000038.1:0-110674 GCF_040630255.1 Streptomyces sp. NPDC005820
AGCACCCCCCGGATCATCAAGGACAGGGGCAACGAGTCATACCGGCCCTGAAGGCCACGAGCCCGAACCGGGCTCTACGAGGAAGGTAATGGGCACCAGGGTGCCAGTCTCAGTGGTCGCCGGAGGACGACATCCGGGCTTGGTGGGGTGATCGCGGGCCACCGCGCGGTTGCACAGGAGGAGGGCGACCGCGCCCCGGCCGGGTGAGCAGAACATGTACCGGGTCAGGGAGTCGTCGACCATGCCGGGGGCCAGGATCTCGTCCGCGTCGAGCGGCTCGCGAGGCCGGGCGTGGCGCGGGTTCGGAGCAGCCGCTCGAGCAGCTGATCCGAACCCCCGGGCCGGTCAGTTGACGGCCACGACCGCCGTGTTGTTCGTGAGGTCCGGGTCGAAGTCGAACGGGTACTCGCCGAACTCGCCGAACGTGGGATGGATGCTCACGGCACCGGTCGCGCCGGGCACCACGGTGTCGACGCGCACGGAGAACGCGAACGTGCGCTGGGTGTCCTCCAGAACCCAGTACCGCAGGTCGCAGTCGTATCGCGGGGCGCCCGTCTGCCTCGGGTAGTAGCCGCCCTCGAGGGTTCGCGGGTAGCAGCCGGACGGTACGCCGGTGACCGTGGTGCCCTTGGGCACGATCAGCCGGACCTCGGCGACCGGGTCGCCGGAACCGAGGTTGCCGAACCAGGCCGGGCCGTTGTTCTTGAACGTGAGCTCGGCCGTGGCTGTCTCGCCCGCCGAGCCGGAGATGGCGTCACCGGTCACGGAGAAGTCCGCGGTGTTTTCCGCGCCGATCTGCAGGATTGCGTAGTTGTTCTGGGAGTCGATGTCCTGGGCGCCGTCGCCCGGTTCGATATCGATGTCGAGCCGCTCGTTCAGCGCGTGCGGGGCGAGTCGCACCGTCAGGGGCTCGGGCAGCTCGAAGGAGTCGCCCGGCGCCAGCACCTGGTCGAACGTGCAGATTGCGTTGTTCGACGGTGCGTAGTCGTTGCCGTCCGTCGTGGTATAGGTGCAGGCGTCGTACCGGGTCAGATCCGTCAGGCCGTACGAGGCGGAAAGCTTGACGGTGAACCCTTTCGCGCTCTCGTTGCCGTTGTTGGTGATCTTCAGCGGAATCGGCCGCTCGTCGCCAGGCCGACCGTCCGCGATGTCGGCGACGGGGTCGATGGCGAGGTCGGGTCCAGAGCCGACGGTGAGCGTGGTGTCGGCGCTCTCGAGCGGCGCGGTGAGCGTACCGTCGGGACCGCCGGTGGCCGTCGCCTCGTAGGTGATCCTGCCTTGTGTGCCGACGGCGGCACCGTCGGCCGCGCGCACCGTCAGGAACACCTGGTCCTCGAAGTCGCCCCCGATCGCGGGCACCACGGGAACGTCGCACACCGCGCTCGTGCCGCTCGGCGTGCAGTTGTCAGGCCAGGTCACCTCAGCGACCCCGGTGAGGTCGGAGACGTCGACGGTGAGCCTGCCGTTGGTCACTGCGAAGTTCACGTTGTCGTGGTAGATGCCGACGCCGAGAGTGCGGGACTGCGGCTGACCGCCGTCGGTGCCGAGCGGCAGCGTTTGTTCGTACGGCTCGTGGATCGACAACTGGTCTGTCTGCGGCGGGTCGTCAGCAGCGAACGCGGGCGCGGCGAGGCCGGCCGTCAGCAGACCGGCCGTCACCGCCACGGCGGCTCCGGATCTGAGGCGTAACGGGCGTCCAGCAGAGAACCGTCTCATTGCTACCTCCAGGGGTGTGATGTCGTGACTGACGCGCCCTCGGCCCCGGCGCACCGGCAGGATCATCACATGGCAGGGCAGCCCGCCGCGCCCGCGTTTTCCGGCCCTGTTGAAGAACACCCCGTTGCCAGCCGAGCCGCTTGCCTCTGCTGCCACCACCTGTCACTGGCCGCTCGAGGACGTCGACCACACGATCAACATCATCGACACGCCGGGCCAGTTCCTGCAACCGAGTCTTTGCCGCCACCCTTCGCTTAGGTGATCGCCTACCGGACAGCCCCACCACACGAAAGGCGAGGCTAGGACGCGTATCGAGTCGTGATCAATCGGTGGTTCGGGTGAGGCCTTTGATCGATCAGGCGCTCGACTGTCCACCTCACCCCGCTTCGCCGCTTCTGCGATCAAGCCCTCCAACAGGGCCTCGAACACGCCCGCGTCACGCCATGGCCGGAAGCGATTGTGGACGGTCGACGGGGCACCGAACTCCCGCGGCATCTCCCGCCACTGCCCGCCGGTCTTGAATCGCCAGATCACACCCTCGAACTGCTGGCGCAGCCGCTCCGGGTACCGGCAGATCGATCAGGACTGGCGTTCTCGGCAAGGGCGGCAGCCTCAGTCACCACGACCACCCCTAAGCTCAACCCCATGACCGCGTTCGACGAGCTCACTCGCCTCGTCCCTCCGCCGCCGCAACCACTGTGGGCAAACGGAGACTGGGACGAGGTGGAGGCAGCACTCGGCGTGGAAGTCCCCGCTGACTTCAAGCAGCTGGTCGAAGGCTACGGGGCATACCACTTCGCCGAGTTCTTGACGCCACTTACGCCCTTCGGCGGGCGCGACCTGTTGGTCGGCCCGGCGAAACGGCTGCTGGACCAGGAACGCAACTTCCGGGACAGCAGGCCCGACGCCTGTCCGTACCCCCTCTACCCGGAGCCGGGCGGACTCCTGCCGTGGGCGGGAACCGACAACGGGGACCGCGTGTGCTGGCTCACTGACGGGCAGTCGGACGAGTGGACGGTCGTCTGCTGGAACCCGCGGGGCTGGTACTACGACGCGCATCCCGTGGGCGCGGTCGAGTTCTTGGTCGGCTGGCTGTCGGGACACATCAGCACCAGCGTCTTTCCCGACGCCGCCGAGTTCGTTGAGAAGGACTGATCCGATCAACTCGGGCACCCCGGCCGCGTCGGCAGCCGCACAGACGTTTGCGATGGCGTCGCGTCCGCCAGCGGGTCACCGAGTCGGACAGGCCGGCCGATCAAGCGACGGCGGTGCTCATTCGTCGATCACCAGGCGCGACAGGAGGAACGTGATGATCTCATCGCGAGCGCGGATGGTGGGGTGTCCCTCCTCGTTGACCAGGTGCGCGGTCACCACGCTGTGCGGCGTACCGACGATGTCCCTGAAGAATGGCGGTGGCGCGGTGTTCGCGGCGGCGCCACTCACGACCCGTCCGTCGAAGCGCTCGCCCAGCAGGGCCGCATAGGCGGCAAAACGCTGACCTGTGCACCAGCGGTCGTTGTCGAACCTATACCCCAATGCCCTTAGGTCATCACGCTCGAAACGCTCCCTGATCGCCACCGCGTCCGCCGGCGAGAGCTCCAGCCCGGCCGGGTCGTCCAGAGGGAGCGACGGATGGTTGACAACCGGAGCGATCACGGAGGGCTCAAGGGTCATCGTGAGGGCGAAGTTTCCGGTGAAGCACATCCCCACCACGCCTGCACCTGGACCACCGCACTCGTCGTGCGCCCGTCGCGCCAGGGCCCGGAGCCAGTCCACGACAGGGCTTGTGCCGCCGCCTGCGAAGACCCGGAACTCCTTGCTCACGCAGGCTCGCTTCATCACCGACGTGCCGGGACCCGCCGTCGGATAGGCGCCATCCGTGCCGAACAGCGACGGCACGTAGACCGTGAAACCGGCATCGCGCACCCAACGGGCGAAGCGGGCCAGGTCGGGACTGACGCCCGGCATCTCCGGCAGCACGATCACCGCAGGACCGGCTCCGGTGACCTGGACGGCCTTGCTCACGCCGCTGAACGCCATCTCGCGGCAGTGGAAGTCGGTCAGCGGATCATCACGATCCACCTCGCGTCTGGTCATGGCCGGCTCCTCCCGACGGGATATCGGGGCAATTCTGACCGGGCGGGCTCTTCTGGCCGAGGGGCGGGATCGCCATACTCCAGGGTTATCCCGCCACGCCGGGTTCCGAAAGGAGATGCCTCATGGGGTCGTCCGGTCCACTGCGGGTAGGTGTACTCGCCTACCCGGGCTGCTTCGCATCGGAGGTGTTCGGCGTCGTCGATCTACTGACGATGGGCAGCCACGTCACCCGGGCAGGCGGGGGCTCGCCCACACCGTTCGAGGCCGTCGTGGTCTCGCCGAGACGGCGCGTCATCGCCTCGGGCGGGGTCGCGCTCGGGGTGGTCCCGCCGCGCGATGTCGACGTCCTTGTGGTGCCGGGTTTCGAACCGGCCCCCGGAACGGACCCGGCCCTCGGGCTGGATGCCCTGAGGCCGGAAATCGAAGCGATCCGTGCGCATGCCGACCGCGGAATCGCCGTGGTGTCGATATGTGTCGGCGCCTTCCTGCTGGGCGAGGCCGGTCTCCTCGCGGGGCGACGGGCCACGACCGCCTGGTTGTTCGCGGGCCAACTCGCCCGGAGGTATCCCGGTGCGGACGTCGCGCCACGGGAGTTGGTCGTCAGTGACGCCGGCGTCACCACGACGGCAGCCTTCAGCGCGATGTACGACTTCGTGCTGAACCTCATCCAGCGTCATTGCGGACGTACCGCAGCACGCCGTACGGCTCGGATCGCATTGATCGATGACGCGCGCGTGTCCCAGGCCCCCTATGTCGACGACGAGCTCCTGCCCACCTTGGGCGACGGCTTCTCCGCGCAGGTGCAACGATTCCTCGACCAGCACCTGCAGGATCGATACAACCTGCCCACGCTTGCCGAGCACTTTCACGTCAGCACGCGGACCCTGCTGCGACGCTATAAGCAGGAGACAGGCGAGTCGCCTCTCGTCCACCTGCAGCGGGCCCGGATGCGCAGAGCCCAACACCTGCTGGAGAGCACGGACCGCACCACTTGTCAAATCCATCTGGACGTCGGTTACCGCGACTACGGCACATTCGCCGGGCTCTTCACCCGGCACTTCGGAGTCCGCCCCACCGAGTACCGAGCCGGCTTCCGCCGTGAACGAGCCTCTCCGTGATCGCTCAGCAAAGCCCAGGACTCGGCCTTGAGGTGTCGCGTGTTCCTGGACGGGTATCGGCTCTTGTCACTGTGCGTCAACAATCCATGCAGGGGCGGGGGCTCGTCGTACAGGACGCGGCGGAGGACAGCGAGGCGGTGGTGCTGGTGCATCGGGGCCTGGTTCTGCTTGATCACATGCAGGACGAGTCGGGGCATGGCGCCGTTTTCCCTGCACAACGTATCGACGTCTTCGTCCGGCCACCGGCCGCGCCGCTCCTCGAGCGCCTTGCGCTGGTGCTGCCGGACGCGGGCCAGTCGGGCGCGACCGCTGTCGGTCAGTTCCAGCAGCTTGGCTCTGGGCCGCGACGGATGAGCCACGCGGCGCAGCAGGCCCTCCGCTGGGGCATGGCCTTTCGTCAAGACCACCGGTTGACGCAGCTGCTCTTCTACATGGATGACTGGAACGGCGACTTCGTGTCCTCGCTCGCCGCGTTCACCCAGCTGCACCGGCTGGACGTCGTGGCACGGTCTCCCGAGGGCGACGACCACACGGACCGACTCCGCGCCGCCTTGCCGAACACGGTGGTCGACAATGAGGGAAGTCATCCCGCCTACCTGATCCAGATCGAATTACGGCGGTTTCACGCCAGACGGAGTCCCCGGCCGACGGCCGTCCGGCGACGGCTCGCGGAGTACACACCGTCGACGCTCGAGACGCACGTGTTTGATTGTGTTGCCCTTTGCCCTCGCCTCAGGGCGGCGCCACCGGGTACCCGGGCGGCAATCTGCGGTGGCGATCATGCAGACGGCAATGGGAGCACTCAACACCCGATACCGGGCAATTCCTGTGTGTCTCCTCTGCGTTATCCAGGCCATGCCGCCACCCTTCACCGTGCCCGCAGATGGTAAATGTGGAATCTGCGGCGCTTTGATGCTTTTGCCGTGACAACCGGTTCCAGCGGCTCACGCCAGGGGATTGACCTTCCGAACGCCCAGGACGTAAAAAGACCTCCACAAGTGAGAACCCGTTCACTTGTGGTCATTTCTGTTGACAGGGCGCAGCGCTGCAGTGCACTCAAAGAAGAGGACTCGCCATGTCTCGATGCCATGACTTCCCCGACGAGACCCACGCCGAGCAGGCCAGGGGCCTGTCCCGACGCGGGCTCCTCAAGGGCGCGGCGCTCACGGCAGGAGGCACACTCCTGACCTTCGGCACAGCGACGGTGGCGCAGGCGGCGGACTCGTCCATCACGGCGACATCGCCGAACGGCAAGAACACGATCACGATGTCCCTGACCGGCGGAGTGCTCAGCTGGTCCGTGAAGCGCAGCGGCAAGACCGTACTCAACAGCTCCGTGCTGGGCCTGACCCTCAGCAACGGCACCTCTCTCGGCACCGGCAACGTGTCCGTGACGAACTACCAACACTGGACCAAGGACAGCACCTGGACCCCGGTCTTCGGCCGCAACGCGACAATCCGGGACTACTACCAGGAGATGCGCTGGAACCTCCAGGACGGCACCAGCGGCACCAACTTCTCCGTCCAGCTCCGCGCCTACAACACCGGGGTCGCGCTGCGCTACGTCCTGCTGGACACGGGCAGCGCGATCATCGCCGACGAGCTGACCACCTGGGTCTTTCCTGACGACACGACCATTTACAGCGCCCGCGACGAGGACGCCTACAGCGCCATCGCCCCGGACGCCATCCCCTCCACGGGCACCTCCTCCACCGACAACGGCAACCTCAGCGACCTGCCGTTGCTGGTCACGCTCGCCAACGGCACGTTCGCCACGATCTGCGAGTCCTCACGGGTCAACTACCCGCGCTCCATGGTCAGTTCCGTCGCCGGCCAGAGCGACACCCTCAAGACGTACCTGATGGAGAAGTCCGCCCGCTCAGCCGGCACCACACAGACCACGTCGACTGTCACGACCCCGTTCTCCACGCCCTGGCGGGTGCTGGTGCTCGGTGACGCGGCGACCGACCTGGTCGACAACGCCGAGCTGGTGCTCAACCTGGCACCCGCCTGCGCCCTGTCGGACACGTCCTGGATCAAGCCGGGCAAGGTCTTCCGCTGCGAACTGACCACCGCCGCCGGCACCGGGGGCGTGGACTTCGCCGTCGCCCGGAACCTGGACTACATCGAGTACGACGCGGGTTGGTACGGCCCGGAGTTCACCACCGCCACGGCCACCGCCGCGATATCCGCCATCGACCTGCCCACCGTGATCGACTATGCGACGCAGAACGGCATCGGCGTCTTCCTCTACGTCAACCGGATCGCCGCCACCGACCCCGACACCCTGTTCGCTCTGTACAAGAACTGGGGCGTGGCCGGCGTGAAGCTCGGCTTCATCAACGACGGTACCCAGGCCATGACCAACCAGATCATCACCTGGGCGAAGGCCGCGGCCAAGTACGAACTGCTGATCGACATGCACGACGACGTCCGTTCCTGGGGTTACGAACGCACCTACCCCAACTGGATCAGCTTGGAGGGCGTCCGGGGCAACGAACAGTTCCCGACCGCCACCAACAACGTCCTGCTGCCCTTCGCCCGCAATGTCGGCGGCCCGATGGACTACACCATCTGCTACGGCCAGTCTCGCGACCAGACCACCAACAACCACCAGATGGCCATGGCCGCCGTCTACTACCAGCCCCTGAACTTCCTCTACTGGTATTCCAAGCCTTCCGCGTACGCCACCACCGCCAACTGGCCCGGACTGGCCTGGTTCGACGCCATCCCCACCACCTGGGACGAGAGTCAGGCGGTCGCGGCCTCCCTCGGGGAGTACGTCGCCGTCGCCCGCCGCAGCGGCACCACCTGGTTCCTCGGCGCGATGAACAACGAAACCGCACGGACCGTCTCGATCCCCCTGGACTTCCTGACCAGCGGCACCTCGTACACGGCCAAGATCTACGCCGACGGGACGGCGGGCAGCACCCCGCACGCGACCCCGACCGTCGTCACCACCCAAACGGTCACCTCCGGCACCACCCTCAGTGTGGCCATGACCAGCGCCGGCGGACAGGCAGTGATCCTTACGCCGGTGAGCTGAACAAGAAGCAATCCTCGACGCGACGCCTGCCGGACCGGCAGCATCAACAAGATCTCCATCGACCCCGACCACCACCGCCAGGGCCTCGGACGGGCCAAGAACTTCTTCCCTGCCCTGGGGGAGGAGTGGGGGGCGCGCTGCCCGAGTTCGGCGGGATCTGCGAGCACCTCGCCTCGCCCACCGGCTACCGCACTCACCCACCTGGCCGCCGCCCACGGCCCGCGCTGGAACGCCGCGTGTGAGGCAGACAGGAGCGAGGGGCTTGCGGTCCTCACCCTGCGCGGCAGACGCGGGCCGAAAGGGGCTGCCTCGGCCAGAGGCGGCCGGCCAGGCAGCGCGGCGGGGCGCACTTGCTGATCAGCGGGCAGCGTGTTCGACGCGCGGGCGGGAGTCGCATGATGCTCGCGCGACAACCCACCCAGTGCATGCGAGAACGGCAGGCACCGCCTCTTCCCCGGTGGCGGCAGCTATGCCACCACCGGGGAAGAGGTCGACGGGATGATCGCCTCTCGTTCAGATGACTCCGAGCAGTCCGTTGCCGCCGAGGAGGGTGCTGTCCTGCTGCGGGAAGCCGACGGACGGGGCAGTGATCATGCTGCTGCCTTTGGCAGTGGGGCCGTTGGTGCCGCCCGGAAGGACCCAGACGGCGCCGGTGGCGTTGTTCTCCTCCGCGGCGCTGATGAAGAGTTCCGGTCTGCCGTCCTTGTTGATGTCGCCGACGGCCACGGTGGTACCGAACATGTCGTCGGTCTCGCCGGCTCCGGGGATTTTGGCGGTGTCCTGGGTGAAGGCGTAGGCGCCGGTGCCCAGGGCCCCGGTGCGGCGGCCGGGGATGACCGTCACCTGCCCGGCGTTCGGCTTGCCCGTGTCCTCCATCGGCGAGCCGACCACGATGTCCGCCAGCCCGTCACGGTTCAGGTCGGCCACCGCGAGGGCGCCGCCGAAGTTGTCCCATTTCTCGCTCGTGTCGGGGACACCGGGGGTGTTCTGGGTGAGCTGCACCGGTTTCGCGTCCCGCGCGATGCCGTTGGCCGAGCCGTACCAGAGGAGTACGCGGCCGCCGAGTGCCCCGTCGGTGGTGGCGTGGTCCGGCTCGTCCGGGTCTCCGACCACGAGATCGGCGTACCCGTCGCCGTTGATGTCACCGGTGGCCGCGATCAGGCCGTTGCCCATCTGCTGTGCGCCGCCGTACACGGGGTTGACGTACACCTCGCCGCCGCTGATGTCGCTGAGGCGGACGGTGACGGCCACCTCGTCCGGGACCCCGCTGCGGTCGAAGTCGCCCAGCGTGACACTTCCGACGGAAGCGGTGTCGCGGTTTTCATCGGCCGAGCCGTAGGTGCCGCTGCGGCTGAACGGCCCCCGGAAGCGCATCGCCCCCTCATACCCGGCCACGAGCACCTCGGTCCGCACGCCGGCACCGGTGCTGAGCGCCGCCACGTCCAGGCCGTAGTACTTGCCGGCCGTGGTCGCCGGCAGATCGGTGCCGGACGTCAGCCCGGACCTGCTGCCCCACAGGACCGTCACCGTGCCGGCGTCCTTGCCCCGCGTGGTGTCCTCGTACGGCGCGGAGACCACCAAGTCCGCGTAGCCGTCCCGGTTCAGGTCGGCCGTCGCGGTGGCGGCACCGAACCCGTCGTTCGGCTCGGCCGTGTCCGGCACACCCGCGGTGTTCTGCGTGATGGTCGCCCGCCGCGATGCCGACAGCCCCGCCCTCCCCCCGTAGAGAACGACCACGGCACCGGCTCCCGCCTTACCGGCGACGTTCGCACCCGGCGCGGGCAGCACGGCATCGCGGTAACCGTCACCGTTGAAGTCACCGGGCACCGCACCGTGCACGGCCGCCGCGGGCACGGCCGACACCAGCGGAGCACCCACGACGACGGCGACCAGGAGCGCTCCCGTTCGCCAACCCCCGTGCAGACCACGTCTGTTCATCATGAACTGGATCCCCTCCCCCTCGACGCACCTGGCGTGCGCCCCAGTCCAGAGAATCGTAAAGGGCGCCCCCCATGACCGTCCTCGCAGCCCCGCAACGGGGTTACCGTTCTTCGGAGTTGGCATGACTACCTCCCCTTATCGAGTGCATGGCCTGGGGTGGTCACCAGTTCCGAGGACACTGACAGACCGTGATCAGGGGCATGACCACCGACTTCTCCGCAGGTCGGGGGCTCTCGTCATGTGGATGTGGCGATCAGTGCCGTGGCAGGGCCGGGCGAGTACGACCGGAGGACACCGCCCGTGATCGATACCGGCGACATCGACGTCTACCTCGGCCTGGACGTCGGCAAGGGCGAACACCACATCACCGCGCTCACCCCGGCCGGATAGGAGGCATTCGACGAGCGGCTGCCCAACAGCGAGGCCAAGACCGACGCGAAGGACGCGTTCATCATCGCCGACGCCGCCCGGGCGATGCCCCAAACGCTGCGATCGGTCGACCTCGATGACGAGACGATCGCCGAGCTGCAGATGATCGTCGGCTTCGACGACGACCTCGCCGCCGAAGCCACCCGCCTGTCCAACCGGCTCCGCGGCCTGTTCACACAGGTCCACCCGCATCTGGCACGAGTCCTGGCCCGCGCATGCGGCACCCGGCCGTGCTCAGACTGCTGGACCAGTTCGGCTCACCGGCCCAGGCCCGCAAGGCCGGACGCCGACGGCTCGTCGCCCTGATCCGTCCGAAGGCGCCCAGGATGGCCGAACGGCTGATCGACGACGTGTTCACCGCGCTCGACGAGCAGACCGCGGTCGTTCCGGGCACGGATGCGGCCGCGCTGATCGTGCCCAGCCTCGCCTCCTCGGTCCAGGCGTGCTCGACCAGCGCAAACTCCTGGCCCACCGGATCGAGGAACTCCTGGAGGCCCACCCTCTCTCCAAGGTCCTAATCTCCACGCTTGGCATCGGCATCAGGACCGGAGCCCGCATCCTCATCGACATCGGCGACGGCACGGCGTTCCCGTCCGCGACCCACCTCGGCAGCTGTGCCGGCCTCGCCCCGGCAACCCGAAGCCCCGGGTCTTCATCCGCGGTGAACAGCCCTCACGAAGAGGAAACAAGCTTACTGACCAGCTCTTTCACACCTTTCCCGAACCTCGACAGTTATGACATTTCACCCAAGTGCACTCCATCTTGTCCTTCATGTGATTGCGATTCCAATCCGGCGTGCGCCCCCTACCTCGGCATGCACGGCATGCGTTGGGAGCAAGGGGCCGAGAGTATTCCCATATCGTCCACACGATGGCGACGACGATGATGAAAACGGCGAATCCATCCATGTCTCCTGAGTAGGCAGGAGCGTACTCGCCGCCAAGCCGCTACCCCACGGCGCCCGACGCACTTGACCGGCGCACAGAAGCGACGTTGTTGCCGGCCCGGACCGCGCGACGCGAGTCACAATGCGAGCGCCCCCAGCGCCCTGTCAGGCGCAGGGGGCCTTTGCAGACCCGTACGGAGCGCCAGGCGCGCTTGTCCCGACACTGGCCGAGGCCTCTCATGCCCGAAGCCACCCCGTCCGCCGCCGTCGTTCCGGCAGCGCCCGCCGCACCGAGTGCCCCGGCGGCACCGGCAACGCCCCGGCCCCGGCGATCCCGCCCACCCTGCCGGCCCCGGCCGTGGACGGCGATATCGGCCGACTCCCCCCTCCCCCGGTGGGCCCAGCACATCATCACGGACGGACAGGGCGCGGCCAGACCGGTCGCTGCGAGCACTGTCACCTCGGCGCCGCTGACGTCAGAAGATGCCGCGTACGAGGCAGGCAGGGGGGCGTGGGGCCGGACACTGATGCCGGGGAAATGGTCGTTCTACCTCGCCACCCGGGTCTGGGGCGGTGCCGCGCTCACCAGCGCGTACGTCGCCACCATGGCCAACGTCGCCCCTCCCAAGGCCTCGTACAGCTTCACCGACGTCGCCGACGACAACGGCGACGCCAAGATGGACGTGGTCGCCGCCGACGCCACCGGCAGCCTGTGGCTGCACCCCGGCAACGGCAGCGGCGGCTGGTCCACCTCAGCCGGGTACATCGGCTCAGGCCTCTCCGGCGATGCAGCACCTCGCACCCCGGATGGGCGACAACAACGTCGCTCCCATCTGTTCCGTTCCAGAGGCCAGGCTCGCGGCTCGCGGCTGCCCCCCTGATACAGACGCCGCAGAGCAAGTTCCCAAAGCCAGACAGCTCCCCCGGCTACGTGTCGGACCCAGGGCTTCGGCATCGTCGGGCGGCGTCTGAACGTGTTCAGGTGAGGCTGACTTCGACAAGAACACCTTCCGTCCCACCCTTGCACAACCTATCGAATATCGATAGTTTTCCCTCACGATTAGATAGAAGGATGAGCCATGGGAAAGCTGACTGTGCGTGCGCTGCGCGCCGTGCTCGTGGTGGTGCTCGCCGGCACCGTGTTCGTGCAGGCATTGATGGTGTGGACATTGGTCAGCGGGAACGACCCTGAGGACGGAACGCTCCCGCTGACAGCGCTGCGCCTCATCACGATCCTGGGCATGGTGTCGGCCCAGGTCGCCCTGGTCTGCGTATGGCGCCTGGTGACGATGGTGCGACGCGGAACCGTGTTCTCCCACGCCGCCTTCCGGTACGTGGACGGCGTGATCGGCGCCATCGTGGCGGCCGCCCTCGTATGGTTCACGGTCACGGCCGTCAATGCGCCGGGCCAGCGGGACGACCCGGGCGTCACCGTCATCATGGGCGGGATCGGCCTGGCCATCCTGGGGGTCGCACTCATCGTGCTCGTGCTGCGGATGCTGCTCGCCCAGGCCGTCGCCCGCGACGTCGAAGCGGTGCAGATGCAGGCCGAGCTGGACGAGGTGATCTGATGCCGATCGCCGTCGACATCGACATCGACATCGCCTTGATGCCGGCCAAGCGGAAGATAGATGCCCATCGGCGAATTCGCGGAACGCGTCGGGGTAGATGGGGCTCGTTGAAAGCGGCCATCCCGTGCTCGGGGTGTCGTTCGTCAGCGGATACCCCCTCCGCTGTTTGACCTCGCCTTGTAACTGCGAGCTTCCGGTTACTCCAGATAGAGAGCTGCCAAGCGGGGCAGTCGGCGAGTCAGTTCGCTGTGGTCGTCGAAATCGAAGTTCCAGGTGGGATCCAGCTCCGGGTACCGGATGGTGAACGCATCGTCAGGGAGTTGTTCGCCGGTCGCCATGATGTGTGCGTTCCAGACGATACTTAGCGCTTCCTCGCACTCGAGATCGAGTCCGTCGGCCGCTGACGCACGCACGACGGGCAGTTCTGCCAGGGCATCGGGATCAGCGACTATCCCCTCGAAGGCCTCGCGCCCCTGCGCGATCAACCAGCCACGGAAGTAGTCGAAGCCGTCGTCGGAGCATCCACCGTTGATCACGTAGGCAGCGGCCCACAGAGGGTTCGTGTAGGAGTCTGCCATCAGGTCCCACAGCACCTGCTGAGCGGCGATGATCTCCTCGGCCGGGTGCATGGCCAGCTGCGAGGTTGCCCGGCGGGCGACATCTTCGCCGTCGTTCGGGTTGGACGCCTGATTGCGGGCTGCCTCAATGAGCTGCCAGAACTGCTGTTTGTTCATGGCGGCAGAGCATGCCACCCGGTACTGACATCGGGCCGCCACAGAAGCTGGGCCCACCGGAGCAGCCACGTCGCTCCTGTCGGCGGCTGTGGTTGCCGGGCGCACATCGGCTCCAGGTTCCTCCGGATTCGGTGACCAGCCGGTGGTGGTCCTGTCGTGGTAATGCAGCGCCTTCGCGATGACGGGTGCCGGGGCTTGGAGGACGAGCCGGCGGATCGCGGAGGTCCTGCCGCGCTGTGGCGGAACGCCGATCTCACGCAGGTGGACCTGGAGTCTGACCGGGTTCATCGGCTGTCCGGGCCGGCGGCCGGGAAAGAGCCACTGTGCGCTTCTGCTGCTGGCGTAGGGCAGGTGCTGGCGGGACCGGATGCAGGCCCGCATCACGTCGGCGACGGGCGTCGGCAGCGGGGACAACGGGTCTCCCAGTTGGACGGTGACGGGTGGTCCCGTCGTCGGTGATGTCTTCGACTCCCAGCGTCCCTTCTCCGCCCTGGCCCGCAGGCGCCACTTGGTGCCCAAGAGCTGCCGGTCGACTCGCGGCAGGACGCCGCTGTCCATCAGCAAGTCACGGAGGTGAGTGACAGTCCGCCAGGGTGTCTCTTGATGTAGCGCGTCGTGGGTGAGCGGGATGCGGCCGGTGGCCAAGCCGTGCGTCGACGTGCTGCGGCGTCCAATGCCACGGCAGCGCATCGGCATGCCGGATGAAGGCCCGCACCGATCGCCGAGGGTCCCGATCGAGGCGTCGATGTCGGCCTCGGGGAGATGGTCAGTGAAAGCGAACGACGTGTACTGGGCGAGTTCAATCGGTCGATGCAACACCGGGTTGTTGAAGTGAGCGTAGTTGTTCTCCGAAGACTTCGGCGGGGGTCTTCCAGCCGAGGATCTTGCGGGGCCGGTTGTTGAGTGCGTATGCGACGGCTTCGAGGTCTTCGGCGGACCACCGGGACAGGTCTGTGCCTTTCGGAAAGTACTGTCGCAGCAGCCCGTTGGTGTTCTCGTTCGTCGGTCGCTGCCAGGGCGAGTGCGGGTCAGCGAAGAACACCCGCGTCCCGCTCTCCATGGCGAACTGGGCGTGACCGGAGAGCTCCTTCCCGCGGTCCCAGGTGAGGGTCTTGCGTAGTTGCCCGGGCAATTTGGTCATCGCTTCCGTCAGTGCCGCGTTCATCGCGGCGGCCCCGTATCCGCCGAGCGAGGGCCCGTTCTTGAGGTACGGTTTCTCGCCCCAGCCCTCCAGCCGCGGCAGATGGACCAGGAGCGTGGACCTGCTGCTGCGCTCGACGAGCGTGCCGATGGCCGACCTGCCCGTCCCGATGATCAGGTCGCCCTCCCAATGGCCAGGGACAGCACGGTCGTCGGCCTCGGCCGGGCGCTCGCTGAGAACGACGTCAGCGGTGACGTGGCCCTGCGGTTTGTTCCGGGACCGCGCCGTTGGCTCCCGCAGTGCACGGCCCGTGCGCAAGCACGTGACCAGCTCGCGCTTGAGCGCGCCTCGACCCTCGATGAACAGCGACTGGTAGATCGCTTCATGGCTGATGCGCATGGACTCATCATCAGGGAAGTCGACCCGCAGCCGGCAGGCGATCTGCTCCGGGCTCCATGCCGTTGACCACCGTCTGTCCTGGCGATGGGGCTTGTTCAGGCCCTTCCACGGCGGCGTTGCAGGACCTGGAACGATCGTGCCGTCGGGGCGGCGCACGTCACCGGCGAGTCGGTCCTGCACGTACTGACGCAAACGGTCGTTGCCCACGAGCTTGGCCGTCTTCGGGCGCTTCGCGGCCTGCTGCGCCTTCCACTGGGCCACCACGGCGCGGTAGACCGGCTTGCCGCCCCTGGTCGCGGCGTTGCGACGCAGCTCGCGAGAGATCGTTCCCGGGTCGCGCCCGAGCGTGCGGGCGATCTCACGCACGCCCTTGTCCCGGGCCCTGAGCAAGGCGATCTCCTCGCGTTCGACGAACGACAGGTAGCGGCCCGAGGGCTCGTCCAGACTCAGCGGCGCCATCCCGCCAGCGTGTCGGAACCATCGAATCCCGACCGGTGCCGACACGCCGACCCCCTCGGCGGCCTGGACCGAGGTGACCCCGGATGCGATCAGACGCCAGAACTCCCGTTGCACAGCACGCGATAGCTCAGGCCGGCCCGGCGAGCGCATCGGCGGCCGCATCGCTCGGTCCGCAGCCCACTGCCGCCGCGCACCCGGTGGCGCCTGCGGCATCTGCTTCCTCGGTCGTCCCATTGCACACCTCCGTGATCAGAAGGTGTTGCGACGACCAGTTGATTTCGCCCTGACTCGCCGCATCCGAGTGGTGAACCAGCCCCGGTCCAACCGGAGTTCCAGCGCGGCAGCGGCGCCACAAGGCCATGTCGAGGGTAGGAGGGCAAGGGCAAAGCAGGCCGCTCCCATCTGGCCGAGTTGGCCGGCCAGACGGGTCGTATTGGCGTTGGTACCGATCCAACGGTCGGCACCGCACCTGCACCACCACCCGGTGGCCGTCCAGCGGAACATCGGCCACCGGACGCTCATCTCGCCCTCGTCCACCGCGTCCTCGACAACCAGCGCCGCCCATCCTCAAAACACCTTCTGTGCAGAGGAGTTGACGTCCCACACCACACCACACCACACCACACCACACCACACCACACCAATCCCCACGACACCGCTCATGCTTCGTCATCACCGATTGCGGACAGTGCCGACGTTTAACAGTCCCGCTTAGGGATTCCCTTGCCCGGATTAGAGATCCCCTTGCTCAGATTTGGTATGGGCATGCCCGGCGGAGTCGCCGAGGCTGGACAGAATCTTCACAGCGGCGAGGGCGCGTCAGGTGTTCCTCGACCGCTCCCCATCCTTTGACTCAGCCGGTGTTCCGGTGTCGACTTGGAGAGTCTCCACTCATGCACATACCCCGCGCCGGTCGGCGCTCAGGCTGGTGCCGAGTCGCCGTGACCGGGCTGCTGGCCCTGGGCCTCGGCGTCCTGGGCCTCACTCCGGCCCAGGCCACCGCACCGAGCCCGCATACGAGGAGTTCGACGGGCTCCGGCGAACCGCTGGGCAAGACCGCCCCCAAGGCGAAGAACCTGGTCCCGCTGCCCAGCGGCTACGGTGCGACCCCGGCCGAGCAGGCAGCGATGCAGGCGGCGGCGGTCCGGGCGGTGCGGACCGGCAAGCCCGTTGCCGTCGACGCGCTGACCACGCCGACCGAAGTCGTCGAAGCCCTGCCCTCGGGAAAGTTCGGACTCTCCTCCAACCCGATCCCCGTACGGGTCGAACAGGCCGGCCGATGGGCTCCCGTGGACCTGCGCCTGCGCCGCCGGGCCGACGGCACATGGGCCCCCAGAGCCACGGCCTACGGACGGGTCTCCTTCTCCGGCGGCGGCAACGGCCCGCTGGCGGTGACCCGTTCGGGCGGGGTGTCCCTGTCCTTGTCCTGGCCGACGAGGTTGCCCACTCCGGTGATCTCCGAAGAGAGCGCGACCTACCGCTCCGTGATGCCCGGCGTGGACCTGGTCGTCTCTGCGACCCCGGCCGGCGGTCTGAGCGACACCCTGGTCGTGCACTCCGCGCACGCAGCGAAGAACGCGGCGCTTTCCTCGCTGCGGCTGGGCGCGAACGTGCGGGGCGGCCGGATGACCGAGAACGCCGGCGGCACCCTGGTGGTGACCGACCGTCAGGGTCACGTGGTCGCCGACGCGCCTGCCCCTTTGCAGTGGGACTCCAACCGCACCCTGCCCGCCTCTCGCATGCCCGCCGGTGCGAGGGTCGCGGCCGACGCCTCGGACGCCGGCCACCCCGGGCTCGCGGCCCGTGTCGCGCCCGTCCGTGCCAAGGTGACCTCCAGGGCGCTGACGCTGGTGCCGGACGCCCGTATGCTCGCCGCCCGTTCGACCGTGTGGCCCGTCTACGTGGACCCGTCCGTCAACTGGCACCCCGTCGACTACACCAGCCCGGCCTTCGACGAGGTGAAGCAGGGCTGCCCGGGCACGTCGTTCTACAACAAGACGACCGCCCTCGCGGACAACGGCAACCTCGGTGTCGGCTACAACGGATGGCCGGAGGGCTACTGCAACACCGGTGACGAGCACGCGATCTACCAGTGGTCGCTGTCCAAGACCATCTGGGGGGCGACCATCAGCAGTGCCGAAGTGGACGCCACCGCCGTCTACTCCGCTTCGTGCTCCACCTCCGCGACGGTAAATCTTCACTGGTCGAAGGGCATCGGTTCGGGTACCGACTGGAGCAACCGACCCGGCTACAACAGTTACTCCACCTCCGCGAGCTTCGGTCCGGCCTACAACCCGACGTACTGCCCGTCGAACGGCTCGGTCAGCAACGGCCTCAACGTCCTGACTCCGATCAAGAGCGCGGCCAGCGGGCATTCGAGCAGCTTCACGGCGACGCTGAGCGAGGACTCGATGGAGTCCAACCACAACGACCTCGGTTTCAAGCGCTTCTCGCACAATCCCACGCTGCAGATCTTCTTCGACAACCCGCCGAGCGCCCCGACGGCGGGCACCATGTCGGCGGTCTCCGGCGCGGACGACGCGGCGTGCGACACCACCGGTCCGTACTACCCGTACATGGGCAAGACCATCGCCTCCACGCCGCCAGTGCTGAAGGCCAAGATCTCCGACCCCAACGCGGACAAGCTCCAGGCGACCTTCCAGTACTGGGTCGACGGGTCCACCACCAAGTCCACTCTCGTCAGCGGCGACAACCTCTCCAGCAACGCCTACGCGAGCGTGCCGCTGCCGTCGTCCTTCATCTCCGGGCTCGCCAACGGCAAGATCGTGGACTGGGACGTCAAGGTCAGCGACGGGATGGCCAGTACCTCCTACACCCAGTCCCCCACCTGTCATTTCACGGCCGAGCCCACCGCGCCGGACACCCCGACGGTGACGTCGGAGAACAGCCTGTATCCGAACACCGATCAGAATGACGGCGTGGTCGGAGCGAGCGCGGGGACCGTCGGCAAGTTCGACCTCAAGGGCGCCGGTACGACCGCGACCAAGTTCGTCTACCACCTCGACGTCCCGCCGGCCACCAGCAACCCGCCGAGCGGCCAGTACGTCACCACGACGACCAACAGCGCGACCGTCTCGATCACTCCGCCCTCGCCCGGCCCCCACACGCTGTACGTGTACTCGGTCGACGGCGCCGGTGACGACTCGGGCGAGTTCGCCTACCCGTTCATCGCCGCCGGGCACACCGCCACCACCTGCGCCAGTCTGAGCGCCTGCTTCGACAACGTCGGCATCAGTTCCGACAGCAACATGGGGCTCGCGGACCTGGACGGCTCCGGCAACAGCCTGTCGGCGACCGACATGGCGGGCGCCGGATGGACCAGCGGCGGCAAGGTCACCGTCGACGGCGCCACCGTCACCCTGCCCGCCTTCGGCTCCGGCCAGAAGGACAACGTCCTGGCCGGCAACCAGACCATCACCTACAGCGGTTCCGGCAGCGCCCTGGTGTTCGTCGGCACCTCCACGGGTTCCGGCCTGTCGAGTCCCGGCTCGATAGCGGGCGACTCCACGGCCCCGTACGTGCCCGACGGGACATCGGTCACGGGCAGCTACTGCTTCACCGGGACCACGCCGGTCGGGGCCTGCCCCGGAACGGGCACCGTCACCTACGCGGACGGCACCAGCACCACGTACGACCTGACCGTTCCCGACTGGACCTCCGCGGTGAACCCCATCGCCGCCGTCGTACTGCCGCACAAGAACGCGGCGAGCGGCCAGACCACCGCCGCCCGGCGCCTCTACGCCTTCTCCGTCCCCCTCGACCCGGCCAAGACCGTCTCCTCGGTCACCCTGCCCGACATCTCCACCGGCACCGGCCCGCACGAGCAGGCCCTGCACATCTTCGGCATGGGCACCCGCAACACCACGGCGGGCACCCCGGAGGCGAACGGCGCCTACGCCGGCGCGGCTTCCGGCCAGTCCTGGACCGGCGCCTGGGCCAACCCCAACGAGGGCAACTACGACTTCCTCAGCGGCAACTTCTCCAACCAGTCCTTCCGGATCGCGCTCAAGCCGTCCCTGTCCGGCAGCACGGTGCGCATCAAGCTGGACAACGGCCTGGGAACCAGCAAGCTGTCCATCGGGCACGCCACGATCGCGCTCAGCTCCAACGCCTCGTCCCCCTCGGCGGTACCCACCGGCACGATCACCACGCTGAAGTTCGGCGGCAGCCAGTCGGTCACCGTGCCCGAGGGCGGCATGGTGTACAGCGACCCGATCGGCTTCAACGTCGCCGCGAATCAGTACCTGCTGGTCTCCTACGACCTCACCAACTCCGTCCCCTATCTAGTCCAGCACTCCTATGCCAGCGGCTCCTACGAGTACGTCAGCTCCGTCGGATCGGGAGACCTGACCACCGACACCACCGGAACGCCGTTCACCACCACCGCCGCCGCCTACGGCAACTTCACGGACCTGGTCACGGACCTCGACGTGACGTCCGCGAACGTACCCACCGAGGCAGTGCTCGGCGACCATCTGCTCGACCCGTTCCAGCCGGACACCACGCTGCCGAACTCCAACGGCTACCGCGTCTCCGACACACTGACCGCTGCCGAGCCCACGGCCGCGACGCCCTACGGTGTGCTCGCCGAAGGGATCGAGTCGAACCAGCTGATGACCGACAATCCCGAGACGTACAACGGCTCGGCCATCGGCGGACCGGCCGCCCTGTCCCGCATCGACCGCGACATCCTCGACCAGCCCGGTATCAACACCGTCATCGTCGACGAAGGTCTGGAAGACCTGCTCGCCGGCAGCACCAGCGACGAACTGGAGGGCAACGGCTACACCGCCCTCGTACAGCAACTGCAGGCCTGGGGCATCAACGTCGTCCTCACCTCCCTCACCCCCTGCGACGGCTTCACCGGCGACGGCGCGACACCCGACGACCCGTGCACCAGTACGGTCGACGGCTACCGCACCGACGTCAACGCCTTCCTCGGCGGAATGAACCTCGGCAACCCGTGGGCCACTCCGGCCACGTACTTCGCCGACTTCGACGCCGCCGTCGCCGACCCCGCTCCCGACAGCAACGGCGAGGAGCGACTCGCCTCCGGTGCCGACTACGGCGACCACGTCAACCTCACCGACCCCGCCTTCGGCGCACTGGCCACCGCACTGCTGTCGCCCCAGGACACCTGGAACCTCGACGACGGCACCGGGATGCCGGTGGCCACCGACACCGCGGCGACCGACTCCCTGAACACCCTCAACGCCAACCTGGCCAATCCCGGCCTGGGCAACAGTCCGCTCACCCTCGACGGCACGACGACCTGGACGACCGACGCCACCCGGGGCACCGTCCTGACCCTGGACGGCACGAGCGGCGACGCCACGAGCGGCGCCCAGGTGCTCGACACCACGGGCAGCTATTCGGTCTCCGCGTGGGTGAACCTGGCATCGCTGCCGACCCACAACGTCACGGTCGCCGCCCAGGACGGAACCGAGGACAGCGCCTTCTTCCTCAAGTACGACTACTCGGCCCAGAACAAGCCCGCCTGGTCGATGACCTTCACCGACAGCGACGTGGCCGACCCCACCTCACACGGGGCCTATGCGGCCGGAGCCACCGCGGGAACCTGGACCCACCTCGTCGGCACGTACAACGCCGCCACCCGCACCGGACGCCTCTACGTCAACGGCGCCCTCGCCGCCACCACGACAGGAGTCACGCCCTGGAGCAGCACCGGCTCCTTCACCGTCGGACGTGCGCTCTACGACGGCGACCGGACCGACTACCTGCCCGGCTCGGTCAGTGACGTGCAGGCCTGGAACTACACCCTGAGCGCCAACCAGATCACGGCGCTGTACCAGCAGATTCCCTGATCTGCGCAGAAACGCGGAGGGGGCGGCCCACACCCGGGCCGCCCCCTCCGTCGTCCGTGCTCCGGCTACCGGATGGAGATGTGGTTGAGCAAATGCTGGGTCAGTCGCAGCGCCCGCTCGACGTCCCACAGCCGGGGGGAGGCCGGCGGACCGCTCTCGGCGATCAGCTCCTGAACGGGCAGCTCCACGGCGGAAGGCAGGGTATGCAGGAGCTCCTTCAGCAGAGCACCGAAGTGCTCGCCGACCGGTTCGGCCGCGGCCTGGTGAAGCCTCTCCCGCGCCGCTTCCACGGCGGCCACGCGGGCACGGACAGCCGCCGCGTCGACCACCGCCCCGGGCGGTGGGGCGAAGTCCATGACTTCCAGGATCCACTCGGCCACGACGGCGTCGCCCGGTGCGGCCTGCCACTCACGGGCGCCGAAGGCTTCCTCCACCCGTGTCACGATCGCGGCCACCGCGCGGGCAACCGGCCGGGGATGCAGAGCCAGCGGGCGGCCCGTCCAGTCGTCGCTCGCGTACTCGGCGAGCGAGGGATCGCTGCTGATGTCGCTGTCCACCTGGATGAAGTCGATGTCGATCCGCTCCCAGGCCTCGGAGTGCTCCCACAGGATCTCGACCGGGTGGTAGGCGTGCTCCTCCATGAACCTCCACCAGGCCGCACGCCCGACCGGAGTGTCGAGCACGGGCAGCACGATCGCGCACCGGTAGCACACGATGTCAACGGGATACTGCATGTCTTTCTCCACTCCCCCGGCGTTGAACTGCCCGCCGGGCCGATCACCTGTGTTGACGCCCGCGGCTGACCGAGCGTACGGGTAGGGGGCACCGTACGGTGCCCCCTACCGGCCGACGTCGCTCAGAAACCCTCGGCCTCCATCGCCCTCTCCTTGTTCAGCAACCCCTGCCGCTCCGCGTCCGAAGGGCCGGAGTCCCCTCCGCCTCCGCCGCCCTTGCTCAGGTCATGGAGACCGGAATCCCCGAGGTCGTAGGTGCCGAGTTCCTCTCCGGTGTCGTCCACGATACGGACGGTGTATCCGCGCCAGCTCGAGAGGTTCCGGCCCGGTTGCTGTTGCCAGGCCCGCAGGAACTTGTAGGCATCCGTTGTCTTGGGCACCTGGAAGAAGATCTCGTTGATCTTCGCCTTCATGGCCTTGAGCTGGCTGGCGCCCTTCGACAGCTGCCTCATGAAGGCATTCTGGTTGGGGTTCTCGATCGTCTTGACCTCGCGGTAGCCGGCGACGTTCCCCTGCCGGTCCAGGAGCTTGAGGTCCGGATTCAACTGCCCCTGCTCGTTCTTTCCCTTCCTCTCCGGATTGATCTCCGCCGTCGTGTCCTCCGGCCCGCCCTCCAGTGCCTTGTAGGAGTTCTCCTCGGTCAGCAGCTCCTGCTTCTTGGAACCCCTGTGTTCGTCACGGAGTGCTGCCGCGGCGTCGTCCCTGGTGCTGGACGCGGTCTCGTGCGTGGGGTCCCCGCCGCCGCCGCCACCGCCGTCGCCGTCCTGCACCGCGTAGGCGATGTTCGGGCCCGCCACCGCCCCGATGGCCGTAGCGGTGCCGGAGATGGCCAGTCCGGTGCCGGCGACGTCGAGCGCCGCGCCGAGCGGGGCGCCGATGCCCGTCGCCATGAGGGCCGTTCCGCCCGTGTCGGCCGCCGCGCCCAGGATCAGTTCGCCGACTCCGAGGGCCGCCTGGGCCCAGTCGGTGCGCTGCATGACGTCGTTGGCGGTCTGGGCGAAGCCGGAGACGGCGTTGCTGATGGAGCTGAACCAGCTGGCTCCGGTGGGGTCGCTGCCGGTGACCGGATCGTTCCCGCTGTAGTCGTAGCCGGAGATCTGCGTGGGGTCCGAGGACTCGAGGACGGGGTCGAGGGAGACGAAGCGACCGGTCTGCGCGTCGTACTCCCGGGCGCCGAGGTTCTCGAGGCCGGTGCCGGCGTCGGAGATTCCGCCGACATAGCCCTTGTCCCCGAGCCAGGAGCTGGGCGCGGTGCCGCGGACCTGGCCGAACGGGAGGTACTGCCTGCGGGTGACGGCCTGCGTCTGGTAGTCGATGGAGAGGGTGTCGGTTCCCTGGCGGTCGGGGATCAGGTACTGGATGTCACCGCTGCTGCTGCGGGCCGCGACGGTGGTACTGCCAATGGTGTAGTACCGGGTGCCGCTGAGGGTGTGGGTGCCGGTGTTCTCGATGATCTCTTCGTCGTCGAGGTAGAGGCTGGCCCGGCCGGGGCCGGTGCGCAGCACGAGGTTGCCGTCGGCGTCGTAGAGATAGCCGGTGCTGCCGGCGGAGGTGGTGTCGGTGGCCAGTTTGTCCTGGTCGTTCCAGGTCAGGGTCTGGTTGCCGAGGGTTCCGCCGCTGACGGTGGTGGTGTCACCCGCGCTGTCGTAGGTGTAGGAGGCGGTGTTCGCCGTGGCACCGGGGCCGGTGGCTGTGGTGGAGGTGACGGTGTGCGGCTGGTCGGTGGCCGAGCCGGCCGGCGGGTAGGCGTACGTGGTGGTGGTGTCGTGGGTGGTGTCGCCGCCGGTGTCGTGGTCGGTCTCGGTCAGGCGGCCGCCGTCGGCGCGGTAGGTCCAGCTCTCCCAGTAGGGGTCGGGTCCGCCGACCATGGAGCTGCTCCCGGCCGACGGGGCGGTGGCGCAGTGGTCGGTCGCGGTCCAGGCGGCGGACAGCCGGACGTTCCAGTCGTAGGCGTAGCACTGGGTGTCGGAGGTGGCGCCGCCGTTCTGCGCGTCGGTCACCGAGGCGAGCAGGCCCGTGCCCTTGGAGAGGTCGTTGTCGGACCACTTGTAGGAGATGTCGTCGACGACGGTGGAGCTGCTGGAGTCGGTGGTCCTGGCGTCGGTGGGCTGGCCGGTCTGCGGGTCGTACTGCAGGGTGAGGTCGACCCAGCCGGTGCTCGGGCCCATGGAGTACTGGAGCGGGTGGCCGTACTCGTCGTAGCCGACGGAGTTGACGTAGGTCCAGGCGGTGGTGCCGGTACTGGCCAGGCTGGTGGGGTCGCCGTACTGGTCGTATCCGGTCGCGATGGTCTCGGCGGGCAGTCCGCCGGCCGCGGCGTCCTGCTGGGTGGCCGGGGTGCCGGTGGTCTTGTAGGTGTACGAGGTGGTGTACCCGCCGGAGGGGGCGAGTGCGGCCTCGTCGGCCGGGAGGTTGGCGAGGGTGGTGCGGGTGGCGGCCGCCTCGCCCAGGCTGGTGTAGGCGAGGACGGCGTTGGTCACCGTGGGACTGGAGGTGCCGAGCTGGTAGGAGGTCGAGGAGGTGAGCAGGCCCTTCTTCAGGGTGTCGTACGTCCACGCCGCGATCTGGTCGCTCGTGGAGGGGGTGGCGCCGCCCGTGGTGTCGTAAGCGGCCGTCTTGCGTCCGCCCGCGTCGTAGGAGTAGCTGGTCGTCCTGGAGCGGGAGTCGGTGGTGGTGAGGACCTGTCCGGCGTTGTCGTACGTCGCGCTCGACGTGCCGGCGTCCGGGTCGCTCGCGGAGGTCTGGTCGCCGAGCAGGTTGTAGTGCCAGCTCCAGGTGTTCCCGGCCGGGTCGGTCTCGCCGGACTTCGATCCGTCGGGGTTGTAGGTGTAGTGGGTGTCCGCGTAGTCGCCGCCGGGGTCGTTCACCGGGTCGGCCGGGACGCCGGAGTGGTACTGGTAGAGGTCGGTGTCGTGCCCGCGGGCGTCGGTGAGCCGGGACTCTGCGACGCCTCCGGCCGGCGGGACGGTGGTGGTGAAGTTCCCGCCGAAGATCGTGGTGGTGTGCCAGGTCTCGGTGCCCAGCGCGTAGGCGGTGGCGAGGGTCTTGCGACCCGCTCCGTCGTAGGTGAAGCCGGTCTCCGACGGGATCTGGCCGTCCTGGGCCTGGACGAGCGTGGCACCCGGAGCGCCCGTGGTGTAGTAGGGGTTGGTGGTCTTGGCGACCCATCCGTCGGTGTTGTAGACGGTGTCGGTGATGGTCCGTCCGCCGTCGACCGTGGCGGTCTGGGTCTCGCGCAGGCGCAGGAAGGAGTCGTAGAGCGACTCACTGACGGCGTAGCTGCCGTCGTCGTTGAGCGTCTGGGTGGACACCACGCTGGGCGAGGACTGCGCGAGGGCGTAGGTGTACTTGGTGCTCGCGGCGGTGATGCCGGGCCGGAAGACCGCGGTGGTGCGGCCGAGGGCGTCGTACTGCGCCTTGGTGACGTAGCCGGCCGCGTCGGTCTGGCTCAGTTCCAGGCCGCGCAGCGGGTCGAGGGTCTCGGTGACGGTGTGGGTGAGGGGGTCGGTGGTGGTGACGGAGGTGGGCGAGGCGCCGGTGGCCGGCGTGTAGGCGACGTGGGTGGTGCGCTGGTCGGGGTCGCTGCTGGACAGGGTGCGGCCGTACTCGTCGACGGTCAGCGCGGACATCGTCGACCAGGTCGGTGTCGAGCCGCTGTAGGAGGTCACCTGCTGGGTCGTCGTCGGATCGCCGACGGTCGGGGCGGCCCCGAACGTGGTCGAGCCGTCGTAGAAGATCCGCTTGTCCGACACGGCGTCACCGGGAAGCGAAGGGGTGTCGGCGCAGTCGGCGGAGACGGTGTCGGTCTCGTCGGGGGTGTCGAGGATCCACGCGGAGGTGTTGTCGGCGTAGGTCGTCCTGGTGCAGATGTCGTCCGAGGTGGTGGAGACGTCGCCCTTGTCGTCGGTGCCGGTCACCCGGCCGTCGGAGTCATGGGTGCTGTCGGTCTCCGTCTCGCGGGTGGCGCCCGACGCGAGCGGTGTGTAGACCCGGGTGCGCGCGGTGCCCGTGAGGTACGCCTTCTGGGCGGGCAGGCCGCCGCTGAGGGTGTGCGTGGCGGTGGCCGGGGAGGACCAGGGGTCGGTGACGGTGTCGTTGACGACCTTGCCCGAGTTCCATCCGTTGTAGAGGATCGTCTCGTACGTCAGTCCGGCGTACTGGTCGGAGTCCGGGACCGCGGTGTCCCCGCGCGAGTCGGTGACGCTCGCCGAGCGCGTGGCGCCGCCCGGGAGGGTGTCGCCGTCCATGCCGCGGAAGTAGGTGTAGTCGGTCTCCGTCCTCGGGTCCGGGGCGGTGCCTGTGGAGACCTTCATCCCCTGGTACCCACGCCACTCGTTCCAGGTGCGCTGATCCGAGGGGGTCAGTGGGTTGTCGTCGTAGTGCCAGGCGGGGCTGCCCACGGGGGTGTAGGTGGTGACCGTGTCGTCGGCGACGCCGCCGCCGGTCGGGTCCTGCTGGGTGACGGTGGTGACGATGTACTTGTTGAACCAGTCCTTGATGGGGGCGGTGAGTCCGCTGGGCGTCCAGTACGACGGGAAGCACAGCGAGGTGTTCTGGCTGTCGTCACTGGGGATCGCACTGCCGCACGCGGGCGCCGAGTACCCGACGCTGATGATCTCGCCGGTCTCGGTGGTGATGGTGTTCAACCGGTAGCGGGTGATGGGCGCGTAACCGTCCGTCAGGTCGACGCGGTTGGACAGCGGTGTGCCGGAGAAGGTGACCGGTGCCATGGCGAGTGAGCCGGACGATCCTCCGGCGCTGGTGTCCTGCCCGGTGCGCACGATGGACGACAGCCACAGCGAGGGGGTGGTGGCGTCACCGGTGGCCGGGAAGGCGTAGGTGAACGCCCAGGAGTCCACATTGGTCTCGGTCGTTCCGACCAGTTCCTGCGTCTGGACGCCGGTCAGCTCGTACTCGGACCAGAAGGACGGCGACTGCGCGGTGCAGGCGGCGCCGCTGGCGCAGTTCAGGTCGTAGGGGACGTCCGGCCAGTTCGAGGCCGTGGAGGAGGACAGTCCGGAGACCGCGCAGCCGGTCGAGGTGGTCTTGCAGCGGCCGTTGTAGGTGAAGTTGATCTGGGCCGCGGGGCTGGTGGTGTACACCGAGCCGTCACGCTGGCCGTACTGGATCTTCGTCAGCCGGGCGTCGCGAAGGTAGGACGTGTTGGCGGTGCTGCCCAGATCCCGGGCGTAGTAGTTGGTGTCGTCGGTGTAGAAGGACGACATCACATCGCCGTGGGTGTCCTTGACGTAGTCAAGCATCCACCGGTAGCCCTGCTGGCACCAGGAGGAGGAGAAGGTGGCGTTGTAGCACGGCTGCCCGGAAGCGGTGGCGTAGACCGGCTCGGTCAGCACCGAGTTGGTGGCCGCGTCACCGCTGGCGTACCCGGGCAGATGGTTGAGGCCGAAGGTGTACTGGGTGCCGTCAGGGGTGGTGACGCGGAAGTACTCACCGTTCTGGGCGCCGTTGGACGCGCCGGTCAGGTATTGGACCCGCTCGTCGGCGTCGCCCTGGGCGCGGTAGGTCCCGGTGCTGTCGTCCTTGACGAGGAGGGTGGTCGACCCGTTGAGCGACAGTGTCAACCGGCTGTCGGAGGACCAGCAGTTGTCCCAGGTCTTCGTCGTCCCCGACGGGTTGTCGTGGCAGGACCGGTAGGAACGCTCGATGTAGTTCTCGGGCAGGGAGAAACCGTCGCCGACCACGGACGCCTGGTTGTTGGTCGAGGAGGTGAGCCCGTCGACGCTCTGCGAGTTGTAGTTGATCTTCAGTCCCGGGGCGAGTCCGCCCGGGACGGTGGGGGCGCTGAGCGGATACGACCAGTCGAAGGCGTCGGTGCTGCCGCCCGCCTGCCAGGAACCCGACGGCTTGAGGGAGGTGGCGGAGAAGTCACCGCCGCCACCGCCGCCGGACGACGACGTCGCGGCGAAGACCATGGGGGCCGACGAGGCGGAAGCCTGCGGAGTGGACTCGGAGACCGCGGACGAGCGCAGCGACACATCGGCGGAGACCCTGCCGCCGGTGGCGTCGTTCCTGGACCTCAGAGCCGTCCGGGTCCGGCATGCGGACGCCTTCGGGGTGGTCAGCGCGCAGGCGGGCAGCGCGACCAGATGCAGCCGGGAGGCCCAGTCGGCGCCATAGGCGTCGGCGAACGACCGGTAGTCCACGGTCAGACGCGCCGTACGCACCTGGGACTTCGTATCGGGTACGACGCTCAGCAGGACGCCGTCGACACCGGCGGCCTTCGCGGCCGACCGGGGCAGTACGGTGACCGTCGCACCGCTTGCGGACCGATGCGAGGCGGTGTGCGAGGCGTCGGCGCCGTGGCCTGCCGCGTTGAGCCACACCGGCAGGGAGCCGGCTCGCCCGCCGGCGCCGGGCGGGTCGACGCGAGCGGAACCGGTCGGCCAGACCACCTTCGCCGGCTGCCAGGACGACGGCTTCTTCGGCTTGCGGTAGTGCGAGGTCACCGCGTGGACCGGGACCGGCTTGGTGGGATGCGGGACGGGGGGTTGCCGGTGCGCCGCGGGTGCGGCGGCCAGGGTCGTCACCGCGACCGCCATGGTCACCGCGGTGGCGAGGAGGCCCCGGACGAGGGAAGACCGGGGTATACGTCTCCAGGTTCTGACGGTCGGTCGGGTTTCTCCCTTTGCCATAGCAGGCCTACCCCCTGGAGATGGACTCGCATGAGTCATGTTTTGGTGTGGTGATCAGGGCATCGAGCGATGCCGAAATAGCCCCTCGGCCGTCTGCATGACCAGAGAAGCGATTTGACGAGAAAATGGCGCGATTGATTCAACGCAAAGGCGTGGGCATTACCGAATCAAAAGCCTGGCCGTGTCCGGCCATGTCAGCCAATGGCGATGACGGGGTGAGCGGCGGGGTCGATCCATTGCATGATCTGGGTCATCGCGGCGGCCGGCAGCGCCACGCAGCCTGCCGTGGGCCCGGCTTGCGGACCGAGGTCGTGCAGGAAGATCCCGGCACCGCGGCCTTTGACCGCAGGGTCCATGTTGTAGTTGATGACCAGGGCGTTGTGGTACTGGGTGGGGTACTCGATCAGGTGCTCACTGCCGTCGTCGCCGGTTTCGGTGAGGTGGAAGCCGCCCTGGGTGGAGGTCCGCATCTGGTTGTAATAGGCAGACGTGGGGTCTTCGACCCACCAGTCGGCATTGGTCACCTTGTGGTAGGGCATCTTGGTACCCGGGTTGGCGCCGACGCCGAACCCCTGGGTGATGGTGTAGGTGCCCGTGGGGGTGGTGTCGGTGCCCTGTTTGCGGGTCGCGCCGCTGGTGATGCCCTTGGCGCCGATCCGGGCGGTGGCGGTGAGGACCTGGTGCCAACTGCTGCCGCTCTTCTGCCAGCTGGTGACGGTGGCGTGGGAACCACTGGCCTTGACGGTGATGACCTGGGTGGCCTTGCCGACGGTGACCGTGACGGGGAAGGGCGAGACGGTGGGCTTGGTGATGTACGAACCAGCGGGCAGGATGAGCTTCTCACCAGGTCGGATCACGTAGGGGGACACGATGTGGTTGTCCTCGGCCAACGCGGTCCAGCCGCCCGGCACATGCTCCTTGGCGGCGATGCCGGACAGTGTGTCACCGCTGACGACGGTGTAGCTGCTGACGGGGGTGGTACCGGCGGGAGTGGCGGCCTGGGCGGCAGTGGCACCCAACAGACCGGCGCTGATCCCGGCGGCGGTGAGGGACGCCGCGGTGGTGGTGTTGCGCAACAGCGGGGTGGTGCGGGGGCGGGCGTGGCGCCCGGAAGAGGCCGGCATACGAGGAGAACTCTCCAGAGTCGTAAGAGGTGTGTGACTCGACGGCTTCCGCAAACGAAGTTGCCAGGAAACAATCCGTCTACGCGCTAAGGATTATGACTGGTGGTGAGCACACGAATCGGTGTGCCATTGCCAATGGTTTGGCAATGGGTTTCCTCCCCTGCGACAACTGTCGGAGCCGGGGCTCCCGTTGACGCTGTCGGCCCGGATCGGGGTGGGCGCGGGCATCGGCTTCTCGGCGGCGGTCCGATCTTCGGCTCCGGCGTCTCGGGGAGGGGCTTCTCCTCCCCGATCGCCTCGAGCGCGCCGGCGATCTCCTCGTCCGACACCTCCGTCGACGGCGGCAGCAGCTCGCCCGGGTCACGGGTCTCATCAGGCCACAGCATCGCGTGCGGCACGATGACGTCCTCGCGCACGCGCAGCATGCCGCGTCCCTCCCGGCCCGACCGGACGTACGTCGCGAAGGCCACCTTCGAGGAGCGCTCCAGGGCCTGGCGCCGGAGCTTGCAGGGCTGGCCGCGACCTGTCCCGGGACGACTTCGTCCCCGGCGTACTCCTAGCCCTTGCCGATCTCCGCAGTCGAGACCGCCCCGTCCCCGCGCTACCTCAGCACCCGCCCCTGACCGGGCAGGCCCCGTATCCGGTCGGGTGACAACACCCCGGCGGGCAAACCTCCACCGGCGCCAGGCCGTCGTGCCGAACATGAAGCAGATCAACGGCACACATATGGCCGTGCCGGGCCTGGCCTGGCCGTGATGGAGCTCGCGACCGCCTTCGCCATCCGACAGGCAGCGGTACCTGGATCGGCCGCTTCGGCACCGCCAGCATCCAGTTGCCCCTGCTGGCGTCGATACGTAGAGGTATCGGTGCCGAGTCCTTCTGTCGACAGTTGATCATATGCCTGTGACAGAGCGGTCAAAAAATCTCAACAATATTGATGATCACACCTACCGACCAACGGTAAAAAAGGAGACACACCATGCGTTTACGGAACCTCACTGCCGCCATCACCGTCACCGCCGCTCTCGGCCTCGGGATGGCCGCCTCCGGGGGAACGGCCAGCGCGGGAACGGGCGACGCCCCGGCCCCCACCGCGCCGGCATGCGACACGTCAGCCCTGCGTATCGCGTTCGACGGCAAGGCCCACTACAGCGCCCCGGGTGAGCAGATTCCCGTGATCGTCCACCTGACGAACACCAGCGGCACCGCCTGCAGCCTTCAGGGCTTCCCCGACGTGGACCTGAACGCCGGCAGTGACACCTGGTCCCTGCTGCACAACAACGACGACCACATCCCGGTCACCCTGACACCGGGCACGAGCGCACACTTCGCCATCACCTACATCTCGTGGCAGGAGGGCATGGGCACGGAGTTCGACGCGACCTCCGCCACGATCACCCTCCCCGGCGCGACCACCTCCGTCACGCTCCCCTGGCCCGGCAGCAGCATCGTCGGCCAGAACGGTGCCACGCACCCCGGGACGTACGTGGGCCCCATATCCTTGTAAGCACCTGACGCCCCGAAAACCGTGCGGCCGCGCCTCCGTCCCCCGGGAGCGCGGCCGTTCTTCTTCGAGGGCCGGCGCCTCAGTCCGGGCCCGCACACGGCCAGTTCGCCATCGTCTGTCAGTCCGCGCTCCACCTCGCCGCCGTCCTCATCCGGTCCGTCGACTGGTCGCTGTCTCAGCCATCGACGACCCAGTGCGCGTCCGCCGGCCAGGATCCCGTGCTGACCGTGTGCTCCACCAGCCTGAACGCCTCATCGATGGCCACGGTGTCCCGGTCCGAGTACTCGTCGTGCTGCTCGTTGGAGAGGACGAACCCATCGCTCGATCCTTCGGCTCCTGGATGGTCGGATGGCGGTGAAGTTCCCGCAGCCGTAGTGACGGCAGACCACGGGGGCGGAGTGCGCAGCCGATGCGTACGGCGCGCTCCAGATCTCCCGCAGCCGGTCGGCGAGGTCGCGGTTCCCGGTTTCGGCGTGGCCGGCGCGGTAGGGCCTACCGACAGGCCGGGCGCCGGGAGCCATGCCGTGTCGAGCTTCCCGTTGGCCGTCAGCGGGAGCGCATCCAGGGCTTGACCGTGGCGGGGAGCATGTGGCCGGGCAGGACGCCCGCGCATCACCGAGACGAAGGTCCACGTGACCGCACAGACCCGCACCCGGCGCCTGGCGCTTGCCGCCACCCGTTCCGTCGGGCGTGCGCTGCCCGGCGGGCATCTGTACGTGACGGACCCCGGCCGGGCGGCTGCTGCCGCAAAGCGGTGGCGTTCGGCCTCGTCCAGCACATCCACGTCCTCGACCCCGGCCCCGGGCGAGCGCAGTGCCTGGCGCGACACCGGCGCCGCCGACGTAGATCTCATGCGCCACGCCGGGGCACTCAGTCGCGCGCCAGTTCGCCCTCGCCTGTGCCAGCGTCGTCGAAGTGATACCGGGCGGTGTCGTCGTGAAGCCGGGTCAGGGAGATCTCCACGTCGTCCAGGCACTTTCCGGCGCCGTAGGTGAGGTGCTCCACGACGTTCACACGGTCGGACGTACGGCTCCGCAGCGTCCAGTACCCGCCGCAGCCCAACGTGGGGTAGTCGGCCTTGGCGACGCGCTCGCCCCGGGCTCCTCCCGTGTACTCGATCCGAACGTCGTAGACACTGGCCCCGTCCGCCTGGTTCACGATCCCCCGCCATGTCCCGGCGAAGTCGAACTGCTGCGGCGAGGGCGGGGCCGACGTGGGGCCTCCGGTCTCCCCGGAAGCGGCGGGGGGATCGGAAGGAGACGGCGAGCGGGACGGTGCGTGCGACGCGGCCGGCTGAGCTGTGGAGCCGGCCGCGTCGCCGTACGGTGCCGTCGTCGCCGTACCGCCCGGGCTGCCCGCCTCGTCGTCGCCGTCGTCGCGCGCCATCAGCACGACGGACAGGGCGATCCCTCCGGCAAGGACGACCCCCAGCGCGGTGAGCAGCGGTGCCAGGGTACGGCGGCCCGTGCGCGCGGGCGGGAAGAAGACCGGCGTCACGGGTGCGTAGGCCGGTGCCGGTGGCGTCCCGGCGGCGGGGCCGGGCACGCGGGCGGAGGTCGAGGTGGGCGCGTGGTGCAGGGCGTGAGCGGATCCGTCGACCTGGGTGGGGACCGGGCCCTCCAGTGCGAGCAGCCGTACCGCCTCCTGGCCCAGCCGGGTGGTGAGTTCCGGCGGAAGCCAGCCGTCTTCGGGGAGGTCCGCCCCCACGGCACGGATCGCCTCGGCCTCGACCTCCGCCGGGGAGGGCCGGTCCTCGGGATCCGCGGCCATGCAGCGCTCCATCAGAGTGCGCAGTGCGCCGTCGACGCCGTCGAGTCGGGGCGGCTGGGAGATCACCCGGACAAGGACCGCGTGCGGTGCGTCGTCCTCACCGTCGAAGGGGCCGCGGCCGGTCGCGGCGTAGGCCAGCAGCGCGCCGAGGCCGAACACGTCGCTCGCCTCGCCGAGTCGTTCTCCTCGCGCCTGTTCCGGAGACATGAACCCGGGCGATCCGATGACGGCACCCGTGCGGGTGGCCACGCTGGAGTCGACGGCCCGGGCGATGCCGAAGTCGATGACCCGGGGGCCGTCCAGGGTGATGAGCACATTGGACGGTTTGAGGTCCCGGTGCAGGACACCGGCGCCATGAATGACCCCCAGGGTCGCCGCGAGCCCACGCGCCAGGTGCCACACCGCCGCGGTCGGCAGAGGCCGGCCCCACTCGTCCACCACCTGCTGGAGTGACGGACCGGGCACGAACTCCGTCGCGAACCAAGGGGTGTCGGCCTCGGTGTCGGAGGCGACCACGGAAGCCGTACCGGCACCGGACACCCGGCGCGCGGCGGCGACCTCGCGCCGGAACCTGCGCTGGAACTCCGGCTCCTCGGCAAGGTGCGGGTGGATCAGCTTGACGGCGACGAACCGGCCGTCCTGCGCACGGGCCAGGAACACCTGGCCCATCCCGCCGAGTCCCAGCCGGCCCAGGAGCCGGTAGGGTCCCAGAGCCCGCGGATCACTGCCGCGCAGCGGCTTCATCGCACCGTCCGTTCCACCCCAGGCACCTCGTCCCCTCAGCCGCCTGTTCCCCTGTCGTGACGGCCCCGCCATTCTGACAGCCCACACCGCACAGGGCACCGGATTCCCGGGGCTGCGCACGTCTCGAACGGCTCTGCCATCCGACTTGAGGAGCGCGGTGATGGCGGACCGCCCCGCGATACCCCCGCAACTGGCCCGGACAAGGATCATGGCCATCCTCGGATCGGCCACGCCTCCGGTCCGCCCACAGCGGCCGGACGCTCGCGGCCGACGGCGTCACCAGTGGAAAGGGCCGGTCAACAGCCTCGGTGGTGGCAGGTGATCCGGTCCGCCGATGACGGACGCTCGAGGCGCCGGAAATCCGGTGGAGCCGAAGGAGGTGGTGTCCGAGGGCTCGGCTTTGCTGCGCGGCTTCAGGGAAGGGAGAGCCGACCGGGCGTTCGTCGAGGCCGGGATCATCGAGATCCGCACCCTGCTGGATGTGCCCGCCCTCGCGCACGCCGAGGGAGTCACGGCGAGTCCGGGCACGATCAGCGCGGCCGACGTCTACCAGGAGTGGGCGCCGCACTATGACGCCCCCGGCAACCAGATGATCGACGCCGAGCAGCCCGTTGTCGGCGCATCCTGGACAGCCTGCCTGTCGGCACGGCGTTGGGGGCGCGGCCTGCGGGACCGACCGCCCCACCGCCTACCTGCATGAACTCGACCCCCACGCGATCGGCGTCGAGAAGATCGCCAAGTCCAAGCCAGCCGAGCACAGCCTGCCGATCTCCTGGAGCAAGGTGGCCGACAGGGCGGATGTCGCCTGATGCGGGACTAACGAGATGTTGGTGGAGCGGCCGGTCGGCCCAGAGCACCGTCGATGCAGCCTGCCATCCAGTTCTGGGATGTTTCCACATCTAGTGCCTCTGCGTGCTCGACGCACTCCGCCCCTGCCGCGCCGGTGTTGTCGAAAGAAGTGGGATCGCCGAGATGCCTCGCCGGTCCCCCTTGACCGAAGCGGTAGCCCTCCTCGTACTGCTCCGCATATCTGCCCTTGCACCCGGATACAAGCAGCAGCGGGAAAACCAGAAGTGCAACTATGCAACCCTTCACCTGCTTGGTGAAGCCCGGACAGCCACACCACGCGACCGCCCCAGGCTCGTCCTTGACGTGAAGAATCGGGAGGGCTTCCTCGTCCATGTGGCCCATCCTCCCAGAACACCCCAACAGGCAACGTTCGCCGGGGTGTTGGGGTGATCGTTGCAGGGCTGGAACGAGGCCGGCATGCGGCAGAGGCTGCACGAGGTTCTGCTCGGCCAGCTCAACGGCGCATCGCGACCGGTCTGTCAGCCGTTCCGGCCGCTCGGATGCCAGCAGCTCCCTGGCGACCCTGGCCTCACCGTGTGGTTTGCATGTCATGATCGCGCGATGAGGAAGATCCGCCCATGGCCGCCGCAGCCCTGACCACCGCAGCCCTTCTGTCCGGTACTTCCTCGACCGCGCAGGCCATGCCCGATCCGGCCCAACCAGGCCCGTTCGACAAGCGAGTTCACTGCGCGTCGACGTCGACCGCAACCACGGGCAAGGTCGCCTGAAGTTCGACGGCGTCGCCATTTGGACCGGCAGCAGGCCCGCGCAGGTCAAGTACGTCGTGATCGTTCAATACACGCTCACGTCCAAGGACGGCAGGTACGACGCCGGCCGGGGACAGAAGATCGGCGTCATCAATGCCTTCTGCCGCAACCGGCCGAACAACAAGTGCCCTGCTTGGATGAACCAGTGATCGATTCCGAAGACCGGGAGCAGCAGGCGGCCGTAACCCGCCTGTTGCTGTACTACCTCAACGCGCCCATCGCCGAGGGTTGCCGCCTGCGCGGAGTCCTGCCCGCCCCGGGCGCCGTCCGGATCGCCGTCCACGCAGGAGACGGGGACGGCGCCACCTTCCTGTACGGGATCCCCCACGACACCGTCGCCCCGTACTACATCCCAGGCTTCCTGCGCACCGCCCTGGCCGGCACCCAGCTCTACGGCAGCAGCGACGTCAGCGAAGCCATGGGGATGACCGTCATCCGTCTCCGTCCCAAGGAGATCACTCCTGATGCGGAACCCGAACAGGGGCAGGCCCTCACCGTCCTGCGGGCCCTTTCGGACCCCGGCGATGAGGAGGCCCCTTTCTGATCGGGTTCCTGCTGCTGGACGACAGCGTGCTGCGTCTGTACGTGCAGCCTCCCGGCCACCCGGGCATCCTCGGCGTCGACATCCGCCTCACCGGCGCGCCAACCGCGCTGATCGCTTCCCTCCCGAGCCTCATCGAAGAAGAGCAGCACCAGCGACGGTCCCCCGACGACCCGCACTGAGGCCGAGATCCCGGTCACCTGCTCCCTGCACGCGCGGGGATGTTCCCGTCGCGACGAACCCACAGCGCGGGCATGAACAACGGCTCCCCTCGTACGAAGGGGATGGTTCCCACACCGCGCTTCCAGGCGTGGAGGTCGCCGACGGCACCCCGACGCCCCCCGGGAAACTGCCCTCGGCGCTCGGACGTCGGGACTGATGCGCGAGGGTCGGTCACGGCGTGGCCCCCGGCCGGGCGGGCCGGTCCACGCAGGTTCCCGTGTACGCGTATCCGGGCAGCAGCCGTTGCCAACGTCCGTGGTCGACGGGGCCCACCACACGACACAAGGCCGTGACGCGGTCGGTGATGCCGAGATCCCACAGTCGGACGGTGCCGTCGTTACCGGCGCTGGCGACCGACCTGCCGTCCGGGGCGTAGGCGACGCTCCACACCGCGCGGGTGTGCCCGGTCAGGGTCGCGACGAGCCGTCGCCTCCGGAGATCCCACACCCGCACGGTGCGGTCGTTGCCGCTGCTTGCGAGGGAACGCCCGTCGGGGCTGAAGGCCAGGCCCCGCACCGACCCGACATGCTGGCCGAGCAACCCGGTCACCCGGGCCCGGGCCACGTCCCACACCCGGATGACGCCGTCGTTGCCGGAGCTGGCAAGGGTGTGGCCGTCGGGAGCGAAGGCCACGGCGCGCACCGAGCCACCCTTCGCAGTGAGGACGGCGGCAGGGCGGGCACGCGAGACGTCCCAGAGCCGCAGGGTGAGATCGTCGCTGCCGCTGACGACCATGGCGCTGTCGGGGCTGAAGGCCAGGCAGTTCACGAAGTCGGTGTGCCCGGCGAGCACCGTGGCCCGCGCGCTCACCGGACGGCCCGAGGCCGACACCCTCCACAGCCGTACGGTGTGGTCGGCGGATGCGGAGGCGAGCCATCGGCCGTCCGGACTGAACGCCACGTCGAACACGGCACGGGTGTGACCGGTGAGCACGACCGGGGCGCCCCCGTCGGCCGTGACGGGCCACAGCCGTACGGTGTGGTCGGCACCGGCCGATGCGAGCCACCGGCCGTCCGGACTGAACGCCACGGCGTAGGCCGCGCCGCTGTGGCCGGTCAAGGTGCGGATACGGACGCGGCGTGCCACGTCCCAGAGCTGAACGACGCCGTCCGTCGCCGCGGAGGCGAGCATCCGGCCGTCCGGACTGAAGGCGGCCTTCCACAGTTCGCTGACCGGGTACGCGCTGAGAGTGTGGCCGGTGAGGTCCCACAGCGCCATGGTCCCGTCGAAGCCGGCGGTGGCCAGCAGGTCGCCTTTCTCCGCGACGGCGACGGCCATCACGTAGTCGGTGTGACCTGAGAAGGAGTCGACCGGGCGGCGGGTGTGGACGTCCCAGCGGACGATCGTGCCGTCGCCCCCCGCTGAGACCACCGTGTGGCCGCCGGGTCCGAAGGCGAGCCCGTTCACGTCGTCGTCGTGGCCCGTGAGAAGGGCGGTCTGCCGATGGGTCGCGGGGTCCCACAGCCGTACGGTGCGGTCCGCTCCGCCGGTGGCGAGGACACGGCCGTCGGGGCTGAACGCCACCGCGAGGACGTCGCCGCTGTGGCCCTTCAGGACGGCGGTGGCCCGGCGGGTGCGCGGATTCCACAGCCGTACGGTGCGGTCGGACCCGGCGCTGGCCAGGCGGGAGCCGTCGGGGGCGTACGCCAGCGCGAGGACGTCGCCGGAGTGCCCCGGCAGCCGCGCGGTCTGACGCCCGGTGCGCGTGTCCCACAGGCGCACGGTGGCGTCCCGGCCGGCGGAGGCAACCGTACGTCCGTCGGGCGAGAAGGTCACCGCGCGGACCGGTCCCTGATGTCCCTTCAGAACGGCGATCTGGCGTCGGGCTGACACCGACCAGAGCCGGACCGTCGCGTCCGAGCCGGCCGAGGCCAGGGTGCGCCCGTCCGGTGAGAAGGCCACGGACCGCACGGGCCCGTGATGGCCGACGAGCTCCCCGGCGCCCCGTCGGGTGACGACGTCCCACAGCCGTACGGTGCCGTCGGAGCTCGCGGAGGCCAGCTGCCGGCCGGGGCCGAAGACCACGCTGTTCACCGGCCCGCGGTGGCCGGTGAGCCGGCCCGCGAAGGCGTTGGCCTGCGTGCTGAGCAACGCACTCCGCGCCTCGGTGGTCCGCGAGGTGCGGTAGGCGGCCTCCGCCAGCAGCATCGAGGCCTCCGGCTGCCCGAACGCGAGTTGGGCGGAGCGTGCCGCCATGGCCTGCGACAGGGCCGTCCTGCGCTGTTCGTCGGCGGAGATGCGCTGCTGGAAGACCGTTGCGCCGGCCAGGAGGGCCAGCGCGAGCAGGACGGTCAGCACGACGACACCCGTCCGCTGTTGGCGTACCCGGCGCCGCGACAGGCGTCGGCGTAGGTCCTCCTCCCGGTCGGAGGCGCGCAGGAAGTCGGCCTCCACGGGCGTCGGCACGCTGTCCCGGCCGCTGGGCCCGGCTGCCCACTCCCGGGCGGCCGTCAGCCGGGCCCCTCGGTAGAGCAGGCTCGGGTCGCGGTTCTCCCGGTCCCATTCGCGGGCGGCGGCGCCCAGTTGCTGATGCAGGAGCAAATCGGCGCGCGTCGTCCTGACCCAGGTGCGCAGTCTGGGCCACGCCCGCAGCAGCGCCTCGTGCGCGATCTCGACGCGGTCGGCGTCCACCGTGAGCAGACGGGCGGTCACCAGTGCGTCGAGAGTGGCCCGTGCGGCGGCCGGGTCCCGCAGCCCGTCGAGCAGTTCGGTCGTGGTGCGCGGCCGCCGGGAGGCCTCGTTGTCCTCGCCGACGCGCACCAGCCGCAGCAGCAGTCGGCGGGCGGCGTCCTGCCGGGCCGGTGACAGCGCGGCGAAGAGGTCCTCGGCCGCGGTGGCGACGGAACCGTGGATCCCGCCCGTCGCCAGGTAACCCGCCACGGTCATGGTGGAGTCGCTGCGCCGCTGCCAGGTCTCCCGCAGGGCGTGTCCGAGCAGCGGAAGGACCCCGGGACGGCTGATCGGGACGGCCGGGTCCGGACCCTCGCCCGCGGAATCGGAAGTGTCGGCGACTCCCAGGTCGCGCAGCAGCAGTTCGACCAGTCCCGGCTCCAGTGAGGTGCCCGTCGCCGTGGCCGGCCGGATGATGCACTCCCGCAGTTCGTCCGTGGTCATCGCGCCCAGCGCGAACAGTCCGTCGCTGACGACCGGAACCAGCGGCGGGTACTCCAGGCAGCGTCCTGTGACGTCGGCTCGCACCCCCAGTACCACGGCGAACGCTCCCTCGGCCGCGGGTTCGTCGCTGTCGGCGAGTGCCACGAGCGTCGTGACGTAGGCGCTGCGTTCCGCCTCGTCGTCGCAGAGGGTGAAGACCTCCTCGAACTGGTCGACGATGAGGACACAGCCGTGGGGTGGTCGCGCGGCGGCGGCCGTGCAGGGCGCGGCTTCGCGGGCAGCGGTGAAGGAGCGGAGGGCCGCCAGGAGTTGGCGGGACCGTTCGCCGGGCGGGCCGTCCTCGTCGTGCAGGTGGTCGAGGAGACCGGCGGGCAGTGCGGCACGCAGCGCCTGCGTCAGGGCGGACAGTGGACGCGCTGTGGGAGTGCACATCACGATCGGGGCGTCGGCGCCGACGAACGACGCACGGTCGACGTCGACGGGGAGCGGCCCGTCGGAGCCGGTGCCGCGTCCGCCGTCCGCGAGAGCGGGGACCAGGCCGGCTCCCAGCAACGAGGACTTGCCCGACCCGGAGAGCGCGACGACGGCCACCGGCCCCTTGCCGAACCGCTGGGCGAGGCGCCTCACGAGCGCGGCGACCGCCTGATCCCGGCCGAAGAAGCGCCCGGTGTCACGTGGACCGAAGGCCGACAGGCCCGGATAGGGGCAACTCTCGCCGTCGCCGTGCGCCGACGAATCCTCCCGCAGGGCCGGCGGCAGCAGAGCGAGCAGGGCGCCGTCGGCCTCCAGAGCGTCGTCGCACCATCGCGCGACATCGCCGTTGACGGGTTTCCTGCCGTTCTCGATCTTGCTCAGATAGCCCTTGCTGTAGTGCGTGATCCGTGCCAGGTCGGCCAGTGACAGGCCGCGCGCCAGGCGCAGTTCGCGCAGTGCGGTGCCGAACGACGCGTGCTGCGGCCGCCGTCGAGCGGCGGCCGTCGGGTGCGCCGGACTGCCGTCCTTGTGGTCCATACGTGGTGTGCCCCCGAGGCCAACGGCGCACAGGGCGCCGTTTCTGACGCCGAGTGGTCAGCTCGGCGACGGTGTGTCTGGGGGATGCTAAGCCGGGACGTGGACGGGGAATCTGCGGCATGACGGGAAGTGACGAGCGTCACTGAAGGCGCCGTGCGTCCTGCACCGTGAGACGCGACGGCCGGTTCCTGAAGCCGCTCCGGTACGAGGCACTGTGAGCCTGCGTACCGGAGCGGTGGAAGTGGGGTCGGCCGGCGAAGCCGGTCAGCTCACCCCCGGAATCACGCAGTTGCGGACGCCGTCCAACCAGGCGTCCCCCCTCATGTAGATGTTGCTGACCCAGCCCTGGTACTCGGGCAGGTACGACCAGACGTCGTTGGTGTACCCCTCGGCCGTGACGCTCTCGGCGTGCTTCTGGCAGGAGACCGCCACACCGGTCGGACCGGAGAGCCGAGTCACGACACCCGCGCCGACGGAGGGCGTGCTCCGGATCGTCACCCCGCTGCCCCAGGTGCTGTAGGCGTGCGCTCCGACCGGGGTCGCGGTGCCCCTGCCGTCGCAGGCCGGGACGCCGGCGAGCCAGGCGTCGCCCTTCATGTAGATATTGGTGATCCAGGCGCCGTACTGCGGAAGGTAGGACCAGGCATCGTTGGTGTAACCCTCCGACGTCACGGTCTGGGCGTGCATCTGGCAGGCGACGGTGACCGAGGTGGGGCCGGCCAGCCGGGCGACCGTCGACCCGTTGACGGTGGACGGCTGGGAGCGGAGCGCCACGTCCGTGCCCCAGGTGCTGTAGGCGCCGCCCTGGGTGGCGTTGCCTCCGCCGCCGGGGCCGATCTGCGAGTCGTAGTCGGAGCCGGAGCAGGTGGGCACCTCCGGCAGCCAGGCCGGGCCCCTGAGGAAGATGTTGCTGATCCAGCCGCCGCGGTTGGACAGATACGTCCAGGCGTCGTTGGTGTAGCCCTCCGCGCTGACGCGCTCCCCACGCTGCTGGCACTTGGCGTACACCAGGTCCGGTCCGGACAGCCGAGTCACCACACCTGCCGAACGGTTGGGGTGCTGGCGTACGGCGACGTCCGTGCCCCAGGTCACCTGGAGCGTGCCGTCATAGCCCGGGGGCTCCGTGAACGGGCTGCCCTGCGGCATCCGCGTGACGCCGACCAGACGGTTGTTGCTGATGCGGGAGTTGATGTCGATCACGCGGATCGGCAGCTGCGACTGGTAGGCCTCGACGACGTAACCGTCCCCCAGGTAGAGCATCATGTGGGTGATGCTGGCCACCGTGCCGCCGATGCCGGTGTACACCAGGTCGCCGGGCTCCAGGTCGGACACGGCCGGCTTGCCTCCGCCGACGCCGTTGACCTGCTTGTACGTCCGCCCCGCGCCCTCGAACATCCCCTTGGCCGTTTTGTCGCCGAGGATGTCGTACCCGACCGCCTTGAACCATGCCCAGCGGGCGAGGCCCGAGCAGTCGAACCCGCGGGTCTGGGGGTCGAGCGCGGTCTCCTCGAAATGGCTCGGGCTGCTGAGGTCCCACGTGCCGTAACTCTGGCCGGGAGCCGGTCCATGGCCTCCGCCCCACGTGTACACCGTCCGCGCGCGCCATTCCGCGCAGGCTGCGTCCACGGCGCGCTGGGCCTCGGGCGAGGCGATGCCCTGCACGCCGCACCAGTTCTGCTCCCCCGTGCCGGCCGCCTGGGCGGCAGTCGTCGGGAGGAGGGCCAGGAGGAGGGCCGTCACCATCGTGGCGACGAGCCCCGCTCCCCTGCGCAGTATTCTCATCCGGTTCTCCTCTCGCGTCCGAGCCGCCTGCGCGTGGCGCCGACAGCCCGGACCGCGTTCGATCACGCCCCCGTGACGCCCAGGAGCAGAACAGGCCTCACCGTGGCCTCGGCGGGCGGCCCGGGGCCAGGGGTTTCCCGTTGCCTCTTGGCGAGATGACCGGGAAACCCTGATCCGACCTGCCCGGACCCGCTCCGGTCTGATCAGCCGCGCCAGATCTTGATGTACGTCACCGCGTCGTTGAGCGTGTCGCCGACGTAGGGCACGGAGCGGCCGAACGTGCCGTTGCCCCTCGGGCCGCTCAGAAAGGCCTTGGTGCATCCACCGTCGACGAGGAGCGACGACAGGTGCGTGGACCAGTAGCTGTTCGGGCTGAAGCTGTAGCCCGCCGCGTCGCAGGGCCCGGCGTTGCCGTAGACCTTGGTGTACTCGCCGCCCCAGTCGGCGTGCTCGGACCAGGTCATCAGCTCCGTCTGCGCCGCCGCTCGCGGTACGGCCGCCGCGGCCCGGGCGGAGGCGCCGGGACCGTCGAAGCACTGGTGCAGGCTGACGTGGGAGGCGCTCCCGCCGGCCTTCACCTCGTCGAGGACGAGAACGCAGTGGGTCGGCCCGGAGCCCTTGGCATCGGCAGGGGCCGGCGCGGCGACGGCGGGGCTACCCAGCGCCACCACGAGGGCGGCCGTCGCGAGCGCGAGCATGGTGCGTGGGATACGCATTCGGATCTCCAAAGGGGTGTCGTCGACACGGTTGCCGGACGGGGGTGGCGGTACGCGCCTGCTCACCACCACGGGTCCGTGCAGTGGATGCCGGACCGGGTCGAACCGCAGGCGCGGAACTTCCAGTTGGGGTCGTTGCTGGTGCGCTGGGCCGCGCTCGTCTTGTTCTCGCCGCCCCGTGAGGTGAACGGACCGCACTGGATCCACGTCCGGCCCCCGTCCCGGGTCCAGTCCATCCACACCTGGTTGCCGGGCTGCACGTCACCGGCGATGAGGGCCCATCCTCGTTGCACGCCCCGGATGTTGCCGTACTGGAGGCTGATGTTGATGCCCTCGCTCCACAGCGTCACCTGGCGGGCGGCGGTGTCGTAGGCGTTGTCGGAGATGTCGATGAACCCGTTGCGGCCGCCCTCGCAGTCCGATGCGGCGGCCTGCGCCGACCCCGCCGGCCCGAGCAGCGTCATGCCGCCGGCGAGCAGCGCCGCGGCCGCCGCCGCAGACAGGGTCCTCCCGCGGACGGTCTGCCGCGCGGCGGACACAACACGATTCCAACTGATCACTGGCCCAGATCCCTACGTGAGTCCCGCCCCGGGGCCGACGCACGGTGCGACGGCGCTCCCTGGGGATCGGTGGTGCTCACGCTGCCGTCACGGGGCGTGGGACGACCAGGCGTTTCCCGGGGTTGTCCGGTTGCCCCTGCCGTGGGAAACGGCGGTGCTGACGGTCACCGCGGCCCACGGACGGAGTGCCACGTCCACGGCCGCGACGGCCGCTCCGGCGACCGGATGAACCCGGGCCGGCCGTACTCGTTCGTCGCGGCACGGGAGTCGGGCCGCACGTCCTGGTGCCGACTGCTGGAGCCGGTCCGCCTCGGTCCCGAGGACGACGGCGTCGAGATGACCACCGCCCGGGTCCGCCGCGCGATCACTCGAGCCGCGGGTGATGGCGTGGGAAACGGACGAGGCGAACCTCTCCACCGACGTCGGTCACGCTGCGGTCCTCACCACCACGGCCCGACGCGCCGAATCAGCATGTCCACTGTCTGCGGGCCCGTAGGCGTCGCTCGGTCCCACGGTCGAGCGACGCGATCGTGGGCATGGACTTCGGCATGTGGATCTCCGTGGCAATCGGAGACCGATGTCCTCGACACCGATCGTCGGCTTTGCAACTCCCGGCAAGATGTCGGTACTTGGTCGACGAACTCACCGACTGCTCGGGAAGGGTTCAGGGCGCGGTGAACAGAGTCGGGAAGCGGGGCGCGAGCCAGGGGCTGCGTCCCCAGGCGAAGACCTGCCCCTGCCCGATGGCCCGCCACGGATTGCGACGGCCCAGCGCGATGAGGAGGAAGGCCACGGGTTCGATCACGATGGTGCAGTCCGGCCGTTCGGGCGGCGTCGGGGACACATGGACAGCGCCGTCGCCGAGGCTGACGCCGAACGCCGTGCCACCCCGGAGACGGATGGCATAGCGGACGGCCAGATCGGCGATGGCGACCGCGTCGACGACGCGCGGCATGACCGAGAGCATGAACGGCATGCACAGCCCGACCCGGTCGCGGTCGATCATGTGCGGGCGCTTCAGCGCACGGGCAAGGTCGTAACCGTGGCCCAGCATGTGCGTCAGAAGGTAGGACGCGAGAACGTGCCGGTCCATCGGGCCCAAGGGCGACACGAGTGCCGGACGGACGGTGCGCTCGTCCCTCGCAGCCCGTTCCACGGCGTCGAGGAACACGTCCGCCTGCTCTGTGATCATCGACGCCAACGGCTGCGCGCGGCGCTGCCCGAACCTGGCGAGGGCATGTGCGTTGGCAGCGGCCAGACCCTGCGGCGTGCCGTCACCGTAAGGGCGTTCGTGCCCGGCGGCGAGGTCGGCCATCAGCTCGTTGGCCAGTGCCAGATGAGCGGCGGCCTCGCCGACCGTCCACTCTGAATCGGGTACGGGAGCGGTCATGTCGGAGGCGCTGTTCACCAGCGCGGCGATGTCACCGGCGGTCTCACGGACCGCTCGTGCGAGCCCTTCGGGCAGCGGCCCGTGAATGTCCTGCTGCGCCGTAGGCTGCACGGTGCCTGATCCCTCCCACTCGCCGCGTCCCTCGCGTGTCCGGCGCGCCGACCCAATCAGACTCAAGGGCGCGCGACAAGCCCTGGAACTCCACGATCCCCTGGCCTCGCCGTGCACTCCGATGGCTACCGACGGATGGGGGGATGGCGATGTCAACCACGGCGAGGGCGAGAGGGTCCCCCCGAGCGGGATGCCCTGCCCGGCTCACCGAAGTCTGCCAGTCCATCGTGGCTGCAGTCCGGGTGGCACGGGCTGGGGTGAGCGAATGCTCCGTCGGTCCGCCGACTCCACACCGTTGACGTTCCTCCGCGAGCACGGCGAAGGCGTGCAGTTGCGGCAGGGGGAGTTGGGGTCGCTCCATACGCCTGGAGATATCAGGTCATGCACGCGGCCGTATTAGACGTATCGATGCCGCGCATTTAGCGTTCGGCGCATGACAGAGCGACGCGCGATCCTCAGCGGCTCGGCCTTCGAGGAGCAGATCGGCTATGCCCGTGCGGTGGTCGACGGCGACCGGGTGCATGTGTCCGGGACGACCGGTTTCGACTACGCCACCATGACGATCTCCGACGATGTGGTGGAGCAGGCCGAGCAGTGCCTGCGCACCATCGAGGCCGCGCTGGCCGAGGCGAAGTGCACCTTCGCCGACGTGGTGCGCGTGCGCTACCTGCTGCCCGACCGTGCGGACTTCGAACCCTGCTGGCCGGTCCTGCGCCGCTGCTTCGGGGATGTCCGGCCGGCCGCCACGATGCTCGTGTGCGACCTCGCCGACCCACGGATGAAGATCGAGATAGAGGTGGACGCACGGCGGCGCGTCCCGCCTCAGGATGGCGCCACGAGGAGTCACCCGGAAGCGCCTGCCGTGCCCGTCGAGGCCCATGAACCCCCCTACTACGCGGCCGTCTTCACCACGGTGCGAACCGAGGACCAGAGCGACTACGCCGAGACCAGCGCACGCCTGGAGGACCTGGTGAAGGGAGTCCCCGGGTACCTGGGGATGGACCACGCGCAGACTCCCGGCGGGCTGGGCATCACCGTCAGCTACTTCCGCGACGCCGACGCCCTGACGGAGTGGCGGACCGACGTCGAGCACCGCGCGGCGCAGCAGCGCGGGCGAGCCCAGTGGTATCAGAGCTACACGCTGCACATCGCGAAGGTGGAGCGGAGCCACGGATTCATGCGCGCGGAGGTCCCGCAGAGCCCGACCGCGGGCTGACGAACCCCGGACACGGTGGTTCACCGTCACTGACCTCGGTGGCGTGTGGTGTCGTGAGGATCGGCAATCGTCGTGTCTCGGGGCGAACGGCTCTCCCGCCGGGCCTCCGCCGCGAGCCGGCCGCACATGACCCGGCTCCACCCCAGCACGCCCCCTTGGCATCGCCCATCCGTGGAGCCGGAAGGCGCTCTAGCGGCGGACCGCCGAGATCAGTCCGCCGGGCCGTTCCTCGCGCTGCGGCGGGGTGCCGATCGGGCGGCCGTAGGCGGCAGCGCACTCGCGCAGGGTGTGGCTCTCGGCCTCCCAGCCGTGCCCGGCCAGCCACCCCACCGGGTCGTCCGGCATCTCCGAGACCCACATGGACGCCGCCGATCCCGGTACGGCGTCGGCGCCGAAGCGCTCGATCACGCCGCGCGAGCCCAACGTGAGCCCGATCCGACTGCCGGCCGCCGACTGCGCGCCGATCCGGGCCAGCAGCAGCTCCACCGCGTCCTCGGGCAGATAGATCAGCAGGCCTTCGGCGATCCACACGGTCGGCGCCGCCGGGTCGTGCCCTGCCGCGGCCAGCGCGCCCGGCCAGTCCTCACGCAGATCCACCGGGACGGTGATCCGCTCGCAGCGTGCGACGGCCCGCTCCTGACGCAGCACCGAAGCCTTGAAGTCCAGTGGCGCGGCGGTGTCGACCTCGAACAGCCGGGTGCCCTCGGGCCAGTCCATCCGGACGGCCCGGCTGTCCATGCCGGCGCCGAGCAGCACGACCTGCCGGATCCCGGCCGCGGAGGCCTGCCGCAACAGGTCGTCCAGAAACTTCGTCCTGATGACGATGGAGAACGCCACGCCCTGCCGACGGCGTCGCGCGGCCTCGTCACCGGGCAGCGGCGGCGAAGAGGGCCCCAGGCCGCCGGCGGTGGCGAAAGCCTGTGCCAGCGGGTCGCGGAAGAGAGCGTCCTCCCGCTCGGACTCCGACGCCCGCACCCTGGCCACCCCCACCGCTGTGGCCCACACTCCCGACGGCCGGACACGCTCCTGCTCATCAGTCACCGCGCCAGCCTAGAGGATCGATTCCAAGGGACCTGATGACCAGGGAAGCCAGGTTCCTGCGCGCCCAGCCGGTCGTGCGCGCACTGACCGCCCATGTCCTCGGGAGAGGACGGCCGGGGAGCGGATGGCGGCGACGGCGGTCTCGACGTCGAACAGCGTCACCACGTCGAGGTCGGTCTCGGGGTGCATGTTGTGATAGTCGCGCATCGGGCCCGACGCGCAGCAGTTCGCGCGCGTGGGGCAGGAACGCCTGCCTCTGTACCCGCCCATCGCCGCGAATCCGCTCCCCGAGTCGCGCACCGGGGCTCGGCGGAGGAGGACGGGCCGGTCGGCGTAGGCTGCGCACAGTACAGGCACGGCCCGGGGGGGGAGCGGATGACGACGTCGGAGTCGGCACAGGGGTGGGAGTCGAGTCTCGATTCGGTCGTGGTGTACGCGCAGGGCGCGGTGTGCCGTCGGCTGGCCCGGGGTGTCGTACCGCCGGACGGCCGGGTGCGGGTGACGGGACTTCCGCGCTCGCTGGACGTGGCGTCGCTGCGGGCTCGTGTCCTGGGCGGTTCCGCGGTGCGTGTCGGCGAGGCGCGGGTGGAGGTCGATGCCGAACCGCTCGGCACCGGGGAGCCCGAAGGGCTGCGGCATGAGGTGGAGCGGCTGCGGGAGGAGTCCGCGGCGGCACGGGCGCGCCGTGATCGTCAGCTCGCTCTGATCGCGGAGGTCGGAGCGTTGCGCCCGGTTCCACCGGCCCGCAGGAAGGACGATCCACATCGCCGTACCCCGGTCGACGCCTGGCTTCGGCTGGCGGACTTCGTCGACGTGCGGCTCACCGCGTTGCACGCCCGCCTCGTCGAACAGGAAGAGGCACTGCGCCACGTCGAGCACGAACTCTCCCTCGCCGAGGACCGGCTCGCCCGCGCCGCCACCGACGCACCGCCGGCACACGTGCAGACCACCGTCTCCGCGGTCCTGACGCTCGACGGTGGCGGGAAGGCGGAGGTCGAGGTGGAGGTGGAGGTGGAGTACGGGGTGCCGGGCGCAGTGTGGGTGCCCGCCTACCGGCTCAGCCACCGTCAGGACGAGGACAGCGGCCAGATGGTGCTACGCGCCTCGGTCGCCCAGCGCACCGGTGAGGACTGGACCGGTGTGCGGATCGCGCTGGCCACCGCCGACCTGTACCGCCGTACCGATCTGCCGAGGCTCCGCTCGATCCGGATCGGGCGTCGGCAGCCCGGGCCCGAACCCTCCGGCTGGCGCGAGCCCCCGGCGGGTCTGGCCGATCTGTTCGCCGGGTACGACGCGGCGGGCCGCCGTCCCGAGCCGACCGCCGCGCCCGTGAGTGTCGGGGCCACCGGTCCCCTTCCGTCTCCGCCGCCTCCGCAGAGCTACGGCGCATCTGTCCCCACGACACCGCCGGGGTACGGTGTGCCCGCTCCGGGACCTGTTCCGGGCCCTGTCCCCGCCCCCGCTTTCCCGCCCGGCGGCGTATACCCGGAGGTCCTGGGCGGCGACCTGGACGGCGTCGTGCCTCCCGTCCCACCGGCGGCGGGAAGCCGGCCGCGTGCCGGTGGCAGGCCGGCCGCGGCCCCCGCCGGCCTGGCTCCGCCCTCCCCCGCCCTCGCCCTCGCCGCCCAGGCTCCCCGTGCCCTGACCCCCTCGGCGCCCGGTGGTGCGGTGCCTTTCGCGCCCGCGGGGCCCGCCGCGCCGCTGGGCAAGGCCGCGCCGGTGCAGCCGTCCCCGGCGGCGGGCCCGCCGCAGCCCAGTGGCGCCGAACTCGACTACACCGCTCTCGTCCTGTGCGGGCCGGACGAGCAGGGCGGCCGCCGAGGCCTGCTGTTTCCCGACGCCCCCTTCGACCCGGTCGCCGCCGAGTACCGTCGGCGCGCCGACGCGGTGGCCGCGCTGCCGCTGCCGGGCCACTGTGTGCGGCCCCGCGAGTCGGCCGGCTCCTTCGACCACCGCTTCGACGCGGTGGCCCGCGCCGACATCCCCTCGGACGGCGCCTGGCACACCGTCACCGTCGATGAGATACCGCTCGGCCTGCGCGTCGAGCACCTCTGCGTGCCGTCCGTGGAGCAGACCGTCTACGCGACGCTCATCGTGTCGAACGCGACCGACCGGGCGCTGCTGGCCGGTCCGGTCGAGGTCACGGTCGGGGACGACTTCCTGGTGACCGCCGCGCTGCCCACGCTCGCCCCCGGCGGGGTCTGCCGGGTGGGGCTCGGTCCGGCCGAGGGCGTCCGGGTCACCCGCCGTACGAACCTGCGCGAGTCGACCGCGGGGATGCGCAACCAGACCACCGTGCTCGACCACCGCGTCCACGTAGAACTCGCCAACCGGCTCGCCGGGCCGGTCACCGTCGAGGTCCGTGAGCGGGTCCCGGTCACCTCGGACGCGGACGTCCGCGTCGAGGAGCGGGCCGACTGGACAGCCCCCCGCGACGGCACCGGACCGGACCACCACGCGCCCGGCACCCGCCTGTGGCGGGTGGAACTGCCCGCCGGCGGCACCACCGCCCTCGAAGGCGGCTACGAGATCCGCATCCCCTCCGGCAAGTCCCTGGCCGGCGGCAACCGCAGGAGCTGACCCACCCCATGCCCACGGCACCGCAGCCGATCCCCCTCCCCGTCACCGCCGTCACCTGCCTGGAGGACCGCGCCCACGTCGAGCGCACGACCGTCCTGGACCTGGCGGCAGGCGTCCAGCGACTGCGCCTCGGGCCGATCAGCGCACTGGCCGTCGACCGCACCCTCCAGGCCGAGCTGACCGCCGGCCACCCGGCGACCGTGCTCGACGTGCGGATCGTCCGCGCCTGGCAGCCGCGCGGTCCGCGCCCCACCGACGACGACTCCGCCCTGCGCCACCACATGGCCCGGCTCGAGGACGAGCGGCTCGCCCTGAAGCAGCGCCGCGACCGGCTGCGGACCCGTCTCGACACGCTCGGCCGACTCGCGGCCGACCTGCTGAGGGAGATCGGCGAGGGCGCCGGCACCGGAGAGGACGAAGGGCCCCGCTGGAGCAGCGAACTGGACCGGGTGGACGCCGAACGCGACTCCTGCGGCGAGCTGTTGCGTGCGGCGGAGGCCCGGCTGGCCGCCCTCACCGCGGAACTCGACGCCGGGCGGCGGGCCCTGGACCTCGCCGAGGACGAACCGGCCGAGCTGACCGGCCACATCGAGCTCACCGTCGAGGCCGCTACCGCCGGACCGGCCGCACTGCGCCTGACCCACCTCACCCCCTGCGCGCTGTGGCGGCCCGCCTACCGGGCCGTGCTCGACGGGGACGCCGTCACGCTGGAGACCGAGGCGATCGTCTGGCAGCGCACCGGCGAGGACTGGTCCGGCGTACAGCTGACCCTGTCGACGGCACGCTCCGCCCTGGCCACGGAACCGCCGTGGCTCGGCGAGGACCGGCTCGTCCTCCAGGACCGGCCGGCCGCCGAGCGCCGCAGCATCGACGTGGAGCTGCGGGAGGAGGAGATCGCGGACCTCGGCCCGGCTCCGGTGCTCGGTCTGCCCGGAGTGGACGACGGCGGCGAGGTACGGGTGCTGCGCTCCCCCGCGCCGGTCTCCGTGCCCGCCGACGGCCGCGCCCACCGCATACCGCTCTCCGTCTTCACCACCACCGCGAGCAGCGAGTACGGCTGCGCGCCCGAGCTGTCTGGGCTGGTCACCCAGGTGGTGCGGTTCGACAACCTGGCCGGCCACGCCCTGCTGGCCGGCCCCGTCGACCTCCTGCGGGGCGGCGGGTTCACCGGCCGCGGGACGCTGGAGTTCACGGCCCCCGGTGCTTCCGTCGAACTCGCCTACGGCAGCCGTGACGACCTGCGTGTCGTCCGGGACACCGAGGAGTCCCGCGACACGGCCGCGCTCACCCAGCGGACCGTGGTGACGCGGACCGTCCGGCTCCATGTGTCCCGGTTCTCCGCCCCGGGCGAGGGGGACGACCGGGTGGTCGTCCTGCGCGAGCGGATCCCGGTCTCGGAGATCTCGGCGGTTCAGGTGCGTCTGCGTGAGGAGGCCTGCTCCCCCGCGCCGGACCTGCTCGACCCCGACGGTGTCGCCCACTGGAAGCTGACGCTCGCGCCGGGCAGTCGGCGCACGGTCACCCTGGTCTACGAGTTGTCGGCGAGCGCCAAGGTGGCCGGTCTCTGACGGCGGGTGGGGCCGGGTCGAAGGTCGCGTCACGAGAGCCGATCAGGGGTGGCTGAGCTGACTCCGTGCGCGGACAGGTGCTCTTCGATTTCGCGTACGCCGCCGGTCCATCGGCGACGGTCATGTGGGTCGTTCCAGCGCCGCGCTCACGGATCATTGCCGGACGCACCCCGACCCCGGCTACAGCAGGCTGTGCTTCCGGTGCTCCGCGCCGTTCTGCGGACGGCGCCGCGTCGCTGCCGGACGGCCGTGGCTTCCCCTGTGCGTCACGACCGTCCGGCCACGTCCGGATTGGCTTGCCGTGGCTGGAGCCGAGCACCCCGGCTGCTCGACGCGCGAGCCAACACAGCGCTGCACAGCCCCAGTCAGCTGGGACTCGACCTCTTGTACGGGGGTTCGCCGCCCCGGACGCCCTGAACGTCCACCTCCGGGCGGCGAGCACCTGGCCTTCGGGTACGGACCGCAGCGTGGTCGCTCAGGGAGTGAACTCCTCGTCCAGACGGTCGATCGCCCCGTCGGCGCCCAGGTGGTACTTGAACACCAGTCCGCTGTTCGGGTTGGCTTCCAGCCAGTCCAGGAACTCCTGGACGCCGATGTGCTGGTTCTCGGTGCTCTCCACGATGGGGGTGGTGACGGTGACGTACGCCGCCTGGTCCATGGGCATGTAGGTTTCCTTGCCCACCGTCTCGAACGGCGCGCCGTCGGAGTCCGCGGGGGCACAGCCCCAGTTGCCGTACTTGACGATGAGACTCAGGGAGCCCCCTTCGGGGGTGTAACGGTAGACCGCCACCTCGTCGGGTGAGATGGGCATCTTGTGGTCGCAACCGTCGTCGGCTTCCGTACCGCCGGAGGCGAGCGGGTCGGCCGGCGCGGGTGCCGAGGGGGCGGGCTGAGGAGCCGAGGAATGCGACGAACCGGCCTTGCCGGTGCCCGTCGTGGACTGGTCCGCGGGCTTGGCGCCGGCCGGCTGGGAAGCGGTCTGCGCGCTGCCGGCCGGCTCTGCAGTCGTGGTCTTCCCGCCGGCGGGGGCCGTCGAGGTCCCGTCTCCGTTGCAGGCCGTGAGCACCACCGTGAGGGCGGCGGCAAGGGCACTGATCACGGTCGTACGGAGAAGGGTGCCGGGTCTGTGCCGGTTCGACTTCTTGGAGGTTGCCATGACGTTCCTGTCTGGTGGGCGGCAGTTCGCGGTAACTGTCGCAGACACCAACGATTTCTGGCCAACCGGGGGTTGGGATGGACCGTCGGTCACCGGGTAGTCGAGAAGACGACGGTGCCTCAGAAGAGCGGATCATCCAGGCGGAGGGGGTCATGTGGCCGGAGTTGTCGCACGCATCAAGGCATTCATGAGAAGCCCACAGGGGCGGCGCACGATCGAACAGGTACGCCGGTCCGCGGCCGACCCACGCCGCCGCGCTCAGGCCCGGCAGCTGGTACGGAGGCTCCGCGGCCGCCGATGAGTCCGGGTGATCGGGGAAGGGGACGCGAGGCGCCGCCGGTTCGGCGTCAGCGGCCCTTGCGGACCCGGGCTGCCGCGCGGGCCTCCGCGGTCTTGCGGGCTTCGGCCGCTTTGCGGGACTCCTTGGCGCGGCCCGGACGCGTGCCGAGGCCGCGGAAGGGGGCGTTGCCGCCGTCGGGCCTCGTCCCGGTCGGCGGGCGCTTCGCGCCGGTGATGGCGGTCAGCCTCTCCTCACCGGAGCGCACCTGCGTGACCACGGGCCGGATCCCGGCCTCGGACATCATCCGGTTCACCTCGCGCCGCTGGTTGGGCGTGACCAGGGTGACGACCCTCCCGGACTCCCCGGCGCGTGCCGTGCGACCGCCTCGGTGCAGGTAGTCCTTGGCGTCGGCCGGCGGGTCGACGTTGACCACCAGGTCGAGCGCGTCGATGTGAATGCCCCGCGCGGCGACGTTGGTGGCCACCAGTACGGTGATCCCGCCCTCCTTGAACTGGGCCAGCGCGTGCGTGCGCTGGGGCTGGGACTTTCCGCTGTGCAGGGCCGCGGCGCGGACTCCGCTGGCCCGCAGATGACGGGTGAACTGGTCCACACCGGCCTTGGTGTCCAGGAACATCAGCACCCGGCCGTCCCGCGCGGCGATCTCGGTGGCGGTCGCGTACTTGTCGGCGGCATGGATGTTCAGCACGTGGTGCTCCATCGTGGCGACCGAGCCCGCCGCCCGGTCGACCGACACGGTGACCGGCTCGTGCAGGTAGCCCCGCACCAACTGGTCGACGTTGCGGTCGAGCGTGGCCGAGAACAGCAGTCGCTGCCCGTCGGAGGGGACCTGGTCCAGAATCTCCGTGACCTGGGGCAGGAAGCCCAGGTCGCACATCTGGTCGGCCTCGTCCAGCACGGTGATCCGTACGTGGTTCAGGTGGCAGTCGCGGCGGGACACGAGATCGGTCAGTCGTCCCGGCGTGGCGACGACGACGTCGGCCCCCGCCCGCAGCGCCGCCTGCTGCCGGTTGATGGAGAGCCCGCCCACCGCGGTCGTGAGGCGTACCTTCAGCGCCTGCGCGTACGGCGCCAGCGCGTCACTCACCTGCTGGGCGAGTTCCCGGGTCGGTACGAGCACCAGAGCGAGCGGCCGCTTCGACTCCGCGCGCAGGCCCGAGGTCCGTACCAGCAGGGCCAGGCCGAACGCCAGCGTCTTGCCGGACCCGGTCCGTGCCCGCCCGAGGACGTCGTGGCCCGCAAGCGCGTTGGGCAGGGTGGCCGCCTGGATCGGGAAGGGCGCCGTCACCCCCAGGCCGCTCATCGTCTCCACCAGCACCGGGGGCAGTCCGAGGGTGTCGAAGGACGTGGTCGGCGCCAGGCCCGGGGACGCCTTCCGCGGGGTCGAGGCATCGGTACGGGGCTCGGTCCCCTGCGGGGAATCGTCGGGGCGGGGGGCGAGCGCGGGGTCCGGCTGCTTCGCGTCCATGGGGAGCCTTTCTGGTCGGGTCTCCGGAACGCGCCGGGGCCCGTACCCCTCGGTACGGGCCCCGGCGGTGTCGAAGCGTTCCCCCATTTTACCAGCGCGTGGCCGGACGGCGGTGCGCTCGTGGGCCGCCGCCCGGCGCCAGGACGGTGGGCCCGGCCGCCGAGCAGGTCTCAACGCCGTTGATCGTGCCAGGGGTCGGACAGGCAATCCCACCGTGCTCGGCCGCCGTGCGGCATGATCGCACCGTCCTGGTGAGTGGCTGGTCACGCGGCTACGGGCGGGCGTCCCGTCTGCGCTGACTGTGCCGCAGTGCGCGACGCTACTTGCCCGGCAGGGTGGCGGCCAGCTCGCCCACCGGGGAAACGTCGTGGCAGGTGCCGTCCCGGCCCCGGCACCACCACACCGGCGGGCCGGCCGCGTCCGATTCGTCCCCGTACCGGTCGTCAGTGGTCCCCGCGGGACGCGGGTGCATTCCGGTCTTGTGTTCCTGGCAGACCGGCCAGACCTGCCAGAGCAACTCCATCACGGTCGACTGCGCCGCATCCGCGACCACGGTCAGGACCGTCGCCGCATCGTGCGGCTCTGGCGGGTCGCCCTCGTCCAGGTCGCACGCGTTCACCGGATTGCCGTGCCAACGGCCGTCGGACATCGCCACATAGACCTGTCCATCGGCGATTCCGCTCGGGGACGATGGCTGCCGAGGCGGGTCCACCATCAGGATCAGCGGCTCCTGACCGGGCAGGGTCGCCATCAGATCACGGTTGACCACGGCGAGCGCGGCCTCCAGTTTCGGCCACTGCCCGGGCTCGGCCGGCCGGGGCTCCGGGAAATGTCTCCGGTCATGGCCGGGACCGAGGCTGCTGGCAGGCGAGAAATAGTTCACGGGGGCATCGTCCCAGCCTCGCCCTTCACCGGCGGCGGAGGGTGACGTCAGGCGGTTCGACGCGGGGCCGGCGCGCGATGAACGCCAGGAGAGGGAAAGCCGGTCTCATCGCGCTTCCGACTCCCCTCGGCCGACGGCCGCGGCGAGACCGTCGACCTGCCCGGCAGGATGCCGTCGAGCGGTTGTGAATCGAGGACGGCGCCCTCATCCGGCCCGTGAACGCGGGTATGCGCCTGGTGGGTCGTCCGGGTCGGACGGCCGGCCCACCGCCTACTGTTTGAGCGACGTGCAAGGCCCTGGCCAGAAGGAACGCCCATGCCCCGCCCTCGTGTCCCGGACGGAACTCCGGGCACCAGCCGCAGCACCTCGGCCACCATTCCCCCGAACATCCTCCGCTACCTCGCCCTGGTCGCGGACGAGTACGGAGTCGACCTCCGGCCGGAACTGACGCGTCTGGGGCTGGACCGGTCGGTGATGGGCTCAGCGGCTCTGCGGGTCTCCTACCGGCAGGGCAGCGCCGTCATCCGGCATGCCGTGGAGCTCACGGGTGACGCGCACCTGGGCCTGCGCGTAGGTGCGGCACAGCACCTGACCGCGTGGGGGCTGCTCGGCTTCGCGCAGTTGGCCGCCGAGACCCTGCGGGACGCCGTCGAGACGGGTGTGCGCTTCCAGAACCTCTCCGGGGCCATGGTGGTCTGGTCGGCCGATGTGGAGGAGGTCGGCTATGTGCTGCGCGCCGAGCTGCCCGACCCCGCGCTCGATCCTGCGGTCGCGGTCTTCCTGGTGGAGGAGGGGTTCGCCAGTGTGGTCACCCTGACCCGGCTGAGCGCGGGCGCCGAGTTCGCCCCGCAGAGCGTCGAGTTCGCCGTTCCCGCGCCGCCCGACCCGGACCTGTTCACCGGGCTGTTCCGCTGCCCGGTGCGGTTCGGCGTGGCCGAGAACCGCATGGTGTTCCCCCTGGTCTGGGCCCGCAGGCCGATGCCGGGCCGGGATCCCGTCACGTACGCCGCCACCCTTGAGCTGTTGGAGGAGGCGATGGCGTCACGCCGCGGCCAGCAGGACCTGCTGGAGGTGCTGGAGATCTCGATCGCGCAGAGCCTGCCCGACGTGCCCTCGTTCGTCGAGCAAGCCCGTCGGCACACCTCCAGCGAGCGCACGCTGCGCCGCCGGCTGGCCGAGTGCGGTACGACGTACGAGGCGGTCGTCGACGGCGTCAGACGCGAGCGGGTCGAACAGCTGCTCCGGCGGCCGGAGTTGACGATGCGTGACATCGCCCGGCAGGCGGGCTTCTCCGACGTGCGGGCGCTCAGGCGGGCGGTGCGCCGCTGGCACGGCGTGGCGCCCCACCAGCTGCGTGCGCCGGCGGGACGCCCTGACGACTGAGACACGGTCGGTGCGGGTCAGCGCGTACGGATCCAGACCGTCTTGCGACTGGTCCACTGCTCGAACGCGCTCGTGGACTTCTCCGCGCCGCCGAAGCCGGACTGCTTCCAGCCTCCGAAGGGTGTGGTGAGGTCCCCCTCGCTGTAGGCGTTGACCGAGACCACGCCCGCCTGGATGCCGCGCGAGAGACGGAACGCCGCGTCGAGGTCGCGGGTCCAGAGGGAGGCGGCGAGGCCGTACTCGGTGGTGTTCGCCAGACGCACCGCCTCCTCCTCGGTGGTGAAGGTCTGCACGGTGACGACCGGACCGAACAGTTCCCGGGTCAGGACCTCGCTCCCGTCGGGAGCTCCGGTGATCACGGTGGGCGGGTAGTAGGCGCCGTGCGGCGGCAGACCGTGCGGCAGACCGGCGGTGTGAATCCGGGCTCCCGCGGCCCGGGACGCGTCCACCGCGTCGGCGACCCGGTCGAGGGCCGTACGGCTGATCAGCGGTCCCATCTGCGTGTCGGGCCTGGCCGGGTCGCCGACCACCAGCGCCTTCGCCGCCGCGGTGAACCGGGCGAGGACCTCGTCCGCGATGGCCCGGTGCACCAGAACACGGGAACCCGCCGTGCAGTTCTGGCCCATGGTCAGAAAGGCGGCCTCGATCATGTTCTCGATCAGCTCGTCGCCGTAGTGGAGTGCGTCCGGCAGCAGGACCTGGGGGCTCTTGCCGCCCATCTCCAGGGAGACCCGTTTGAAGTTGGTGTCCGCCGCGTGGGCCAGGATCCGGCGTCCGGTGGCGGTGGAGCCGGTGAACGACAGTGCGCGCACCCGGGGGTTGCGGGCGAGGGCCGCGCCGGTGACGGAGCCGTGGCCGGGCAGCACCGTGAGCACGCCGTCCGGCAGGCCCGCCTCCGCCGCCAGGGCGGCCAGGTGCAGGGCGGAACGCGGGGTCGCCTCGGCCGGCTTGAGCAGCAGGCTGTTGCCGGCGACGAGGGCGGGGCCGACCTTCCAGGCGGCCATGGCCAGGGGGTAGTTCCAGGGCAGGATCGCGGCGGCCACGCCGACGGGTTCGCGGCTGACCAGTCCCAGGCTGTCGTGCCCGGTGGGGGCGACGCGCCCGAAGACCTTGTCGGCCGCCTCCGCGAACCAGCGGATCGACTCGATCGCCCCGGGCACGTCGCCGGTACGGCACTCGGTGATCGGCTTGCCCGCGTCCTCGCTGTCCAGCCGGGCCAGGAGTTCGGCGTCCCGTTCCATGAGGCCGGCCAGGCGCAGCAGCACCTCGGCCCGCTCCCGTGGGGACCTGCCGGACCAGACTCGGCTCTCGAAGACCCGGTGCGCCCGCTCGGCGGCGGCCGCGGCCTCGTCGGCGCCCACGGCCGGCACGCTCGTGATCAGCTCGCCGTTCGCCGGGTTGACGACGCGCAGGGTCTCCCCGGTGTCCTCGCTCCCGCCGCTCATGCTTCCTCCACCAGTTCCCAGCGGCCGCCGACCTGACGTGCCAGTCCCCTGCGGCGCAGGTCGTCCAGATAGCGGGCCATGCCCCGCTCGCCGCGCTTGCGGAACAGCGGGAGGAGCGTGGGCAGGAGGTTCGGCGCGAGCAACGCGAACCGCACCAGGCGGGACTCACCGGGCCGGACATAGGCTTCGAGCCGCGGCTTGTCCAGCAGGCTCACGACCGCGCGGACGACGTCCGCCGGCTGCTGCGGCCGGTCCTGGAACTGCAGGGCGTTCCCGCCGTCCACGGCCTCCTGGCGGAGCATCTGCGTGTCGGTCGCCGACGGCAGCACAGAGCCGGCCTTGATGCCCTTGCCCCGCAGATCCAGCCCGATGGCGAGCATCGCACCGCGCAGCCCGAACTTCGACGCGGTGTAGATCGGGGTCTCGCCGAGCGGGAAGATGCCGCCCAGGGACACGGTGGTGACGACGCGCGGGTCGCCGGAGGCCCGCAGCAGCGGAAGGGCGAGGCGGGTGGTGACCAGCGGGGAGAGCAGGTTGAGGTCGACCTCCCGCTCGATGCTCTCGACGCTGCGCACGTCGAAGCGTTCGGCGCTGGTCATGCCCACGTTGTTGACCAGGACGTCGATCCGGCCGTGGGCCGCGGCGACGGTGTCCACCGTTCCCTGCACGGCCGCCCGGTCCAGCAGGTCGCAGCCCAGGCCGGCATGACCGCTCCCCGGCAGGTCGGCCGCCGTCCGCCCGGCCCTGGTCTGGTCGATGTCGACCACGACGAGCCGGGCCCCGCCCAGGGCGAAACGGTGACACATCGCACTGCCGATGCCCCCGGCGCCGCCCGTCACCACGATGACCTTGTCACGGAAGTCGTACGTCACGACGCCACCGCCTCGTCCGTCCTGCTCGGCACGGCGTTCGCCCGGGGCGGCAGTCCCGTCGTACGCCAGCCCATCCCCGCGGCGATCCTGCCGAGGTGCTTCACGATGGCCTCGCTGTGGACGTAACCGGTGTGGCGCGGCGAGTCGACGAACTTCAGTCCACCGGTCAGGTCGGGCCGGTCGCTGCGGATCATGCGCGCGAACCGCTCGGCCGTCGGCAGCCCGCTGCGGGCGTCCCGGATGTAGGAGGCGATCAACTGGGCCTGAGTGTCGAAGAGTTGGTAGGCACCCGAGTTCGTCTCCACGAAGCCGACGCCGAACAGGCCCTCGTGCTCGCGGGAGAACGACGACAGGTAGAGGTCGGGGTGCTGTTCGTCGCCGAAGTACTTCTGGGCGGCGGGCACCTTGTGCACGTATCCGGTCGCCAGCAGGATCAGGTCGAAGTCGTCACTGCTGCCGTCGGTGAAGTGGACCGTACGGCCGTCGGTGCGCGCGATCCCCGGCTTGGCCGTCACGTCGCCGTGCTGCAGATGGTGGAGGAGCATCGAGTTGATGGCGGGGTGGGTCTCGAACAGCTTGTGGTCGGGCCTCTGCAGGCCGAGGCGGCGCGGATCGCCGTTGACGATCCGGAGCAGGGTGCCGAAGAGCTTCTGCTGCAGCCACATCGGCAGATGGGGGCCGCCGGCCGCGATGACGTCCACGGGTCGCCCGAACAGATGCTTGGGGATGAACCAGTATCCGCGCCGCATGCTGATCACCGCGTGGTCCGCGGCGCGGGCCGCGTCGCAGGCGATGTCGAGGCCGGAGTTCCCCGCGCCCACCACGAGCACCCGCCTGCCGCGCAGTTCGTCGGCGCTTCGGTAGGTGACGGTGTGGCGGATCTCGCCGGCGAAGTCGCCCGGAAGTCGGGGGATGTTGGGGTGCCACTGCGAGCCGGTGCACATCACGACTTGGCCGTGCACGCTCTCCCGCCCGTCGGCCCGGGTGACCGTCCAGGTGCCGTCGGCGTTCTTCGCCACGCCATGGACCTCGGTGCCGAACTCGATCCGCTCCCTCAGCCCGTACGCCTCGGCGAACGACGTCAGGTAGGCCAGTATCTGCCGGTGGGGCGGATAGTCCGCGAAGTGATCCGGCATGGGGTAGCCGCCGAAGCCGGACAGGGTCCTGCTGGAGATGAAGTGGGCCGACTCGTACATCGGGCTGCCCGGGTTGTCGATGTCCCACAGCCCGCCCGGCCCGGTGTGCCGCTCGATGTGGGTGTACGGCAGGTCGCGCTCCGTCAGCGCCCTCGCAACCGCCAGCCCGGCCGGCCCGGCCCCGATCACGCATGTGTCGTACTGGTTCTCGCTCACCAGTCGCCTCCTCTCCCTGCCCGCGTCGCAGGCCTCGCAGGGAACCTACGCACCGGTAGGTCGGGAGGGACTGACCTCTGCGGCCACGGAGGGGACCTCAGCGGCCAGGCCGCCGGTGCGGGCCCAAGGGACGGGCGACCACTCGGCGCGTATGCGACTCGACGGACCGGCCGCTGACGGCGGCACGCAGGTGCCTCGCCCGGCGCCGGCGGGCCGACCACCGGGCGCCGGCCTGCTCCGGCGGAGACCGGCGGGCTCCGCCGGAGCAGGCCGGACGGCCACGCTCCTCTGCCGTCACCCGCGCCGCGACACCCTCCTGCGTGCTGGGTGGGGTGGATCAGCGGGTGTAGGTGGTCCGGTGTTCCGCGAGGGAGCCGCAGTTGGAGCCGGTCACCTGTACGTAGGTGTTGGCGATACTGCCGCCCCAGTCGACGCAGTGGCCCCTGCCGATGACGTAGGCGGGTCCTGCGTAGGAGCCGTAGTGCCCGTAGTCGTCGTCGCCTTCGTTGGTGTCGGGGACGTAGATCCAGGCGGACATGTCCACGGCGGTGCCGGGGTTGTTGCGGATGGTGACGACGCAGTTGTTGCCGTTGGCGGCGTTGTAGGCGAGGTAGACGGTGCCCAGCGTGCCGACGGGAGCGGAGTTCACGGTCTTGTAGCCGCTGCCGCAGACCTTCTGCGGTGTGGTGTTGGGTGCGGCGGAGGCGGGTGCCGCCAGGGCGGTGGTGGCGCCCAGCGACACAGCGGCCAGTGTGGCGGCGCCCAGTATGGAGTGAGTCAAACGCATATTTCCCCCGGTGTGGTCTTTAGGAGCTGTTTGTTCCTGCCTTGTGTGACGGGCGCGCCCTTCGGATGGTTGTGCCGGAGTTACCGGTCTTTTCGGCCATAACCGGCGTCACGAATGGCCGAGACGGGGCGCAACCGGAGACGTGTGAGCGGTGCGCATGAGGTGCGGGCAGCCCGTATCGCCGCATCCACGAGGTCGTGGTCACTCGCCCAGCAGTCGGCGCAGCCACCGCAGTCGTGCCGCGCGGGCGTCCTGGGAGAGTGCGGCCTGCGGGACCATCCCGTCGAAGCCGTGGAATCCGCCCGGCCACACGTGCAGTTCGGCGATGCCGCCCGCCTGCCAGATGCGGTCGGCGTAGGCGACGTCCTCGTCACGGAAGGTCTCGGCCGAGCCGACGTCGATGAAGGCCGGAGGCAGCCCGGACAGGTCCTCCGCGCGGGCGGGCGCCGCGTACGGTGAGACGTCGGCGGTGCCCCGCGCCTCGCCCAGCAGCGCGCCCCAGCCGGTCTCGTTGGACGTGCGGTCCCACACGCCGAGGCCCGCCATCTGGTGGGCGGAGGGGGTGTCGTTGCGGTCGTCGAGCATCGGGCACATCAGCACCTGCCCGATCGCGCGCGGCCCGTTGCGGTCGCGGGCGAGCAGCGCCACGGCCGCGGCGAGCCCGCCTCCGGCGCTCCCGCCCGCCAGGACGACGCGGTCCGGGTCGCCGCCGATCTCCTTGGCGTGCTCGGCCGTCCACAGCAGGCCCGCGTAGCAGTCCTCGACCGGCGCGGGGTGCGGGTGTTCTGGGGCGAGCCGGTAGTCCACCGAGACCACGACCAGGCCCAGTTCCTCCGCCCAGTCGAGCGGCATGCCCAGTCGGTGGCTGCCCGCCACCATCCCACCGCCATGGATGGTGTAGACGACCGGGCGCGGTTCGCTCTCGGAGCTGGGCCGGCAGATCAGCAGCGGCACCTCCGGCGCGCCGGGCGGACCCGGGACCGACCGTTCCTCGACCTCGAAGAGACCGTCACAGGCCAGCTCCTCGTTCGTGGGGGGCGCGAACGGGCCGTCCGTCCGCCGTCCGGCCCCGATCATGTCGGGGGTGATCGTGGGCGGAAGCCAGGCACCGATCGCCTCGAGCTCGGGGGCGAGTTCGGGGTCGAAGGGCGGGGGGCGCATGACCATCTCGGGTCCTCCTCATGGCGTGTGCGGGGCAGCGGCGACCGTGGGCTTCCGGCGTGGGCGCGGGTGCTGTCTTCGTCGGGACCACGACAGCTCCATGGCCAAGACGACGACTGCCCGCGATCGTCCCCGACCGGACTGGCGAGCTCAGGTCGACGAAGCGGACGGTTCGGCCGGCCGGCGGTCGGCGAGCGCCGGGCGATCAGCCGTCGGGGCGGGCTGTTGTGCGGATCCGGGGGCCGGGGGCAGTCGGGGCACCCAGGCCAGGCCGATCACCGCCGCGAGCAGCATGAAGCCGAACAGCAGGCCGAAGAAGAGCCGGGTGTGGCCCAGGGCGAAGGCGGGCGTGCCCAGGGCGGCCAGTCCGGCGACGGCCCGGGTGAAGGCCATGGTCACGCCGGTGGCGGTGGCGCGCAGCAGGGTGGGGAACAGTTCCTGGGTCCAGACCTTGTAGACGGACTCGCCTGCGAAGGCGTTGCCGACGCCGGACAGGAGCATGACGGCGATCAGCGTGAACCTGTTCGCGCCGAGCAGGGCGGGCAGCGCCCACGCGATGACGATCAACGCTGAGCCGGCGGCGAACCAGAGGTGCCGGGCGGGCTTGTCGACGACCCGCAGGAAGGCCAGGCCGGCCAGGAAGCCGACGGGCAGTCCCAGCAGGGTGAGCCGGGAGAACTGCTCGACTGCTCCCCCGGCGAGGGCGGTCCACAGGAAGGTGCCGAACTGGCCGAGGGTGTTCGCGCCGAGGTTCCAGGCGGCGTAGTAGAGGCCGGTCGCGAGCAGGGCGTGGACCACCGGCGGCCGGAACAGCTCCCTGCCGCGGCGGAACTCGACGGCCTGCGAGGCGGCCGCGGAGTGGGCACCGGCGCCCTGGCGTGCGGCCGTCCACTCGGCGGATTCGCCGAGGGTGAGGCGCAGGAGCAGCACGGCGAGTGCCACGAGGAGCAGGTGGGCGAAGAGGATCCGGCCGCCGAGCATGCCCCGGGCTCCCATGAAGGAGCTCAGGCCGAGCACGGCGACGATGCCGGCGAGCCAGAGCATGCCGGAGAACACCACCATGGTGCCCTTCCTGCCCGGCGGTGCCTCTTCGTTGGCGAGCGCGAGCGAGACGGGCAGGTCGGCGCCGATGGCCACACCTGTCGCCAGGACACCGCCGTACAGCAGGGCGGGTCCGGCTGCCAGGAGGAGCAGCAGGACGCCGGCGGCGTAGAGCAGGAGGGAGAGGGTGAAGACCTTCCGGCGGCCGAACCGGTCGCCCAGCCGGCCGCCGAGGAGCGCACCGGCCGCGAACGCCAGGGTCTGCAGTCCCAGCAGGGTTCCGATGGTTCCGGCGCCGAGCCGGAGCGGGGCGGCGTAGTAGCCGCCGATCGCGATGCCCGAGGTCACCAGCGCCCCGGCGTCCAGGTAGGAGGCCATGCCGGCCAGAACGGCCGTCTTCCAGGGGCTTCTCGCTCGGGCCTTGAGGTCGGGCATGGGCCTCCTCGCTGAGGGCCGGGAAGAGGGGCTGGTGGCCTGGCCCCGCGTCGTTTGCGACCACGGAGAGGGCGGGGCCGCGGGCGGGACCTACTCGTTTCACTTACGCGTGCCAGTCAGGCAATCTGGCAGGTAAGCTAACCGCGGCCGTGGGCTTTGACAAGAGGTGGACCGAGGGCAGGGCGGGTGACCGGAGTGTCCGAAGGCAGGCGAGTGACCAGCGCGGATGTGGCGCGGGAAGCCGAGGTCTCGCGCGCGACGGTGAGTTACGTCCTCAACGACACCCCGCACCAGAAGATCCCCGAGGCCACGCGGCAGCGGGTGTGGGACGCGGCCAGCCGGCTCGGCTATGCGCCCTCGGCGGCCGCGCGGGCCCTGCGGATGGGGCGTTCGGACATCGTGCTCGGTCTGCTGCCGGACTGGCCGATCGAGCACGTCCTCGGGCGGCTGATCCAGCAGCTGACCAACGCTTTCGCCGAGCACGGGCTGACCTTTGTGGTGCATTCGTCGGCTCGCCCCGCGCGCCCCCTGCGGGAGCTGTGGAAGTCCGTGACGCCGGCGGCCGTGCTGGCCCTGCAGGAGTTCGCCGAGCCGGAGGCCCGGGCGATGCGGGCCGCCGGTGTCGAGGTGGTCATGGCGATGCACGGTGCGATCGCGGGGGAAACGCGGGCGCCCCTGGTGTCCGAGCAGCCGATCGGCGCGGTGCAGGCGCGCCACCTCGCGGCATCGCACCGGCGCCTCGGCTACGCCTACCCCGACCTGCCGGAGCTCGATGTGCTGGCGCAGCCGCGGCTGGACGGTGTGCGCAAGGTCTGCGCCGAACTGGGTCTGCCGGATCCCGATGTGCGAACGGTGCCGCTCGATGCGCAGGGTGCCGCCGAAGCGGTGAAGGCATGGCTCGCCCAGGAGCCGGCGGTGACGGGGGTGTGTGCCTTCAACGACGACGTCGCGCTCGCGGTGCTCGCGGGCCTGGGCCGCCTCGGGCTGCGCGCGCCGCGGGATCTGGCCGTGATCGGCGTCGACGACATCCCCTACGCGTTGCTGGCGCAGCCGCCCCTGACCACCGTCTTCCGCGACACGAACACCATCGCGCGGAACATGGCCCGCCGCGTCGTCGACACCCTCGACGGCAAGGCGATCCCCACCGAACCGGTCCAGGACGACCTCGGAATCCGGATCCGGCAGTCCGCCTGACCGGCGCCGCGAGGCCGGCTCCCTGTCGAAGGCCGCGCCGCCTTCAGGCTCCGCCCCGGTGAGCGGCAGGCCGGGCCGCACGTCTCGTGGCAGCGGGCGGGACGTGGCCCTCGGGCGGCGCGGCCGGCTCAGTGAGCGGTTGCTTCGAACTCCGTCCGCTGTCGGCGGCGGGCGCGTTGCAGGACCGGGTCGGGGACGGGCGCGGCCGCCACCAGGCGGCGGGTGTACTCGTGCTGCGGCCGGTCGCACACCTTGGTGCTGGGTCCCTCTTCGACGATGCGTCCGTGCTGCAGCACCAGGGCCCGCGCCGCGAACTCCTTGACGACGGCGAGGTCGTGGGTGATGAACAGGTACGCGCACCCGAGCGTGTCCTGGAGTTCGGCGAGCAGGCTCAGCGCCGCCGCCTGGGTGGTGACGTCCAGGGCACTGGTCGGCTCGTCGCAGATGATCAGCCTGGGCTTGCGGGCGACCGCGCGGGCGATGGCGATGCGCTGCCGCTGCCCCCCGCTGAACTGGGCCGGGTACCGGTCTGCCGCGTCCTCCGGCAGACCGACGCGGCGCAGCAGATCGCCGATCTCCTCACGGACCTCACGGGGCGAACCGCTCGCCCCCGCGAGCAGGGGCTCGGCCAGCGTCCGGCCCACGGGCAGCGCGGGGTTGAGCGACCCGTACGGGTTCTGGAAGATCGCCTGAAGGTCGCAGGACAGCAGCCGGCGGGCCCGGCCGGTGAGACGGGTGATGTCCCGCCCGCCGAGCAGGACGCGCCCGCCGCTGACCGGGGTGAGCCCCAGCACCGCCCTGCCGATGGTGGTCTTGCCCGAGCCCGACTCACCGACGAGGGCGACCGTCTCGGCGTGACCGACCTCGAACGACACGTCCTCGATGACGGTGGTCGGGGGCTTGCGGAAGCCACGGCCCGGGTAGCGGACCGCGAGGCCGTCGATCTGGAGTACGGGGGTTCCGGTCACGCGATCCTGCCCTCGGTGCGAGCGATGCTGGGGGTGCTCTCGATGAGCTTCTTCGTGTACGCGTGCCGGGGCCGGTAGAAGATGTCCTCGACCGAGCCCTCCTCCACGATCCGGCCCTGCTCCATGACGATCGCGCGGTCGCAGCTGTCCGCCACCACGCCCAGGTCGTGGGTGATCAGGACGATCGCCATGCCGTGCTCGTCGCGCAGCGACCGCAGCAGGTCCAGGATCCCTGCCTGGACGGTCACGTCCAGTGCCGTGGTGGGTTCGTCGGCGATCAGCACCTTCGGTGAGCCGGCCAGCGCCATGGCGATCACCACGCGCTGGAGCATTCCGCCGGACAGTTCGTGCGGGTGGCGGCGCGCGACGTCGTCCGGGTCAGGGAGGTGGACGCCGGCCAGCAGCTCACGGATCCGCCGGCGTACGGCGTCCTTGCCGCCCGGCACGTCACTGGTGCGCCGGATGACCTCGCCCAGCTGGGAGCCGATGGTGAAGTACGGGTCGAGCGCCCCCATGGGTTCCTGGGACACCAGTGCGATCTCACTGCCCCTGAGGCGCCGCAGCTCCCGTTCCGGCAGGCCGCTGATGCGGGTGCCGGACAGCCGGGCCGAGCCGCTCGTCACGGCCCCGTTGGGCGGGAGCAGCCCGAGCAGGGACAGGCCCGTCACGGTCTTTCCGCTGCCGGACTCGCCCACGAGACCGAAGATCTCGCCGGGACGGACCGAGAAGCTGATGGAGTCGACGACCTCGCGGGTCCCTTGCGCGGTGGCGAAGGCGATCGAGTAGTCGCGTACGGCGAGTACCGCCCCGGCCGGCGAGGTGTCCGACGGCTCGGCGGCATCGTGCGGAGCCACCGCAGGAACGGGCCGCCGCGACCGGCCGCCGGTCCCCTGCCTCCGGTCCTGTTCGAGGTCCCGCAGTCCGTCGCCGACCAGCCCGAAGGACAGGGCCATGAGGCCGATGACACCACCGGAGACGAACAGCAGGTAGGGGTCCTGCTGCATGATCTGCGCGGCTTCGCCGACCATGCCGCCCCAGCTCGGGGCGGGGGCCGGAGTGGCCAGTCCGAGGAATCCCAGGCCGGTCTGGATGGCGAGGGCGCTGCCGGAGAACAGGAACACCGGGACCAGCAACTGCCCGGTCAGCCGGGGCAGGATGTGCCGCGCCATGATCCGTGCCGGGCCGAGCCCGGACACCCGGGCGGCGTCCACGAACAGTTCCTCGCGCAGCGCGATGCACGAGCTGCGGATGATCCGGGCGAGGCCCGCGGAGGCGAAGAAGCCGAGCGTGAGCATGGCGGCGACGTTGCTCTGGTAGAAGATCGCGAGGACGGCGAGGGTGATGATGACCGCGGGAACGGAGAGCATGACGTCCAGGACGGCGACGATGATCCGGTCGGTCCAGCCGCGCAGGTAACCGGCCAGCATGCCCAGCGACATGCCGACGACGGCGTAGACGAGTACGGCCACCGCCACCCCGACCAGAGTGGGCCGTCCGCCGTACAGCAGTCGGCTCAGTACGTCGCGGCCGAGGACGTCGGTGCCCAGCGGATGGTCCGCCGACGGGCCGGCCAGGGTGTGGAGCAGATCCTGTGCCAGTGGAGGATGCGGTGCCAGGAGGGGGGCGAGGATGACGGCGACGCTGGTCCCCACGACCACGGCGAGTGCCGTTGCCGCGAGGGGACGGCGCCCTATCCCGGAGAAGGGGTTGGTCCTCGTCCGTGATCGCGCCTTCGGGGGTGCCTCGGCAGTGGTCATTCCGTACGTACCTTCGGGTTGAGGAGGCTGTAGAGGACGTCCACGAGAAGGTTCACCACGATCACCATGACCGTGAAGGTGACGGTGAGGCCCTGGACGACCGGCAGGTCGTGCTGGTTGGTCGCGTCCACGACCGTGGTGCCCAGACCGGGCAGGGTGAAGACGTTCTCGATGAGGATCGTGCCGGGAATGAACGTGATCATCATGAGGCCGATCGTGGTCACCACCGGCAGTCCGCAGCCCCGCAGGGCGTGCTTCCAGACGATCGACACGGGCCCGATGCCGGAGGCCCGCAGCGTTCTGATGTGGTCGAGGCCGAGGGTCGACAGCATGGCGTCACGGGTGACCTTGGAGATGAAGGCGACTCCGCCGATGGACAGCGAGACCACCGGCAGGACCAGGCCGTTCGCCCACTCCCCCGGCGACTCGGCGAACGGGGTGTACCCGGTGGCGGGGAAGAGCGCGAACTTGACGGCGAACACCGCGACCAGCAGCAGCGCGATCCAGAAGTTGGGCACCGCGCTGCCCAGCAGGGACACGATGTCGAACAGCCTGCGGCTGATCCGGCCGCGCGTCGCGCTGAACACGCCGAGCACGACACCGACCAGGCTCGCCAGCACGGTCCCGCCGACCACCAGCGCCAGGGTGACCGGCAGGCGTTGCCCGATCAGCCCCAGCACGGATTCACCGGTGAACAGCGAGCTGCCGAGGTCACCCCGCACCAGGTCACGGAGGTAGAGCCAGTACTGCACGGCGACCGGTTGGTCCAGGTGCATCGCGGCTCGCAACGCGTCGTACTGCTCCGGCGTCGCGTTGATGCCGAGCACCGTTCGTGCCGGATCTCCCGGCACGAACGACTCCAGGATGAAGGTGATCGCCGAGACGATCACCAGGAGTGGCACGGACAGCGCCAGCCTGCGGAGAATGATGGGAAACATCGGCCCTCGTCAGCGGGTGGTCCACAGGGTGTTGGAGGTCAGCTGGGCGCCGCCCTCCGGGAACTTCACCCCGTGCAGCTTGCTGTTGAACAGGGCGATCGTGTCGGTACCGGACACCGGAAGGGCGAGGGCCTTCCGCACGATCACGTCGGTGAGGTCCTTCGACGCCGCCTGGCTGGACTTCGCGTCCGAGGCGGCGAGCCGGGCGTACGCGGCGTCGACGTCCGGGTCGTCCACTCCGAAGACGTTCATGATGCCCGTCTTGGTGAATCCCGCCTGCTGCGCATAGAAGTTGGCCTCGCCACCCGTGCCGGGCGAGAGCACGGTGGCCGCGTACTTCTTCGTCAGCAGGTCGTTGATCCAGCCGCCGAAGTTGGTGGCGGCCCGCAGCTCCAGTTCGACGCCGACCTTGGCGAGCTGGTCCTGCACGGCCTGGACCATCTTGGTCGTCGAGGGGTCGAACGACCCGTAGTTCACCGGGATGGTCAGCCCCTTGGCGTATCCCGCCGCCTTCAGCAACTGCTCGGCCTTGGCCGGGTCGTAGGGGTACATCTTCGCGGCCGCCGGGCTGTAGCCGTCGTAACCGGGCATCTGCGGCTGCGCGACCGGGGAGCCGTAGTCCCCGTAGACCGCCTTCGTGATGGCGGAGCGGTCGACGGCGAAGTTCAGCGCCTGCCGGACGCGTTCGTCGCCCAGTCCCTTGACGACGGTGCCGTTCCGGTCCAGCAGGAACAGGCCCGCCCAGGTGGTGGGCTTCTGGAGCGTGGTGATCGACTTGTTGCCCTTGACGGTCGGCGCCACGTCCGGGGTGCCGTACATGAGGTCGATCTGCCCGGACTTCAGGGCCTGCACCTGGGAGTTGACGTTCGGCATCACCCGGACGGTGATCTTCTTGAAGTGGACGGCGGCCTTGTCGTAGTAGTTCTTGTTCGGGACGTAGACGTAGTGGTCGCCGGAGACCGACTGCTGGGCGCTGTACACGTACGGTCCGGCGCCGAAGGTGGTGGAGGCCAGCTTCTTGTGGGACTTCAGTCCAGCGGGGCTGATGACGGCGCCGCCCATGTACGCGGGAGTGAACAGGGTGCCCATGTCGGGGTTCGGAGTCGGGCTGCTGACCACCACGGTCGAGCTGTCCGGCGTGGAGAAGGACAGCGGACGGAAGTAGGCGACGGTGGGGCCGCTGCCCTTCTGGAAGTACTTGAACGAGTTGACGACGCCGGTGGCGGTGATCGGCGTGCCGTCGGCGAACTTCACGCCCTTGCGCAGGTGGAGCTTGAACTGGGTGTTCTTCTTGCCGACGTAGCCCCACTCGTCGGCCAGCCCGGCGCCGAGGGCGCCGTCGGCCTTGCGGGTGAGCAGCGTCGCGTAGGCGGGGTCCATGTAGTTCAGGAAGGGCCCCACGGCGACCTGGGCGGGGTCCAGGCTGTTGGGCGCCGAGGACAGGGCGATGGTCAGGTTCACCGGGCCGGCACCGCGGCCGCTGGTCTGTCCCCCGCCACAGGCGGCGAGCGTGAGCGCTGCGACCGCTCCGATCGAGGCGTGGAGGACGGTTCTTCTCTTCATCGAGGTCTCCGTGGTGTCGGGAGGGTGCGCCCAGCGCGGAAGGCTGCTGGAGGTGATGCCCCCGTGGATCCGGTGGCCGGGCGGATGATCGTCCGGACCTTGAACCGGTACGCGTGTGCCCAGGTCTTCGTCGCTTCCGGTGCGTCTCACCTGAGCAACTTGCACGTTTCACTTACACGTTTAATCCAGTGCCGGGTAACGTAACCGCGTCATCCGCATTGCGCAAGAGGTTCAGGAGACGATTTCGCGGAAACCGTCGAGCGCACGCGCGGCGAAGTCAGGCGGACATCCGCACGAGAACCCGCAGCGGGTCCTGCAGCGGATCGACGGGAACCCGCCCGCCGTCGAGAGCGTCGACGACGCGCCGGGCCAGGCCGCGCGCGAGAGCGTCGGTGTCGCGGACCACCGTGGTGAGCGCGGGCTGCGCCAGCGCCGCCCCGGGGATGTCGTCGACGCCGATCACGGCCATGTCGTCCGGGGCCCGCAAGCCCAGCGACCGCAGGGCGACCAGCACGGACAGGGCGACGGCGTCGTTGAACGCGCAGATGCCCGTCACCGGCGGGTCGGCGGCACGCCACGCCCGCACCGCCTCCACGGCACCCTCCGGGTCGAAGGGGACGGTGCGGACGTCCGGTTCGGGGAGGCCGAGTTCGGCGCAGACCCTGCGTACACCGTCCAGCCGCGGCCGGGCCAGGATCCCGAGTCCCGCCAGGTCCGGGCGGGCATAGCCCAGCCGGCGGTGCGAGGCGGCCAGGTGACGGGCCTGCACCGCTCCGATCGGCTCCTCCGACACCAGAGGGGGCCGGCGCCGGCCCCGCAGCGAGCCGTGCACCGACATCACGACGTCGATCCCCGCCGCCCGCATGGCACCGGCCTCGGACTCGGGGAACGCGTCCAGCGCCAGCACCGCCGCGGGGGTCAGGGCCTTCCAGATCTCCCGGACGGGGCGGGCGGGCTGAGCCGACGAGTGCACGAGGAAGGTGAGCCCGTGCTCGGCGAAGGCGTCGGTCAGCTGCTGGACGAGCCGGCCGAGGACATGCTCGATCGGCCAGTCCGGCAGCAGGCCGAGCACGATGTCCGAGCGGCCCTTGCGCAGCGAACGGGCGGCCGCCGAGGGGGCGTAGCCGAGCCGCGCCGCGGCTTCCCAGACCCGCCGGCTCGTCGTCTCGGAGATCTTCTGCCGAGGACTGTCGTTGAGGACGTAGCTCACGGTCGCGCGGGAGACCCCGGCCTCCCGCGCGACATCACCGCTGGTTACGCGTCTGCGGCCGGATACCCCGCTCATGACTCTCCCTCCGACAGGCGTCTTGTCAAAGCCGGTGACTGCGGCTACGTTGCCCGCTCAGGATACCTACACGTTTAAGTGGCGCGAGTAAGTAACTCAACGTGGCTTTGGCGTCGGGGCGAGGCGCAACATCAGCCCGGCCGGCCTCGGACCCGCCCCGCACCCGACACGACCCGAAAGGCAGCCGCGTGATCCGCCATCACGATTTTCCCCACAACGGCCTGACGCTGCGCTCCACGCTGCACCTCCCCGACGGACCGGCCGGAACCCGCTGGCCGACCGCGGTGTTCGTCCACGGCTTCACCTCCAACCGGCTCGAACTGCCCTCCTTCGTCGGCATGTCCAGATTGCTGGCAGCGAACGGCATCGCCTCGGTCCGGTTCGACCTCTCGGGCCACGGCGAGAGCGACGGCGACTTCTTCGACGTGACCATCACCGGCGAGATCGCCGAGACACGCGCCGTCCTGGGTGCCGTCCGGGCGTTCGACTTCGTCGACACCGAGCGGATCGGCCTGGTCGGTATGAGCATGGGAGGTGTGGTCGCCGGCATCGTCGCCGCGGAGGAGCCGGGCATCGGCGCGCTGTGTCTGTGGTCCCCGGCGGCAATCGCCCCCTTCGAGATCGGCAGGGGCTACCTCAAGGGGCGCAGCCTCGCGGCGGAGATCGAGGAGAAGGGCTACTTCGACGCCGACGGCTACCGGATGAGCCCCGCGCTCGTCGAGGACATCGCCGCTCTCGACGTCTACGGGCGGTCCGGCGCCTACTCCGGCCCGGTCCACATCCTGCACGGCGGCAAGGACGAGATCGCTCCCCTCGCGTACGTCCGCCGCTACCTCGACCACTACGACGGCAACGCCGAACTCGAAGTCGTCGACGGCGCGGACCACGCCTGGGGCAGCGTCCCGCACCGCACCGCACTCCATCAGTCGACCCTGCGATTCCTCCGGAGGCACCTGCGGTGATGACGACGTCCAGCTTCGAGGTGCGCCACGGTACGGACACCACCACGGCGGTCGTCGGGCTGCGCACCGCGGACGACTCCGGTCTCGTGGCCACCCCGTACTCCGCCCCTCGTCTGTCGTGGGCGCTGGCGAGCGACCGGCCCGGCGTCCTGCAGCACGCGTACGAGATCCAGGTCTCGGCCGACCGGGACTTCGGCGACGCCGCCTCCGGCGGAGAGGTCGAGTCCGACACGGTGACGGACCACCCGTGGCCCGCCGGACCGCTCGGCAGCCGCGAGGTCCGCCACTGGCGCGTCCGCGCCCGCACCGACCTCGGATGGACGGCATGGAGCGAACCCGCCCGAGTGGAGGCCGCGCTCCTCGACAACGCGGACTGGACGGCCCGTCCCGTCCGTCTGCCCAGTGACCGGGGCCGTACCTCCCCCGGCCCGGTGCCGCTGCTGCGCCGGGAGTTCGACCTCCCGGCGAAGCCGGTGTCCGCCCGGCTGTACGTGACCGCGACGGGCGTCCACCGCACCACGGTCAACGGCCGCCCGGTCTCGGACGACCTGCTGGAACCCGGCTGGACCAGCTATCCCCACCGCCTGCTCCACGCCACCTACGACGTCACCGGCCTGCTCACCGCCGGCCGCAACGCGCTGTCCGCCGCGGTCGGGGACGGCTGGTACCGCGGCCACCTCACCTGGCACAAGAACCGCGACGTGTACGGCGACACGTGCGCGCTGCTCGCCCAGCTGGAGGTCGCCCTGGCCGACGGCACCACCGTCACGATCGCCACCGACGACCAGTGGCGGGGTGGTTACGGCGACCTGCTGGCGGCCGACCTGTACGACGGCTGCGAGCGTGACCTGCGCCAGGAGCCGCACGGCTGGCGGTCACCGGGCTTCGACGACTCCGGCTGGGAGCAGGCCGCAACGCTCGCGCTGCCCGCCGGGCTGACCCAGCGCGCCCACCCGCCCGTGCGCGTCGTGCAGGTCGTCCGACCCGCGCGGCGGACACTGCCGGACGGCACGATCGCCGTCGACGCGGGCGAGAACGTGACCGGCTGGCTCCGGCTGCGCGCCGACGGCCCGGCGGGCGGCACGGTCACCGTCCGGCACGCCGAGGTTCTCGACGGTGACGGCCGCCTGCTGACCAGCATCCTACGCGGCGCCCGCGCCACCGACCGGTACACCTTGGCCGGTGAACCGGCGGCACTGGAGCCGGAGTTCACCTTTCACGGCTTCCGGCACGCCGAGATCAGCCTCTCCCCCGGCGTCACCCTCGAGGCGGTCGAGGTCTGCGTCGTGGCCAGCGACCTGAACCGGATCGGCACCTTCCACTGCTCCGACGACCGCGTCAACACGCTGTACGCCAACGTCGTGCGCTCCCAGCGCGGCAACTTCCTCGCCGTACCGACCGACTGCCCCCAACGCGACGAACGCCTCGGCTGGACCGGCGACATCATGGCCTTCGCCCCCACCGCGTGCGCCACGTTCGACAGCCGTTCCTTCCTCGACAGCTGGCTCACCGACCTCGCCGTCGAGCAACGCCCGGACGGGGCGGTCCCCATGGTGGTCCCCGATGTGGACCTCGGTGAACTGCCGCCGCACGAGCTGCCGTTCGCGGGCGCGGCAGCGGGCTGGGGCGATGCCGCCACCGTCGTGCCGGCGGCTCTCTTCGACGCCTACGGGCAGCTCGGTCCGCTGGGCCGGCACTACGCGGCGATGCGCGCGTGGGTCGAGTTCACGGCCGGTCGTCTGGACGCCGACGGGACCTGGAGCGGCAACGCACAGCTCGGGGACTGGCTCGACCCGGCCGCACCACCGGAGGATCCGGCGCGCGCCACCACCGATTCCGGGTATGTCGCCACCGCGTTCGTCGCGCACAGCGCCCGTCTGCTCGCCGACGCGGCCCGCGTTCTCGGCCATGCCGGCGATGCCGACCGGTACACGGCCCTGCACCGGCGTACCGCGGGAGCCGCCTGGCGCAAGTGGGGCGACCACGCCCGCACCACACAGACCGGCTGCGCGCTCGCCCTCGCCTTCGGTGTCGCCCCCGCCGCCGAGCGCGCCGCCGTGGGCGAAGCCCTCGCCGCCCTGGTGCGCGCCGGCGGCGGGCGCATCGCCACCGGCTTCCTCGGCACACCGTTCGTGCTGCCCGCCCTCACCGCCACCGGCCACACGGCCGAGGCCTACCAGCTCCTGCTCAACACCGAGTGCCCTGGCTGGCTCTACCAGGTCGCCCGGGGCGCCACCACCATGTGGGAGCGATGGGACGCCATCCGCCCCGACGGCACCATCGACACCGAGAAGGCCGGCACCATGCTGTCCTTCAACCACTATGCCTACGGTGCCGTGGCTGCCTGGCTCTACCGGTGCGTCGCCGGACTGCGCCCCGCCACCCCCGGCTACCGCACCGTCGAGGTGGCCCCGCGCCCCGGCGGCGGGCTCACCTCGGCCGGCGCCTCGATCGACACCCCCTACGGCACGGTGTCCGTCGGCTGGTCCATCGGTGGCGACGCCCTGACGGTGGACATCTCACTGCCGCCGGGCACCACCGGCCGGTTCAGCGCCCCGGACGGATGGCACTGCACCGCCCGGCCCGGCCCACTGGGAGCCGGGCAGCACCGTCTGGTCCTCCACACCGGCTCCTAGCTCCTCACACTCCGAGGAACGCGCACCATGGCGACAAGCGACGACCACGGCGCCGACGCCGACGCCGAGCTGAGTCCCGACGAGAAGTCCGCGCTGCTCTCGGGCCAGGACTTCTGGTCGACCAGGCCGGCCGAGAACGCGGGCATCCCCTCCCTCGTGCTGAGCGACGGTCCGCACGGTGTCCGCCGCCGGCGGTCGCCCTGGCCTCCAGCTGGGACCCAGACCCGGTGGGCCGGGTGGGATCGGCGCTCGGCCGGGAGGCCCGGGCGCTGGGCGTGGACGTCCGGCTCGGCCCCGGCGTCAACATCAAGCGCTCACCGCTGTGCGGCCGCAACTTCGAATACTTCTCCGAGGATCCGCTCCTCAGTGGCCTCCTGGGCGCAGCGCATGTGCGGGGTGTGCAGAGCCAGGGCGTGGGCTCCTCGGTCAAGCACTCCGCGGTCAACAACCAGGAGACCGACCGGATGCGAGTGAGCGCCGACGTCGACGAGCGCACCCTGCGGGAGATCTACGAGAGCGCCACCGTCGAGATCACCCTCGACCGCCGTGCCTTCGCGTACTGAGACATCACCCGCCACGACTGGACCGTACCGGGTGCACCTGGCGGACAACGCCCACGACGTCGTCGCCACCGCCACGCTCGACCTGCCCTGGGACGAGGTCGTCACGCCCCTCACCCTCGACTCGCCCATCGGCGACTGGTTGGGCACCAGGCCGTCGGCCCAGCCCTGACGGCCGCGACGAAGGACGGATGACCGGCTGATGGAGATGAGCGAAGGCCCCACGACGCCGGCCGACGCCTGATCCCCGCCCCGGCGCCGGTCTCCCCGCCGGCCCCGGTCGCGGCCCGCCGTGCCCTGACTCACGGCGGGCCGCTCGCACGGTCCGCCATGTGTCCGTGATGCGGGATCCGGCCGCCAGGTGGAGGGACCGGTCGCTCAGTCCTCGCCCGGCTCGTAGTCGAACCAGTCGAAGTGCACGGTGCCCGCCGAGGCGTATACGCCGATGACGCGGCCGGTGAAGCCGCCGGCGACCTCGGTGGACAGATACCGACCGTCGAGCCGGGCCAACTCGACGAACGTGCCGTCCGTGTCCTGCACGCCGAGGTGGACCGTGTCGGGTCCCTGGCGCGCGTCGTGGACCTGCCGGGTGGCCGCCGTCTCGATCCGAAGCACCACCGGGCCGCCGGACACCGGGTGGGTCGCCACCACCGATCGCAGCGGTCCGATCCGGGCGATCACCCGCACCTCGCCCGGTGCGGCCTCGATCTCGTAGTGGTGCTGTTCGTCGAGCCTGACAGCGAGACCGCCGCGTCCTTCGGCCGGGTCGACCAGGGTCCGCGCGCGACAGGTCGGGTGCTGCTGACGGCGGCCGACGAAGATGACCTCGGGGTCGTCGAGCGAGTGTCCGCGGGCGCGCAGGCTCAACCAGCCGGCCCGTTCCTTCGTCGTGCAGTGCTCCTCGGGCCGGGAGCGGGGCGAGATCCAGCCGGGGGCGAGTTCACCGAGTTCGAAGTCTTCCCGGACGGGCGCCACGAGGGGCTCCTGAAGAGGCCAGGGAGGCGCGCTCATGAGGGGTGTCACCGCACCGACCACCGGCCAGTCGTCGACCCAGATCACCGGCGCCAGGAAGGTCTCCCGGCCAAGGACGTGCCAGCCGGGCGAGCCCCCGTGCGGCCGCACGCCGAGGAACACCATCCACCAGGAACCGTCCGGCCCCTGCACCAGGTCCCCGTGGCCGGTGTTCTGGATGGGGTGGTCGGTGCCCCGGTGGGTCAGGATCGGGTTGGCCGGGCAGGCCTCGAACGGGCCCTGGGGGGTGCGGCCCCGGGCGATCGAGACACCGTGGCAGCGCTCGGTGCCGCCCTCGGCGATGAGCAGGTACCAGTAGTCGCCGATGTGGTAGAGGTGCGGTGCCTCCGGGGCCTTGGCGCCGGGCGTGCCGGACCACAGGCGCCGCGGCTCCCCCAAGGTCTCCCCCGTGTACGGGTCGATGCGGACCTGGCTGACACCCGCGACGGTGCACCAGCAGGTGCCGTCGTCGTCCCAGGCGAGGTCCGGGTCGATGCCGCGCACGCCGGGCAGCCGCACCGGATCCGACCAGGGGCCTGCCGCGTCGGTGGCAGTGAAGAGGAGGTTGCCGTCGCCGCTCACGTTCGTGACGATCAGCCAGAAGCGGCCGTCATGGTGGCGCAGGGTGGGTGCGTAGAGCCCGCCGGACGCGGCGGAGTCGGGCGGCAGCCGTAGCTGGCTCGGCCGCTCCAGAGCGTTGCCGATCTGGGTCCAGTGCACCAGATCACGGCTGTGGAAGAGGGGCACACCCGGGAAGTACTCGAAGCTGGAGCAGGCGAGGTAGTAGTCCTCGCCCACCCGGCAGACGCTCGGGTCGGGGTGGAATCCCGCGATGACGGGGTTGCCGAAGGTGTCGTCCGTCTCGGGTGTGCTCGCCACATCGAGTCCTTCCATGGTCGTTGACCGCATGATGACGCCGTCGGCCACCGGATCGGGGGACCGGGGTGATCAATTCTCAGCGGGCCGTGCGTCGAGCCGGCGTGCCGGACCGCGGCGGCCGGACCGCGGACCTCGGGATCCTGCGGGCCGGGGCGAGTGTACTTCCAACGCACCTGCCGGGAAGGGGAGTTCACTGCCGGCCGTCGAAGCGCTTGCGGGCTTCCTTCCAGTCAACGTGCCGGCGTTCGGCGAAGCCCTCGTAGCCGCGCCCGCTCATGGACTCGGGGGCGGGCGGGAACATGGCCACGAGATGCGGTCGCCTCGTCCGGGTCTGCCATTGCCGGGTCGGCGCCCGCCAACGGCAGAATGTGTCCGCAGGTCAGCGAACCCCCGCGCACGTCGGTCAGCTCACGACGAAGGTGTAGCTGCCCGCGGAGAGCCGGTAGACCGCCGTGGAGGCGGTCCGGGTCGCGGGCGCCGGTCGCGTGGATCCGGTGGCGGTGACGCGGTCCTGGGCTTCCGCCGGCACCCGGACCACCGCCGTGCTGCCCACCGGGATGCGGACCTTCAGGGTGAGGCGGCCCCGTCCGTCCTTCTGCCAGGCACTGCTCACCAGCCCTTGGGGCGTGCGGTAGCTGCCAAAGACGTGGGTGAGGTCCCCGACGACGGCCGGGGCTATCTCCAGCTCGCGGTAACCGACCGATTCCGGCGCCTGGTTGATACCGGCGAGCCCGTTGACGAGCCAGGCGTCCACCTGGCCGAGGAAGTGGTGGTTCTGGGAGCCGGAGCCGTCCAGGGACTCGGAGAGGGTGGTGCGGCCGCTGGTGACGAGGTAGCCGTAGCCGGGCGCTGCCGGGTTCACGACCATGTCGTAGAGGACGTCGTCGCGTCCGCCCGCGTGCAGCGCCCGGAACAGCGGCCCGAGCCCGACCGAACCGCTGGTGATGTGGTTGCCGGCCGCGCGGACGGAGGCGACCAGCCGGTCCAGGACCTGCTGCCGGTCGGCGGCGGGCACCAGGCCGGCGTCCAGCGCCATCGCGTTCGAGGTCTCGCTGTCGCTGCCGTAGTAGACACCCCTCGCGTCCTCGTGGCGGAACCTGGTGGTGAACTCGTCGGCCAGGGCGGAGGCGAGCGCGGTGTACTTCACCTGGTCCGCCTTCCTGTCCAGCACCTGGGCGATCCGCGCCATGTCGTGCGCGGCGGTGTGGTAGCCGGCGAGGATCGCCAGCTGCATGGGGGTGGTGTGGTCAGCGGCGGACCAGTCGCCGAGCCCCGGGATGTCCCCGTTGTTCGCGGCCTTGTTGGCGGCTTCGTAGTCGAGCCACCGGACCATGTTGTCGTAGTACAGCGACATGGTCCGGGTGTCCCCGTAGGTCCGGTACAGCTGCCAGGGGATGCGGATGACGGCGCTGCCCCAGTTGACCTCGTCGAGGAACTCGATCGTCCCCTGCGGGTACTGGAGCTTGACCGGGGCGACCCGGTGGAACTCCGGCGCGATGTTCGCGATCAGTCCGGGTGACTCGTCGCCGGGCCTACGCTGCGCGGTGGCCATGTTGCGGACCAGCTGCGGCTGGTAGGAGGACAGGTCGTAGTCGGTGAGCAGCGCGTCGATGTTGTGCAGGTTGTCGCCGGTGTACGGGCCCTTCTCACGGTCCGGGCAGTCGGTGAGGACCGACATCATGTTGCTCTGCATCGCCCGGAGCGTGATGGCGTGTATCTCGTTGACGATCTGGTTCGACGAGGTGAAGTCGCCGGCTCTGGGGTTCGCGGCGTGGATCACCTGCAGGGTGACGGTGCCGGCCTCCGGCGCGGTGGGCAGGCCGTCGACCTCGAGGTAGCGGAAGCCGCTGTAGGTGAAGCGCGGGTGCCAGGTCTCCGTGCCGTGGCCGGAGAGGGTGTAGCGGTAGGCGATCCGGTCCGCGGCCGTCGCTCCGGTGGAGGAGATGTCCGGGGTTCCGTCGGCCTTGAGTCTCTCCGCCGGAATCATGGAGACCGTGGTCCCGGCGGGCCCGGACACCCGCAGGTTCGGCCATCCGGAGCGGTTGGCGCCGAAGTCGAGGATGTACGCCCCCTTGCCGTCCGGTGTGACGGACACCGGCTCGACGGTCTCGGCGACCGTGACCGGGGGCCGCGGGTCGGCCCGCAGCGGTGTCGTGTCCCGCGGGGTCGTGGCGGACGTCAGCTCGACGAGGGACGCGTTCCGCCAGTCAGGGCCGTCCAGCCCGGCCGCCGAGGTCGGTGCGGTCGCGGAGCGACGGGCGTCGTACTCCTCGCCGCTCCACCAGGACGAGTAGGTGGTCGGGCCGAGGGCGGTGCGCCAGGAGGTGTCCGTGCCGAAGGTCTCCCGTCGGCCGTCCGCGTAGGTGATCTCCAGCTGGGCAATCGCCTTCGGCTCGCCGTAGACGGTGTACGTCTCCAGGCGGCCGCCGAAGAAGTAGTGGCCGGGCGTCTTGACCCGCTGGTAGGCGCCGCTGCCCGTCTCGATGCCCAACATGTTGGTGCCGTACCGCAGTTGGCGGGTGAGGTCGTAGGTGCGGTAGGCGACCTCGGCGGAGTACGTCGTCTGGCCGGGCTCCAGCACGTTCGTGCTGACGGGCTTCCCGTTGAGTGTGGTGGCGTACATGCCCAGCCCGGTCATGTACAGCCGGGCCTTGGCCACCTTGCCGTGCACGGTGAAGACTTTGCCGAAGACCGGCAGCGGCGAGTCCGTGCCGTCGGGACGGGTGTAGTCGTAGGAGGAGTTCTCGATCCAGCGGGCGGACCAGTCCGAGGCGTTCAGCAGGCCCATCTCGAAGGTGGCCGGAGAGCTCCACTGCGAGATGCGACCGCCGCCGTCCCATACGCGGACCTGCCAGGCGACCGTCTCCCTGGCGGTGAGCGTCCCGCCGAAGGGGATGTTGGCGGATGCGTCCGACACGACCTTGCCCGAGCGCCAGACGTCGGCCCGGCCGTGCCGCAGCGCGTCCGCCGAGTGTGCCGCCCGGATCTCGTAGGCGACTTGTGGGCCCGAAGGGCGGCCAGATCCGTCCAGATGCCAGGAGAGCAGCGGCGCGGGGTCGTCGAGGCCGATCGGGTCGGCCTTGTTGTCCGTCTTCAGGTCCACGGCGGACAGGGGTGTGCTGCCGGACTTCTCGGGCGCGGCCCGGGCCACACCGGGGACGGTGAGCGCCAGTGCGGCCGCGAGGGCGGGGGCGGCCAGGGTGGGGATGCCTCTCACAGGGTTTCCCTTCGGTGGGACAGGAGTGACTGACTCGTTTCAACGGAGGGCGGCGGGAGCTGCCCGCACATGCGCGAAACGGAGTCAGCGCAGCCGGCTCGTCAGGCGGTACGAGCCCGATGGCAGCCGGTACGACGCCACGCCGTCCGCGTGTCCGAGGAACCGCACGCCGCCGGTGCGGGCGAGGGGCGTCCGCCCCTCGCGGACGGCGTCGGCCGAGACCGCCGGGAGGCGCAGGGTGGCCTCGGTGTTCGGGGGGACCGTCGCCTCGTAGGACAGGAGCCTGCCTCCTTCGACGAGCCACTCGCTCCTGATCTCGCCGTACGGGGACTCGTGCGAGCCCACGACCTGCGTGATCCGGCCGGAAGGGTCGATGTGCGGCTGCAGGAGGAAGTGCCGGAAGCCGGGGTGGTCCGGGTCGCGGGCGATGCCGGCCATGTAGGCGTACATCCACTCCATGATCGCGCCGTATGCGTAGTGGTTGAAGGAGTTCATGCCGACCGGGCCGAAGCCGGAGTCGCTGGAGTAGGAGTTCCAGCGCTCCCACACCGTGGTCGCGCCGTTCTTCACCGAGTACAGCCACGACGGCAGCGCGTCCTGGTGCAGCAGTGCGTACGCCAGATCGGCGCGGCCCTCGTCGGTGAGGACCGGGGCGAGGACGTTGACGCCGAGGAAACCGACGGACAGCGTGTTCTCGGCATACCTGACCCGGCTGCTGTGGGGGTGGGCCGTCTTGTAGGCCGCGTCGTTGCCGATGTTGTCCGTCAACAGGCCCACCAGTGTGCGGCGTTGGGCCTCGGTGTCGTAGAAGCCGAGCTTCAGCACCCACAGCAGGGCGGTCTGGCTGTTGTCCTCGGTCTTCTGGTTCGGGTCCGCGCCGGGTTCGATCGGGGAGGCGTCGCCGAGGCCGGACTTCAGTGTGAGGGTGCCGCCCGCGGTGCTGAGGTACTTCGCCACGAACGCCCTCTTGATGTCGGCGAAGAGCTGCTCGTACGCCGTGGCCTGCGCCCGCCGGCCGACGGCCCGGGCCATCTGCGCCATGAGCCGGGCGGCGTATCCGTAGTAGACGTCGCTCATGAGCTGGGCGCTCGTCTTCTGCGGCGCGAGCCAGTCGCCGGTGAGGGAGCCCTGGCCCGCGTAGGTGTCGCCGGTCTGCCGGCGGATCCAGTCGAGGTAGCCTGTCATGGCCGGCCAGTTGGCCTCGACGAAGGCCGGGTCGCCGGTCATCTGCCACAGGGTCCAGGGCAGGACGATCCCGCAGTCCGCCCAGCCGCTGCCGCCTCCGGGGAAGTTGTAGCGGCCGCCGGGGGCGACTCCGGTGAACTGGGCCTGGTCCGTGCCGTAGAGGGTCTGGGAGTCGACGACCGTGTCCTGGAAGTGGCCGAGGAAGGGCGCGGCGTCCGTGTTGTACAGGCCGGTGGTGGCGAACACCTGGGTGTCGCCGGTCCAGCCGAGTCGCTCGTCGCGCTGCGGGCAGTCGGTGGGCACCCAGAGGTAGTTGCCGCGCTGGCCCCAGCGGATGTTGCTGATCAGCTGGTTGGTGTCGGCGTCGTTCGTGGTGACGGAGCCGGTCTCGTGGATCGCGGAGGTCGCGACCTTGCCGGTCAGTCCGGTGATCGTGACGGAATCGGTCGCGGTCACCGACACATAGCGGAAGCCGTAGAAGGTCAGCGAGTCCTGGTGGGTCTCACCATGGCGGTCGCCCTTGAGGATGTACGTGCTGGTGGCCTTGGCGCTGCGGAGGTTGGCCCGGTAGAGCGAACCTTCGGGACCGTCGGCGCCGGCGCTGCTGTCGTTGAGCATCTCGCCGAACCGGAAGGTGACCTGGGTTCCGGCGTCGCCGCGCAGACCGTAGCGGAGCACGCCGACCATGTTCTGCCCGAGGTCGTAGACGGCGGTGTCGCCCGGATCCACGGTCACGGAAGCAGTGGCCGCCCGCTGCGGGTCGGTCTGCGTCCGGTCGGCGTCCACGACGATGCGGCCTCTGCCGTTGGGGCTGTCCGCGCGTCCGGCCACTCCGACGGCGACGGTGACCGACTGGGGCCGGCGGTCCCAGCGGCTGATCAGGCGGGCGGACTCGGCCGGGTAGGCGAGGAGCCGGGTGTCCGGGTACATGGTGGCGAAGGGGACGCCTTCGGTGTCCGACCAGGTGGAGTCGTCGAAGCCGGACGACGTCCAGCCGGGCAGTTCCCTGCGGGCGTCGTAGGTCTGGCCGTCGTAGATGTCGTCGGCCCGGTAGGGGCCGGTGTCGGTGGCCTTCCAGCCGCCGTCGGCCCGGGTGACGACGGTCTGGGTCGCCCCGTCGCCGTAGCGGATGAGCAGCTTGGCCTTGAGCGCGAGGGAGTTGCCCTTCTTGGAGTAGTAGGTGCTGCCGTCGGAGATCCGGCCGTTGTACCACCCGTTGCCGAGGACGGCGGCCAGGGTGACGGCAGGGTCCCTGGCGACGAGGTGCGTGACGTCGTAGGTGAGGTAGTTGAGGCGCGCGTCGTAGTTCGTCCAGCCCGGGGGCAGCAGTTCGAGAGTGGTTCCGCCGTCCTGTGGGACGGTCAGGTGGTGTCCGCTGACGTAGGCGTCGTAGACCCCGAGGGCGGAGACGTACAGCCGCGCCTCGCTGACCCGGCCCCTGAGCGGTGCCTCGGTGCGCAGCATGGGCGCTCCGGGCGAGTTGGGTTGTTTCCCCTTCATGCCGATCCACTGGGCGTCGTCCCAGCCGGTGACGCCGTCCGTGCTCATCAGGCCCGTCTCGAAGGAGGCCACGGGCCCTCTGCCGAGCAGGCGTCCCTCGGTGTCCCAGACGGTGACCGTCCAGTAGTAGCGGGTCGAGGCCTTGAGGGGCTTTCCTCCGTAGCGGACGGCCACCGACGCGGAGGAGCTCACCCGGCCGCTGCTCCAGAGGTCCGCCCGGTGGGCGGACAGTCTGCCGGGCGAGCCGGCGACGAGGATTTCGTAGGCTCCTTGGCTCCGTCCGCGTCCGGCGAACCGCATGCGCCAGCCGAAGCGGGGGCGTGCGGCGTCCACACCGAGAGGTTCGGTGCGGTGTTCCACCGTGAGTCCGTACACTGCGTCATCCTTTACGGGGCGGGGGGCAGCGGCCCCGGCCGTCGCGACGCCGGCGGTCACAGCGACCGCCGCCGGTGCCGCGCCTGCGGTCGCCGCGAGCACGGTTCGGCGGCGCGGCCACGGCCGCCGTGCGCCGGTGTCACCGCTTCCCTGCTCCTCGGGCCGCGCACCGTCTCCGTCTCGTAACTCATGGTCCACGTCATCGTCCTTTGCGGCGTCGGCGTCGCGTTCACGAGCCGGCCTTGTAGTCGGTGTCCATCTCGTTGAGCAGCTTCTCGGGCGTCGACTGCCCGCTGAAGATCTCCTGGAGGCCGCTGAGCATGGTCTGCTGGACCTTGGCGTTGGGCCAGAGCTGGTCCATGAACGGCACGGTGCGGTTCGACGTGATGAACCGCGACAGCTCGGCGAGCGAGGGATCGGCCCGGTAGCCGGTGTCGGGGAGGGTGGGCAGGCCGCCCTGCTTCTTGACGAACAGGTTCATGCCCTCGGGCGACATCACGAAGTTCACGAACTTCAGTGCCAGTTCGGGGTTCTTCGCCTTGGCGTTGACGCCGTAGCCGGCGCCGGCCGCGGCCGGGACGAGGGTCTGGGCCGGGTCGTCCGTGGCGGGCAGCGCCTTGAGGGTGAAGGTGCCCTGGGGGTTCTTCTGCTTGAGCAGGGCGATGACCCAGTTGCCCTGGACGATGCCCAACGTCTTTCCGGTGGCCGCGAGTTGCTGGCTGGCCTCGTAGTTGGTGCCCAGGGGGTTCTTCTGGAAGCAGCCGGTCTTCTCCATCGTCACGTACTTGTCGAGCGCGGTCTTCCAGGACGAGTCGGCGAAGGTGGTCTGCCCGGCCTGCATCTTCTGGTCGAAGTCGCGGTCGGGGCCGTAGACGCTCGTGGCGACGAGGTCGTACAGCACCAGCTGGGTCACCCAGTTGTCCTGGTTGCCCAGGGCGAACGCGGGGGTTCCCTTGGCCTTGGCGTCCCGGCAGAAGGCCAGCAGCTTCGTCCAGGTGTCCGGCGGGGTCAGCCCGGCCTTGGTCATGGCCTGCTCGTTGTAGACGGCGCCGATGCCGTTCTGACCGAAGACCGCGGTGTACGTCTTGCCGTCGTACTGGGCGACGCTCTTGATCGCCTCGGGCAGCTTGGCCGCCCAGGCCTGGTCGGAGAGGTCGCGCAGATAGCCCGGTTCGGCGAGGACGTAGGTGGCGCCCGGGTTGCCGTTGCCCGGCCACACCGACATCACGTCGGGTGCGGTGCCGGAGGAGAGCTGCGTGCGGATCTGCTGCTGGTACTGGTCGGCGCCGCTGGTGGTGTAGCGCACCTTGACGCCGGGGTTGGCCTTCTCGAAGGCCTTGACGACGTCCTCGACGGAGCCCTGGTCGATCGAGGCCAGGGTCAGGGTCTTGGAGCCGCCGGCGGATCCGCCGGATCCCGCTTCGGTACCTCCGCTGCAAGCGGCCAGGAGCGCGGCGGCGGTCGTGGTGGCGGCCAGGGCGGTGAGGGTGTGTCTTCTCATGATGGCTCCCTTGCGGAGAGGAGAACGCGCGGAGAAGGAGGTGCGGGTCATCCCCGCAGTCCTCCGGCGAAGCCGTTGATGATGCTGCGTTGCAGCAGGAGGTAGACGAGCAGCACGGGCAGGATGCTGATCACCAGTGCCGCGAAGATGAGGTTCCAGTCGGTGACGTACTGGCCGACGAAGCCGGCGATGGCGACCGGCATGGTCTGCCGGGCGCTGCCGCTGAGGTACAGCAGTGGGGTGAAGAAGTCGTTCCACACGGCGACCGCGTTGAGGACGAGGGCGGTCACGGTGACGGGTTTGAGCATCGGCAGGACCACGTACCGGAAGCCCTGCAAGGGCGTGCAGCCGTCGATGAGTGCCGCGTCCTCGAAGTCCCTGGGCAGGGCGCGCAGGAAGCCGACGTAGAGGAAGACGGTGAACGGCACCTGCAGACCGGCGTAGAACAGGACCAGCGCCCAGGGGGTGCCGAGCAGGCCGAGGTCGCGCATGGTCTGGTAGAGCGGGAGCGAGGCGAGCTGGAAGGGCAGCACCAGGCCGAGGAGGACGAGCGGATACGTGCCCCGTGACCAGCGGGCCGTGACCCGGGCCAGTGGATAGGCCGCGAGGGAGGAGACGGCGAGCACGACCCCGACGCTGCACACCGTCACCAGGACGCTGTTGACCAGGGCCCCGCCGAGCGCGCCCTGCTGCCAGGCGTGGGTGAAGTTCTCCAGGGTCGGGGAGCCGGTCGGGCGGATGGGTGAGGAGGTGTCCGACGCGGGCCGTACGGCGAGGTTGACCAGGATGTACACCGGGAAGCCGACGACCAGGGCGGTCGCGATCATCGACAGTTCGAGTGCGAGGGTGCGAGGGCGGTAGCGGTTCACGAGGCGGCCCTCTCGCTGCGGGACAGCAGGACGTACTGTCCGGTGGAGGCGACGGCCACGATGATCGTGAGGACCACCGCGAGGGCGATGCTGTAGCCGAACTCGCCGAGGGTGAAGGCGTCCTTGTAGATGAGCGTGGACAGGGTGTCGGTCGCGTGGCCGGGGCCGCCGCCGGTCAGCGCGTACACCTGGTCGAAGAGTTTGATCCCGCCGATGATCGACAGCATCAGGTTGATGGTGAAGGCCGGGGCCAGCAGCGGGCGGGTCACCGACCAGAAGCGCCGTACGGGACCGGCTCCGTCGAGCGCCGCCGCCTCGTGGACCTCCTGGGGCACCGACTGCAGGCCCGCCAGGAAGATGACCATCGAGTAGCCCGCGAATTGCCACACGATCACTGCGACCACCGACCAGAGCGCCAGGTCCGGACTGCCCAGCCAGTCCTGCTCCCAGGCGCCGAGCCCGGCCGCGCCGAGCAGGCTGTTCAGCGCCCCGTCCGGACCGAGCAGGTTGCGCCACAGATAGGCGGTCACGATCGGGGTGATCACGGCCGGCGCGAACAGGAACACGCGCAGCAGGTTGCGGGACTTGATGGCCGAGTTGACGCCGAGCGCCAGCAGCAGCCCCACCGCGTTCTGCACGACCGTGATCGACACGGCGATCAGCAGCGTGTGCCACATCGCCTGGACCGCGTCGGCGTCGTCGAACATGTCGGCGAAGTTGCCGAGGCCCACGAAGGAGTGGTGGGGATCGAGGCCGTCCCAGTCGGTGAACGCGTAGTACACGCCCCGCGCGCTCGGCACGAGGACGACGAAGGCGAAAAGGAGCAGGGCCGGCGCCATGAACCACCACGGAGGTGTGGTGCGCGCACGGCGGGCGCGCACCAGCGGGGCGCGGTCCGGAGGGTGGTCGCGATCCGGAAGTTGGGCGTTCGGGGCGAGGGTCACGGGTGGACCTGCTTCCTTGGAACGTTTCAAAGAGGCCTGGTGAAGAGTGCACCGGCTCGACGGGCGAGGTACCTGCCGACTTCTCGGGTTGTGGGGTGCGGACGACACCAGGGGATGCGCCTCCGATGGTGATGGGTAACGTTTCCCATGGGGTGGTGCCAGACCCTAGAGAGCGCTCTGCGTGACGTCAAGATGCTGTGCATGCTGCATGCTTGTTACGGAAAGGCCTCGAACGGCCCTGCCGACCGGGCCGTGGTGGCCCTTACCAAGCAGGGGGTTCATCCGTACACTTTCCGCCAACGTTGCCCACGACGCCGGAGGAAGCCGCATTGCAGTCGCCCGCCTCACCCCGCCGCGTCACCATCGTCGACGTCGCCCGTCACGCCCAGGTGTCCACCACCGCCGTGTCCAAGGTGCTGCGCAACGCCTACGGGGCCAGTCCGGAGATGCGCGCCAAGGTGCGCCGCGCCATCGACGAGCTGGGCTACCGGCCCCTGGCGGCGGCGCGGGGGCTGCGCGGTCAGACGTACACGATCGGTGTGATGCTGCCCGACATCCGCAACCCCTTCTTCCCGGAGATCCTCGACGGCGTCACCGGGTGCCTGGCGGACACCGATTACCAGGTCCTGCTGGGCCCGGGGTGCAACGGGGAGAAGGAGGAGGCCCGCGTCACCGAAGCCATGATCGACCGCGGGATGGACGGCCTCGTCCTGGTCGCCCCCGTGTCGCCGCGCGCCCACCTCGAGCACGTCGCCTCCGTCGTGCCGACCGTCGTGGTCGGCCGGCACGGGCACTCCCCCGTGTACGACACCGTCACGGACGACGACGTGGCAGGCGCGGCCCTGGTCGTCGGCCACCTCGCCGCGCTCGGCCACCGCCGGATCGCCCACATCGAACACCACGAGACCGACCCGACACGCAGCGTCGAGATGCCCAACGCCCAGCGCGCCGACGGCTACCGGCGGGCCATGCGGGATCTCGGTCTGGACGAGGAGATCGACGTCGTCTCCACCAGCTACACCCAGCAGGGCGGGTACGACGGCGCGAAGCAGCTGCTCGCACGCCCGGTCAGGCCCACGGCTGTCTTCGCGGGTGCGGACATCGTCGCGATGGGGGTGCTGGAGGCGGTCGCCGAGGCCGGGCTGTCGGTGCCCCGTGACCTGTCGGTGGCGGGCTACGACAACACGTCCTTCGCCGCGCTCGGCTGGATCTCCCTGACCAGCGTCGACCAGGCGGGCCGCGAGATCGGCCGGAACGCGGCCCGGCTGCTGCTGGAGCGGATCACGGACCGGGCGAAGCCGTCGGTGCAGGTCAAGCTGTCTCCGACGCTGGTGGCGCGGCACACCACGGCCCCGCTGCCGACGTAGGTCCACGGTCGTCGGCGTCGGGCCGAGGCGGAGCGCTGGAAGCAGACCTTCGCCCTGCACTTCGGCGAGGTCAAGGGCGACCCCACGCCCGGCCGGCCCGGACCGCATCCCGGAGCCCGACCGGCGGCGGGGCTGCCGGTCACCGCTCCCGTACCTGCCCGTCGGGGCCGCGCCCTGGGCGGCCACTGCGGCACGGCGACCGGGTCACGGCAGGGGCGCCGGTCGTCGGGCGCCGGCGAGGCACGCCGTCTCGGGCCCAGGCGCCTGCACGTTTGAAGGCGTACCGGGCATCGGGATCGTGGTTCTCCGGCGGATCGCGCAGGACGGCGCCGGCCCTGGTCGGTGATCCGGGCGGGCACCGGGCGGGCACCGGGCATGCACCGGGCATGCACCGGGCGTGACCGTACCCGCCGGGCGACGGCGCGTGTCGAAGGTGAGGCGGTCGCTGTTCTCGGGCTCTCCGGCACAAGGGACTCCGCCCTGTCCTCGACGGACAGGGCGGTGGTGGCGAGGTGAGCGCCGGCGGCGGTCGTGTCGTCAGTGGTCGGGTTCCGTGCCGATGAGGACGAAGGCCATCGTGACCGGTCGGCCGCTGCGGTTGCGCCAGGCGTGGCGGGTGCCGTTCTGGATCACGATGTCCCCCGCCGCGAGCGGAGTGCAGTTGCCGTCGTCGAGTTCGAGGACGATCTCGCCCTGCAACACGATGCCGTAGTCCACGGTCGGCGTCGTGTGCATGCCGTCGGGCCCGATGAGTTCCGCGATGCCGGGCGAGTCGGCCCGCTGTTCCGCGTCGAAGGCAACGGGGTCGAACGCCGGGTCGGCCATCGCGGACTCCGGCGGGAAGGTCAGGACGATGAACCGAGTGCCGCCGGGAGCTGGGAGCACGTGGGTGACCTTCGGCGTGGGGTCCTCTCCGGTTCTGCTGACCGGTGCGCCGGGTTCGGTGGCCCAGGGCAGGCGGGAGATCCAACCCGGCAGGCTGGTGAATTCCCGGCTGCGCGGGACGGGGCCGTCGCTGACGACGACCGATCTGCCGTCCACATCGTGTCCGGTCACGACTCTGCGCATGGGTCTCTCCTCGGTCGGGCGGTCCAGTCCGCGGCAGCGCCGGGATCGTCGGTCCGGCCATTGCCCGGCTCGGTCGACGGTTCGAGGGCCTCCGCCCAGGCGGCCAGGGCATCCGCCACCGTGGCAGCCGGTGCCCGGAGCAGGGCTGAGGCCACCGTGCGTACGAACAGTCGGTGCCGGCCGTCGCCGAGGTACTCCACCGGGGACTTGCCGTCCACGCGCGCGAGCAGCAGAGCCGGCAGCAGTGTCGCGGCCCGCTCCTCGACGGCGGGTCGGGGCTCCCAGTCGACGCACCGAAGGTACTCCTCGGCCAACGCCCGGGCGGACCGCAGCAGTTCGCCACGTCGTCCCGGCACTACCAGGCTCTTGAGGAGCAGATGGTTGACACAGAAGGCCAAGTCGAAGGCAGGGTCTCCGTACCAGGCGCACTCGGCGTCCAGCAGCACGGGCCCGGACGGGCCGACGAGGATGTTCTTGGGGCTGACGTCGCCGTGCACGAGGGCCAGATGCGTACCTGCCGTGCGGTCGGCGAGGCTCCGGAGGACGGCGGCCAGGCCGGGGTGCGCTGCCGCGGTGGCCAGCAGGTACGGCTCGATGCGCAGGGCATGGAAGTTGTCGTCCGTGGCGAAGTCCGCGGCGATGGCCGCGTCTCCCGCGCTCGCCGCGTGCAGGGCACCGAGCACCGCTCCGACGGCCGCCGCGGTCTCCACCCGCACCTCGCCGCGGAGCAGCTGTGCCTTCCACATCGGGTATCGATCAGGGGGCAGGTACGCCATCGCGAAGAGGCCGGCTTCGGGGTCGTGGGCCAGTAGCTCCGGCACGCTGTCGGGGCGGTGCCGGGAGGCGAACCGCATCCACGCCCATTCGTAGGCGTTGCGCGAGACGGGTGCCTCCCAGTCGGCCGCGACTCGCAGCCGGGCCAGTGCCCGCTTGACGCACAGCGATCGTCCCGGCAGGTCCACCCGCCACAGGTCGGACGAGACTCCGCCGGCCAGCGCGCTCCAGTGTGCGGGTTCGTCGGGCCGGGCGAGCCCGTGGGCGATCAGGAAGTCGGCCGGCAGGGGGTCCCGGCTCTTCCGCGCGGAGGTCCGGTTCACCGCCTGCCGCCCGCTGCGTTCGGCCGGTCGCCGGGGTTGTTGCAGGGGTGCGCCGGTGCCTCGCCCGCGAGGACACGTACGACCTCCTCGGCGGCGCGGCGACGCAGTTCCGTCACGGAGGCGTCGGAGGAGAAGGCGACGTGGGGGGTGAGCAGCACGCCGGGCTGGTCCAGCAGCTCGGCGGGGACGTGCGGTTCGCTCTCCAGGACGTCGAAGGCGGCTCCGTCCAGCCGTCCGCCGTCCAGTGCCTTGGTGACGGCGCCGGTGTCCACCAGCCCGCCCCGGCTGACGTTGACCAGCAGTCCGCCCGGCTTCATCGCCGCCAGCTGTTCGGCGCCGATGAGGTGATGCGTGGCGGGTGTGAGCGGCACGTGAAGGATCACCACGTCGCTGCGTCGCACCAGCTCCTGCAGGCTCACCAGCTCGACTTCGGGGGCGCCCTTGGGCGGGAACGGGTCGTGGGCCAGGACGCGGCACCCGAACGCGCCGAGCTTGCGCGCGGTGGCGCGTCCGATCCGCCCGTATCCGACGACACCGCAGGTCAGTGTCGACAGCCGGCGCAACCGGGCGCCTGCGGGATTCCAGCGCCCGGCGCGGACCTCGCGGTCGAACACGGCCAGGCCCCGCGTCCAGGCCAGCACCATGCCGACGGCGTGGTCGGAGACCTCCTCGACGCAGTAGTCCGGCACGTTGGTGACCCAGACGCCCCGCTCGGTGGCCGCGTTCACGGCGATGTTGTCGAGGCCGACGCCGAGTCTGGCCACGATACGCAGGCCCGGCGAGGTGGCGACCGCGGTGGCGGAGACGGGCGCCCAGCAGGTGAGGATGCCGTCGGGCCGGTGCTCGGCGACCAGCTCCTCGACGGTCTCGGCAGAGCCGGGTTCCGCGGGACCGGACACCAGCGTGTGGCCCGCACCCTCGATGACGGATCGCTCCACGGAGTCGTCGGGCCAGGCGTGGTCGGTGAGCAGCACGGTGTGTGGGCGGCTCGGTGGTGTCATGGCAGATCGTCCTCGCAGAATCGTACGGCTGCCGCGGACGGCCGGGCGTGACGCCCGGTGGGTCCGGTCAGCAGGTCTGATCATCACCGCAACGGCGGCCGTCGGCTTGTCCGAGGGCCACGGCCGCCATGGGTGAGGGGGAAGGGTCGCTGGGCTCGGGTCGGGTGTCGCCGGCGCTGACCGACTCGTGGTCGAAAGGCGCCGTCGCAGGGCCCTGGAACCGGGTCACGAGATGCCGGGGCACGTCGCATTCACTTTGTCACAGCCACGCGATGCTAACGATAGCACTGAGAGTCTTCGATCCGTCAAGAGCACGGCGCACACCGGCCCACCTGCACCCCCGCCCGAATTCGAGAGACCGGCTCATCACGGGGAAGCGATGCATCGGGAGAAATCCGCTGCGAACGTCTTGACGCGCCGGGTACTACCCTTCATGGTTTCTGCCAACCCCGACCGTGCGGCCGATAAAGCGTCCGCACGAGGTCCGGTTGTCGAAGACGCCACAGCCACGGACGTCCCCGACGGGCGATATACGGCTGAATTCCGCACGCGGTGTCCGACCGCGCGGTGGCCGACCGCCCGCATTCCGTCAGACGGCGCCGATATCGCCGTCGCCGACTCGAGTCCGTGTTCAGCTCATCGCTTCTCGTCATCGCCGCACGCCCCCGTACGGCGACGGATCCGCCGCGGCCTGCCGTGGCCCATTCCCTCTCAGGAGCCGCTATGACTCACGCAGCGCAAGTCGACACCAGCGCGGTGCCCGGCAAGGACACACAGGAAAACAGCCGGCCACCCGTCTCCCGGGCCATGATCGGCGTGGGCTTCCTGCTGGTGGTCCTCTCCTACATGGTCAACGCGATGGACCGTCAGGTCTTCCCGCCGCTGCTGCCCGACATTCGGCAGGAGTACGGGTTCTCCCTGGAGCAGGGCGGGCTGCTGGCGACGAACTTCACCCTCGGGATGGCCTTGGCCGGTCTGCCCGCGGGCTATCTGCTGGACCGGTTCCGACGCAAGACCGTGCTGCTGGCCAGCATCGTGATCTACTCCCTCGGCACGATGGCCACACCGCTGGCGACCGGCTTCACCGACATGACCCTGTACCGGGTGGTCTCGGGCTTCGGTGAGGGCATGCAGTCCGCCGCGATCTTCGCTGCGATGGGCGCGTTCTTCGTCCAGCGGCGTGGTCTCGCGTTCGGCGTCATCGGCATGGGCTACTCCGTCGGCGTGTTCATCGCCCCGCTCATCGGTGTGGGCCTGGTGAGCACGCACGGTACCTGGCACTCGCCCTTCTACCTGTTCGGCACGGCCGGGCTGGTGATCGCCGCCGCCTCCCTGTTCCTGCTCAAGGCCGGCCTGACCGAGCACTCCGTCGAGAAGGCAGTCTCGACCGGGACGTACTCGCACATGCCTGCCTCCGCCTACAACCGCAACACCATCGCACTCGCCGTCCACTCGGTCATCAGCGGTGTGGCCGTCTACGGGTTCCTCGGCCTCTACCCGACGTACCTCATCACCTCGCTGCACTACTCCGCCGAGCATGCCGCACTGGCCATGAGCCTCCTCGGCTTCGGCGGTATGGCGGCCGTGTTCGGCGGCTGGCTCGGCGACCGCGTGAACCAGCGCAACCTGCTGATCCTGAGCCTGCTGGCCGTCTCCGCCATCAGCGTGTGCATCTACGAGACGCAGGCCGGGGTCGGCGTCCAGTGCGTGTTCGCCTTCCTCATGGGCGTCTTCGGCCTCGGGTTCATCTATCCCAACACCAACAGCGTGATGCAGCGGGCCGTCCGTCCGTCGCAGATCGGACGCGCCTCGGGTCTGTTCGTCACCAGCTACTACGGACCGGCGGCGTTCTCGGGACTGCTCTTCGCCTCCCTGGTGGACTCCTTCGGCTGGGACCGGGCCGGGCTCCTTCAGGTCACGCTCCTGCCGCTGGCCGGCGTCGTCGCCCTGCTCTTCGTCCGTCCCATCCGGTTCAACAACGCGGTCCGCTGACACCGCAAAGGGGGCTGCCCACCCGCCTGGCGGGTGGGCAGCCCCCTTTCGTGGTGTCGCCCCTCGGGCATCCTCGGGCATCCGCGGGCATCAGCCCGCGGTCAACGGCTCTCGGCCACGACCGGGTTGCGCAGGACGCCGATGCCCTCGATCTCGACCTCGACCTCGTCTCCGGGGCGGATGGGCCCGACACCGGAAGGCGTGCCGGTCATGATCACGTCTCCGGGCAGCAGCGTCAGATGGCGACTGAGGTAGCTGACGAGCTCCGGAACGGGAAGCAGCAGGTCGGCCGTGCTCGCCGACTGCATGACGGCACCGTTCACACGGGTCGTCAACGACAGCGCGGACGGGTCCAGTCCCGTGGCGATGATCGGCCCGAGGGGAGCGAAGGTGTCCTGGCCCTTCCCGATCAGCAGCGTTCCGTATGCGCTTTCCCGGCGCTGGACCACGCGGTCGCTGACGTCGTTGCCGCACGTATAGCCGAGAATGTACTCATGGGCCTCGGAGGCCTTCACATGGCGGGCTTCCTTTCCGATGACGACAACCAACTCGCCCTCGAAATGAATGAGTTCACCGTCCGCCGGATAGACGATGGCGCTCCCCGGCCCCACCACCGCCGTACTCGGCTTCATGAAGCACACGGGAACCTCCGGAATCTCACGGTCGGTCTCGCCGACATGTGAGGCGTAGTTGTACGCGAACCCGAAGATCCGGGGTTTCTCGACCGGCGGGAGAACAACGACGTCGCTCACTTTGTCGACGCGCCCCGCGGGGGACAATCCCGTGAAGGGATCACCCTCGAATCCGGCGATCGTGACGTCACCGGGTTCGAGTTCCCCGTAATGACACACGCCGCCGACGGCATACCTGACGATCCGCACGGACACCTCCGCTCCCAGGCAGCCGCAGACGGCTGCACGACTCAGCCAGCAATGCTAACGTTAGCATTGTACGAGGTGCCAGACCTCGGCGCCTCACCTCCCCGCCACGCAGCGCAACACGAGTGCTATCGTTGGCATACGGATAGTGACGACACGCGATCAGTCAGCCGGAGGGGACCCTCACGTGATCACGACCAGGGACATCGCCGAACGCCTCGGGATCTCCGTCTCGACGGTCGGCCGGGCGCTCGCCGACGACACGCGGATCAGCGAGGAGACCAAGTTCCGGGTCCGGCAGGCCGCTTCGGAGATGGGTTACGTCGGCAACCGTGCGGCCCGGATGATGAGGGGTGCCTCCAGCAACGTGGTCGCGCTGGTGATCCCGGACATCCGCAACAGCTTCTACTCCACCATCGCGCACGAGCTGTCCAAGAACATGGAGGCCGAGGGCTATCAGCTGATGCTCTCGGAGACCGACGACGACCGGATGGTGGAGCTGCGCCACCTGCGGGAGCTGTCCGCGAACCGGGTGGCCGGCGTCATCATCGTGCCGACCGCCCGCCCGCACAGCGAGTCCGTCAAACTGCTGCGCGCCGTGCCGCACCTGCAGCTGCTGCGCCGCCACCCCTCGCTCGGCGCCCAGTGGTTCGGCGTGGACGACCGCGAGGCGCTGCGTCAGGCCACCGCCCACCTGGTGGCGCTGGGCCACACCCGCATCGCCTACCTGGGCGGCCCCGAGGAGCTGCCCACGGGCGCGGAGCGTCTGCGCGGCTTCCGCAGCGCCCTGCGGGAGGGGGGCCTTCCGGACGATGCCGGGCGTGCCGAGCTGGGCCCGCCGTCGTCCGTGCAGCACGGTCGCGAGGCGGTGCGTCGGCTGCTGCGGGAGCCCGCGGCTCCCACCGCGCTCGTCCTGGGATCGATCCAACTCACCCTGGGTGTCCTGGAGGAGCTGTCCTTGCAGGGCGTGAAGGTGCCCGGCGAGCTGTCCGTGGTCGGCTTCGGGGACGAGCCCGGCTTCTCCTGGTGGGGCCCCGGGCTCACCACGGTCGGCCTGCCGATCCAGGAGATGGCCACCGGCTGCGCACTGTGGCTGATGCGTCGCCTGAAGACCGAGCCGGGAAACGACGGTCCCTTCACGTCGGTCTCCCCCGGGTCGCTGGTCCTGCGCGGCAGCACGGCCCCCTGTGACGGCAGGACTCCGCCCAGGTCCGCCTGAGCGAGCCGTGGACAACCCGGTCGGCACACAGGGAAGGCGCCCGGAGCACACCGCTCCGGGCGCCTTCTCGTGCCGAGCTCGGGATCAGTACGTTCCGCTGCGCAGCCGGCGCATGACGGCGGACGTGCGTACCAGCTCGTCGAGCATGTGCTCGGCGGCCGCCTCGTGGATCTTGCCGGGCCGGAAAGCGCCGTCGTCGATCTGTTCGTTGACGAAGGGAATGCTCACGGTCGGCCCGATCGGGAGCATCCTGAGGTTCGCCACGACCTGCTTGGCCATCTGCACCGCCCTGGTACCCGCCGAGACCCCGCCGTAGCTCACGAACGCGGCCGGCTTGTGCTGCCACTCCACGACGAGGTAGTCCCACGCGTTCTTCAAAGGCGCAGGAAAGCCTCCGTTGTACTCGGGGGTGACGAACACGAACGCGTCCGACGCGTCGACGATCCGGCTCCACGCGCGGGTGTGGCCCTTCGTGTACTGCCGCAGGGCGGGCGGATGCGGCTCGTCGTAGAAGGGAAGGGCGAGTTCGTTCAGGTCGACCAGGTGCGACTCGAAGGGGCCGTACTCCGCGACCCGGGAGGTGAACCAGTCCGCTACGGACCTGCCCACACGTCCGGGGCGCGTACTGGCCACGACCGTGGTGAGAGTCATGGGCGCCACAGAGGGCTCGGATGTCATGTCGGGCTCGCTTTCCTGTCGGCCGCGATCGGCCGCGATCGGCCCGGCGAACCCGCGCCGCCTGTGCTGTCCGTCCGTCCAGGAGTAGCGCGGGCCCGCCGGAGTTCTGGGCAGGGCGCCATGGAGTTGTGCGAACGATAGCATTGACGTCCAGCCGGACCAAGCAAGGAGAGATGAGTGGTCGCCCCGAGACTGGAACGCTCCCACCTCTTGACAGAGTCATCTCGCAGTTCGCACGATTGCGCTATCGATAGCACGCCGAGGGCAGGACCGATTCGGGTGCCGCCCCTGAGGGCCGACCGTCCGCGCCCGTTCGCCGACCAGGACCCTCCCCATGTTCCGGCCGGGCGGACATCCGCCCCTCGATGACCGGCACGGGCACCGCTCCACGCCCGGCCGTCCGAACTCCGAAAGGTTGCACCGCCATGACAGACGCGCGGATCACCCGGCTCCACGGCCGCAGGGTGTGGGACTCACGCGGTCGGCCGACCGTCGAGGTCGAGGTCCGCCTCGCGGACGGAGCCGTCGGGCGGGCCATCGCACCGGCGGGGGCCTCGACAGGCCGGGGCGAGGCGCTCGACCTGCGCGACGGCGGGTCCCGCTTCGGCGGGCTCGACGTCCGTCGCGCCGTCGGCTCGGTGAACCAGGAGATCGCGCCCGCCCTCCTGAACCTCGACGCCGCCGACCAGGAAACCGTCGACCGGCTTCTGGTGAACCTCGACGGAACGCCCGACCGCAGCCGCCTCGGCGGCAACGCCATCGTGGCCACGTCCATGGCCGTACTGCACGCCGCCGCCGCGTCGGCCGGCGTACCCCTGTGGCAGCACCTGTCGGGCGGGCAGCCGGTCCGCATCCCCCTGCCGGAGATCCAGATCTTCGGCGGCGGCGCCCACGCGGACCGTCGCGTCGACGTCCAGGACTTCATGGTCGTCTGCCCCGCCGCACGGAGTTTCTCCGAGGCCCTGGACTGGACGGCGGAGATCTACCGGGCCGCCGGAAGCCTGATGCGCACGGCGGGGAAGGCGCAGGGCGTCGCCGACGAGGGTGGGTTCTGGCCGGCGTTCGACTCCAACGAGGAGGCGCTGGAAACGCTGACCCTCGCCATCGAGGCCGCCGGTTTCACGCCCTCGACCGAGGTCGGCATCTCGCTGGACGTCGCGGCCTCCCAGTTCGGCAGCGGCCGGCGGTACACGCTCGCGCTCGACGACCGCACGCTGGACACCGCGGCCTTGATCGACCTGCTGGGCGGCTGGATCGAGCAGTACCCGATCCTGTCCGTCGAGGACCCGGTGGGCGAGGACGACCAGGAGGGCATGGTGGAGTTCACCCGGCGCTTCGGCCACCGCTGCCAGGTGATCGGCGACGACTACCTGGTCACCAACGCCAAGCGGGTCGAGGCGGCGGCCACCGACGGGGCGGCGAACGCCGTCCTCGTCAAGCCGAACCAGGCGGGCACCGTCACCGAGGCGCACCAGGCCCTGCGGGCGGGAAAGGACGCCGGCTTCGGCACCATCGTGTCGGCCCGCTCCGGTGAGACCGAGGACATCACCATCGCCCATCTGAGCGTCGGCTGGGACGCCGGCCAGCTCAAGGTCGGCTCGTTCACCCGCTCCGAGCGCATGGCCAAGTGGAACGAGGTTCTGCGCATCGAGGAGGCCCTCGGTGAATCCGCGGAATTCAGCGGTTGGTCGGCCTTCACATTCGCCGATTCCGCAGCTTCCGTGACCAATCCGTAAAACGAGCCAGAAGTATTACAGTCATCGAGATCAAGAGCCGATCGGAGCACGGAGACCAGCATGCTGCCACCCGTCAATCTGCGCCCGAGTTTCAACATCACCCGCTCCAGCCATGTCCGGCTCGGTGTCGCCGACCTGGCCGAGAGCAAGAGGTTCTACACGGCCACGCTGGGGCTCGTCGTCAGCGACGAGAACGAGCGCACCTGCTACCTCCGCGGTCTCGCCGAGGCATGCCACCACAGCCTCGTCCTGGAGCTGGACGAGGAGGGAGCCGGGTCCTGCCGGAGAATCGGCTTCCGCGTCTTCCTCGACGAGGACCTCGACATCGCGTACGACTGGTTCCGTGAGCGGGGACTGCCCGCGGAGTGGGTCGACATGCCGTACCAGGGCCGCACCCTGCATGCCTGCGACCCGGTCGGCACACCGCTGGAACTCTGCGCGCACATGGAGACGCGGCCCAGGCTGCACATCGACTTCGAGCACCACAAGGGTGCCCACGCGCAGCGGCTGGACCACTTCCAGACCTTCGCGCCGAACACCTACGAGCTGACCGCGTTCTACGGCGAACTCGGCTTCCGCAACTCCGAGTACCTGGCCCACGGCGACAAGCTGCTGAGCGCGTTCATGTACCGCAAGGGCACCTGCCTGGACCTGGCGATCGTGGAGAACACCGGCCCCGCCCTGCACCACTTCGCCTACACCGTCTCCGAGAGCCGCGACATCTTCACCGCCTGCGACTGGGCGGGCATCCTCGGCTACGGCGAGGGTGTGGAGCGGGGCCCCGGACGGCACGGACCGGGCGGGATGCTCTTCACCTACCTCCGCGACCCCGACGGCCATCGGGTGGAGGTCTTCAACAGCCACTACCAGACGATCGACACCGAAGTGGAGCCCGTGCGCTGGGACGCGGGATCGCTGAGCACGAACGTCCGCTGGGGGCTTCCGGCGCTGGAGAAGTGGTACTTCGAGGCATCGCCCTTCGCGGGAGTGAAACAGACCCCGCCGGCCGAGTCTCCGCAGCCCATGACTCTCGAGCGATTCCTGCTCGAACAGTCCGCCCACTGACCCTTCCCCCCCGAGGAGACGACATGGCACGCGTTCCCTACCTGCGCCGCGAGGACGCGGACGAGGCGAACAAGCCCCTGTACGACCGGCTCGAAGCCGAACGCAAGGTACCCACGGCGAACATCTTCCTCGCCCTCGCGGGCGCGCCCGAGCAACTGGACGGCTTCCTGACCTACGCCAACTCGCTGCGGGCCGGCGAGCTCAGCCCCGCGCTCCGCGAACTGGCGATCCTGACCGTGGGGCACGTGACCCGGTCCGCCTACGAGGTGGCGCACCACCACTCGCACGGCCTCAAGGCCGGACTCACGGAGGAACAGATCGCCGCGGTGGGTGACTTCGAGTCGTCCGAGCTGTTCGACGATACGGAAAAGGCTGTGATGCGTGTGGCCAAGGAGTCCACGCTCCTGGTCGACGTCTCCGAGGAGACATGGCGTGCCGCTGCCGAGCGGCTGCCCCAGAAGCAGCTGATCGAACTCGCGCTGTCCGTCGCCTGGTACAACTCCGGCGTCCGCGTCATGGGTCTGCTGGACATCGACCTTGAGGACAATTACCCGAACCCGTTCCCGAATTCGTAGTTCGCGGCACCCTGCGGCCCATCAATATCGGAGTATTTCAATGGCGAAAATGCTCGCTGCACGACTGCACGCGCTCGGTGAGCCGATGTCCGTGGACACAGTCGACGTACCCACGCCACGGGCGACCGACGTACTGGTACGGGTCAAGGCGTGCGGCATCGTGCCGAACATGGCCAACGTGATCAACAACTGGCCCACCTGGTACCCGCATCAGCCGCTGCCCGAGCTGCCCGCGATCTTCGGCCTGGACCCGGCCGGCGTGGTCGAGGCGGTCGGCGAGGCAGTGCTCAACACCAAGCCCGGCGACCGGGTCTACGTCAGCCCGCTGCGGTCCTGCGGCAGTTGTCAGATGTGCCGCGGCGGCGAGCTGAGCCGGTGCCGCTACTTCACCCTGAACGGCTACTTCAGCACGTCCCGCGACGGTCAGCGCATCTTCGACCTCTATCCCTACGGCGGCTTCTGCGAGTACATGACGGCGCCGCAGTACTCGATCGTCAACATCCCCGACAACATGACGTTCGAGCAGGCCGGCAAGCTCGGCTACATCGGCACCTCCTACCGGGCCCTCAGCTACGCCGGGGCCGGCCCCGGCCAGGTCGCGCTGATCGACGGAATCACCGGCACCCTCGGCGTCGCCTCCACCCTCCTCGCGCTGGCTTCCGGTGTCTCCAGGGTCCTCGGAACCGGCCGCAACGACGAACTCCTCAAGCGTGTCAAGGAGCTGGCCCCGGACCGGATCGAGGTCATGCGGCTGGGCGAGCGCTCCTGCGGCGAGTGGGTGAAGTCCCGCACCGGTGGCGAGGGAGCGGACTTCGTCATCAGCGCCCTGGGCGCCAAGGCCCCGGTGGAGACGATGCTCGACTCCATGCAGGGCGTCCGCCGGGGCGGCAGGGTGGTCAACGTCGGGGGCGTGGCCGACGCGTTGCCCGTGGACGTGAAGTGGCTCATGGACGAGCAGGTCCAGTTGATCGGCTCCAACTGGTTCACCACCGCCCAGGGTCAGCAGGTGGCCGACATGGTGGCGACCGGAGTCCTGGACCTCTCCTACCTGATCACCAAGCCCTTCCCCCTGTCCGAGGTCAACGAAGCGATCTCGGGACGCGCCACGGACCTCGACGGCGGATTCAGCAACTACGTCGTGATCCCCTGAGCCCCGGTCGCTCACACTCACCCCGCGGCGGTCCTGTTCTGCCCCGACACCGCCGCGGGGTGTTCTCACCACGGGCCACACCCCCACTGCCCGTGCCTTGGTCGGCGCGGGCCCGGCAGGACGGAGGAGCCGGTGGAACTACGCTGGCTGGAATCGTTCGTCGTCGTCGCGGAGGAACTGCATTTCGCGCGGGCTGCGGGTCGTCTGCACCTCGCACCGTCGGCACTCAGCACCCAGATCAGGGCGCTGGAGTCGCACCTGGGGGTGCGACTGATCGACCGCGGACGACGCACCCGCCCCGCACTGACCAGTGCCGGGGAGCTGTTCCTCGAAGAGGCGCGGCTGACCCTGGCACAGGCCGCCCGCGCCGTGGCGGTGGGGCGGCGGGCAGGTCGCGGGGAGCTGGGACAGGCCCAGATCGCCTACGTCGCCTCGGCCGCCTTCTCCGGCGTGCTCACCGATGTCCTCACCCGCTGCACGTCCCCCGGCAGCGATCTGACCGTGCAGGTGCGCGAGTTGGAGACACCGGCCCAACTGGAGGCGCTGGCCTGCGGTGACATCGACGTCGGCTTCCTGCGCTGGCGGCCGCGGTACCCGCCCGAGGTCACAGCCACCTGCCTGCTCAGTGAGGACGTCGTCCTGGCGCTGCCGGCCGGCACACCACTGGCGGCGTACGAGGCGATACCCGCGGCCACGCTGCGCGACGAGAACTTCGTGGCCCCGCACTTCGACGAGGAGTACGGCTGCCGCGACCAGATCCAGGAAGTGGCTGAGCAGGGAGGCTTCAGCCCCCTGTGCGCTCCCCCGGTGCGGGACTACATCGCCGCGCTGACACTCGTGGGCGGTGGTCTCGCGGTGGCCCTGGTCCCCGACTCGCTGCGGCGGGTCCACGTTCCCGGGGTGGCCTACCGTCCGCTGGCGGACGTACGACTGACCACCCGGCTGGTCGGCGCCTACCGCAGAGGGGAGACCTCACCCGCTGTGCGCGGGGTGATCCGCCGACTGCGGGAGACCGCGGCCGCGAAGGCCGCCGGCTGAAGCCCGACCCAGGCTACCGAACCCACGCATGTTTGTGCGCGGACGGCGCACTGTCCTAGCAGGTCAGAGGGGGTATCCCCAGCCTACGCTCAACACGGCAGCACATACCGTGGCGGCACCGGTCGACCGCGGCCCGACGGAGGGACAGGCGGAGAAGAGCATGACATCGATCAAGTACGTGGGCGTCGTCGGCGCGGGCCAGATGGGCCGGGGCATCACCGAGGTCTGTGCCCGCGCCGGACTGCACGTCACGTTGTGCGACGTGACCGAGGACCGGGCCCGGGCCGGACTGGCGGCCGTGGCGGACTCCCTGCTCAAGGCCGAGAAGCGCGGCGCCATCGCGCCCGAGGACCGCGCGCATGCCCTGGCCGGGGTCTCGGTCACCGACGACCTCTCCCGCCTGTCGAGGGCGGACCTGGTGATCGAGGCCGCCGTCGAGGACGAGCAGGCCAAGACCGAGATGTTCCGGCAACTGGACAAGGTGGTCACCGACCCGGCCGCCGTGTTGGCCAGCAACACCTCCTCCATCCCCATCGCCAGGCTCGCCGCGGCGACCAGCAGGCCGAAGGCGGTGGTCGGCCTGCATTTCTTCAACCCGGTCCCCGTCATGCCGCTGGTCGAGGTGATCCCCTCGCTGCACACCTCGAAGGCCACGGAACTGCGCGTGCGTGCCTTCGCCGGTGAGGTCCTGGGCAAGAAGACGGTCGTGGCGCGGGACCGCGCGGGCTTCGTGGTGAACTCCCTGCTGATTCCCTACCTGTTGGCGGCAGTGCGGATGGTGAGCTCCGGCACGGCGACGGCGGAGGACATCGACACCGGGATGACGGCGGGCTGCGCCCACCCCATGGGACCACTGCACCTGGCCGACCTGATCGGCCTGGACACGGTGGCGGCGATCGGCGAGGCGCTGTACGAGGAGTACCGGGAACCGCTGTACGCACCACCCCCGCTGCTGCGCCGCATGGTCGAATCGGGGCTGCTGGGACGCAAGTCGGGGCAGGGCTTCTTCAACTACCGGCCGGCCTGAGAGCCCAGGGGGATCGCCGCATGCGGATTCCCCTCGTCACCGCCGACTCGCGGAGAGACGTGGATCAGGGTCTTGCCTCGCCAGGGCGCCCGGGCCTCAGGAGCGCACGAGCAGCCCGCGTTCCAGGGCGACGACGACGGCGCGAGTGCGGTCGCTGACGTCGAGCTTCGCGAAGACCCGCAGCAGATGTGTCTTCACCGTGGCCTCGCCGATGACCAGGCGCCGGCCGATCTCGGCGTTGGACAGGCCGTCGGCGACCGCGTGCAGCACGTCCCGCTCGCGGGCGGTGAGCGCGACCGGTTCGGGGCGGCGCATCCGGGCCACGAGGCGCTCCGCGACCTTGGGCGCGAGGACCGTCTCGCCCCGCGCCGCCGAGCGGATGGCGTCGGCGAGCTGCTCACGGGAGGTGTCCTTGAGGAGGTATCCGACGGCGCCGGCCTCCACGGCCCGTTCGATCTCGACGTCCGTGTCGTACGTGGTGAGGATCAGCACCCGGGTGGCCACCGGCAGGGCGACGATCTCGGTGGTGGCGGCCACACCGTCGAGCACCGGCATCCGCAGGTCGAGGAGGGCCACATCGGGGGCGAGCCGCTCGACGAGGTCGACGCCCTCGCGCCCGTCGCTCGCCTCGCCGACGATCTCTATGGTGGGCTCGTCGGTCAGCAGGGCGATGACTCCGGCGCGCATCACGGCGTGGTCGTCGACCACGACCACCCGAATCCGGTTGTTCGCGGTGTCGGTCATGGTCAGTCCTGACTGTGCGTGGGAAGGCGGGCGAGGACACGGGTGCCGTCCCCGAGGGAGCTGGTGACGGCCAGTTCGCCGTCCAGTTCGGCCAGTCGGCGGCGCATGCCGTCGAGGCCGAAACCGCGGGACTCCTCGACGACGAAGCCGCAGCCGTCGTCGGTGATCTCCAGCTCGACGCCGCCCACGCATTCCGTGAGGACGACGCCGACGGTGGAGGCGCCCGAGTGTTTGCGCACGTTGGCGAGGGACTCCTGGGTGCAGCGCAGCAGGGCCACCCGGGTGCGCCGGTCCAGGTCGATGTCGGGCAGTTCGGCGGTGACGGTGAGACCCGTGTCCTGGACGAAACGGTCCAGGGTTCTGCGCAGGGTGGTGGCCAGCGAGCCGGGTGCGACGCCGCTCTCGGGGGCGGACCCGACGAGCACCCGGGCCTCGGCCAGGTTCTCGCGCGCGGTCTGCTCGATGGAGGTGAGCTGCTCGGCGCAGCGCACGGGGTCGGTGACGGCGGCGGCGCGGGCGGCCTCCGCGAGCACCACGATGGAGGCGAAGCCCTGGGCGAGGGTGTCGTGGATCTCCCGGGCGAGCCGCTCGCGCTCCTCGGCCGCGCCCTGCCGCTGATGGGCGGCAGCCAACTCCTCCTGGGCGACGACGAGTTCAGCGGTCAGTTGCTCCTGCCGCTCGTTGCTCTGTCCGACGAAGCGGTGCGCCCACAGCCCCAGGCCCACCCCGGCGGCATAGGCGACGACGGTGAACACCGTGTTCCCCGTGCGGAATTGAGGGCTCCAGCCCTGGTCGAGCGTGCCGCCGAACACGGTGAGGGCCGCGGCGGCCCCGCTGAGCGTGACCGCGTCCCGCGGGGCGCGGGTGAAGAGCCAGAACTGCGGCAGGGACACCACGTAGAAGGCGGCCCCGCCGTCCAGGAGGTAGGCCGTCGTCCCCAGGACGAGCGCGAGGACGCCGAGGTAGGTACGGGGATGCAGGAGGGGGTTGTCCGGCCGGGTGAGGACGACCGTGTGACACAGCGCGATCAGGGCGAGCAGGCCGATCATCCAGTACTTCCGGGCCGGCGACGCGTCGAGCACGGCGAGGGCCGGGGGCAGCAGGCCGAACAGGATCCAGCCTGCCAGGTTCCAGCGAAGGACACGGTCCCGGCTGAGCCGGTCACCCGGCTGCTGCCACTGACTCACGCTGATTCACCTCGTTCGTAGGGGAGTTGAGGGGCCGGCGGTCAAGTCGATCAGCGTACCGATTCCAGGGGACGGGGGGCCTGTTCGGTGGTGCGGTGGGCACGGCGCACTCCGCGGGAGGGCCACCAGTTGGCCTCGCCGAGCAGGAGCATCAGGGACGGCAGGACCAGCATACGGATCACGAAGGCGTCCAGCAGGACCGCGACCGCGAGGCTGAAGCCGATCTGCTTCATCTCGATGAGGTGCAGGGCGGCGAAGCTGGCGAAGACCGTGACCATGACCACGGCGGCGCTGGTCACCACGCCGGCCGAGCTGCCGATGCCCTCGATCACGGCCTTGCGGGTCGGGACTCCGCGCAGGGCGGCCTCCCGGATCCGGCTGATCACGAAGACCTGGTAGTCCATCGACAGGCCGAAGAGGATCACGAACAGGAACAGCGGGACCCGGGAGCCGATCGACCCGGTGGACGTGAAGTCGACCAGGCCCTCCGCCCAGGTGTGCTGGAAGACCATGACGAGGATGCCGAGCGAGGCGGCGGCGGAGAGGAGGTTGAGGACGATGCCGACCAGGCCGAGGACCACGGAGCGGAACGCCCAGACGGTCATGGCGAAGGTGACGAGGAGCAGCGCCCCGATGATGAGGGGCAGCTTCTGTTCCTGGTGGGTCGGGTAGTCGGTGTAGCGGGCGACGTCACCGGTCACCGCGGTCTCGGCGCCCTTCACCCGGCCGACGGTCTCCGGGACGTAGGTGTCGCGGATGTCCTTGAGCGAGGACTGGGCCTCGTTGCTGCTGACGTGGTACGGGACCTGCAGCTGGAGCATGCTGATCCGCTGGTCGGGGGACGTGGTCAGCCGGGAGGTGCCGCTCAGGCGCGGGTCGTCCCTGACGTCGGCCGCGAGTTCGCGCAGGGCGGCGGTCACCTCGGGCGACCGGTCGGCGTCGGCGCGGACGACGACCTGGTGCATGGACTTCAGATCCGGGTAGGCCGCGTTCAGCCGGTCGTAGACCTGCATGGCGACGATGGAGCGGGAGTGCGTCTCGCGGCCCATGTCGGTGAGCTCGAGGCCGAGCACCGGGGCGGCGAGGGCGAGCAGCCCGAGCACGGTGACGGTGAGCGTGGCGGTGGGGTGCTTGGCGACGGGGCGCAGCACGGCGGCGGTCAGCCGGCCGGGGCCGGCCTTGTGCGTCTTCTGCTTCTTCTGCCTCTTCGGCGCTGGCCCGCGGGCCGCCCGGCGCTCGGCCCGGCGCTCGGCGCGCATGCCCAGCTTTGCGAGGAGGGCGGGCAGCACGGTCAGGGAGCTGACGACGGCGACGAGGGTGACGAGGATCGCGCCGGTGGCGATGGACGAGAAGATGACGTCGTCGGCGAGGTAGAGGGTGGCGCTGGAGACGGCGACGGCGAGACCGGAGAGGACGACGGCCCGTCCGGACGTGGCGGCGGCGAGTTCGACGACGGCCAGCGGGCTCAGTTTGCCGCCGGCGCGCGCCCGTTCCTCACGTTCGCGCTTGAGGTGGAAGAGCGTGTAGTCGACCCCGACGGCGAGGCCGATGAGCAGGATGACGTTGGTGCCGACGCCCGCGTCGGGGAAGACGTGCGAGGCCACCATCGACAGGCCGACGGCCGCGGCGATCGAGGACAGGGCGAGCAGCAGCGGTACGAGGGCCATCGCCACGGAGCTGAAGACCAGCAGCAGGGTGATGAGGGTGACCGGCAGGGCGATCACTTCGGTGCGCGAGAGGTCGTCGCCGCGCAGCTTCTCGACGCCCTTGCTGATGGAGGGCGATCCGGTCTCCTCGACGCGCAGCCCGGGGTTCGCCTTCTGCACGGCCGCGGTCTGCCCGAGCAGCGGGTCGACGTGCTTCTTGCCCTCCAGCTCCGGGCCCTTCATGGTGATGGTGACGCGCACCGCCGTGTCGTCCGCGCCGCGTACCGGGTCGGTGACGGAGAGCACCTCGGGCAGCTTGGCCATCCGGGCGGCGATGTCGGCGGCGGCCGAGTCGGCCGCGGCGATGTCGAGCTTTCCGGTGCCCGGCTTCGCGGTGATCAGGACGTGTTCGACGGGGCGCTGCTGTAACCCGCCCTCCGCGGCGATCGCCTCGCCGCGTCCCGCCTCTCCGATGCGGAAGTCCTCGGTGGTCGCCGTGTTGGTGCCGACGGAGATGCCGATGCCGAGGCACAGGACGACGAACACGAACCAGCCGACGATGCCCCGCCAGGGGTGGGCGGCGCTCCAACGAGCCATGCGTACGGGAAGATTCTTCATGGCATCCATGCTCTTCGTCGGGGGTGTGGCGGCGACAGCGGCGACCGGTTGAACCTGAGGTCCACCAACTGGTGGACCCCCGTCAGGCTCAGTGGAAGCTGAGGGTGTGGACGACGCGGCTCCTTTGCTCTGGTTTTTGATCATCTGACGGAGGCTCGTGCGGGCGGCGCCGATCTGGTCGAGCTGTCGGCCGAGGTGGAGGCGCGCTACCGCAGGGCGATCACGAGGGATTCCTCCAGATGTGGATCCACGGTCGGGCCCGGGGTGGTCGTCCTCCTCGGGCGGTCGGTCAGCGAAACGCCGGGTGGCCGGTGATCGCCTGGCCGACGACCAGGGTGTGCATCTCGCTGGTGCCCTCGTAGGTGAGCACCGATTCCAGGTTGTTGGCGTGGCGCAGCGGCGAGTACTCCAGGGAGATGCCGTTGGCGCCGAGGACGGTGCGGCATTCGCGTGCGATGGCGATCGCCTCGCGAACGTTGTTGAGCTTGCCGACGCTGATCTGCTCCGGCCGGATCCGTCCCTGGTCCTTGAGCCGGCCCAGGTGCAGGGCGAGCAGTGCGGCACCGCTCAGGGACACGGTCATGTCGGCGAGCTTCTTCTGGGTGAGCTGGAAGGCGCTGATCGGCTTGTCGAACTGCACGCGCGCGTCGGCGTAGTCGAGGGCCGCCTGGATGCTGTCGCGGGCGGCGCCGACGGCCCCGAAGAGGATGCCGAAGCGGGCCTCGTTCAGGCAGGACAGCGGGCCGCGCAGGCCCTGGGCCTGCGGCAGCCGGGCCGAGTCGGGCAGCCGGACGTGGTCGAAGTACAGCTCCGAGGTGATCGATGCGCGCAGTGACATCTTCTGCTTGATGTCCTGCGTGGTGAAGCCGGCCGTTCCGCGCGGCACGAGGAAGCCGCGGATGCCGTCCTCGGTCTGCGCCCAGACCGTGGCCACGTCGGCGATGCCGCCGTTGGTGATCCACATCTTGGAACCGTTGAGGATCCAGTCGCCGCCGTCGCGGACGGCCTTGGTGCGCATCCCGGAGGGGTTGCTGCCGAAGTCGGGCTCGGTCAGGCCGAAGCAGCCGATCGCCTCACCGGCGGCCAGCCGCGGCAGCCACTCCCGCTTCTGCTCCTCCGAGCCCCACTTCCAGATGGAGAACATCGACAGTGAACCCTGTACGGAGACGAAACTGCGGAAGCCCGAGTCGGCTGCCTCCAGTTCCAGGCAGGCCAGGCCATAGCTGACGGCGTTGGTGCCGGCGCAGCCGTACCCTTCGAGGTGCATGCCGAGGACACCCAGCTTGCCCAGTTCGGGGGCGAGTTCGCGGGCGAAGTGCGCGTTCTCGAACCACTCGCCGAGGTGGGGGCGGACTCGGTCCGTGAGGAACCTGGCGACGGTGGCCTGGATCTCGCGTTCCTCGTCGGTGAGAACGGAGGCGAAGTCGAGCAGGTCGAGAGGGTCCTTCATCGGCTTGCCGCTCATGGTGGGCTCCTTGAGTTCGGGATGGGGATGGGGGTGGGGATGAGGGTGTTCGGGTTCGGTCGTGGTGCCGAGGCTGCGAACGGTCCGGTGACCGGTCCGTGTCACCCGGAGGCGTGGTCGGACTCGCCGGACGGGTCTTGGAGGAACTGCGCGGTGTGCTGGCCCAGGCGGGGTGGGGGCAGTCGGTACTGGGCCGGTGTCCCACTCAGCGCGATCGGGTGCGCGATCTGGCGGACGGGCCTGGCTTCTTGTCCGTCGGCGGTCACGGCGGGGATGTCGACGATGCCCGGAAGGCCGAGCTTGTGGGCGAAGGCGAAGGCATCGTCGAGTGTGTTGACCGGTCCGGCCGGCACCCCGACCGCCAGCATGACGGTGGTCCAGTGGTCGGCGCCCGCCGCGGCGAGCCGACCGGTCAGGATGTCCCGCAGTTCGCCACGACGGGCGACCCGGTCGGCGTTGGTGCGGAAGCGGTCGTCGAGAGCGAGACCGGGATCCCCGACGACCTCGGCGAGTGCCGCGAACTGCCGGTCGTTGCCCACGGCGAGAGCGATCGGCCGATCTGCGGTCGGCAGCGTCTCGTACGGGGCGATGCTCGGGTGCGCGTTGCCCATACGGCCCGGAACCACACCGGCAACGGCGAAGGCCGATGCCTGGTTGACCATGGCCGACAGCAGCGAGCCGAGCAGGTTCACCTCCACCAGTTGTCCCTCGCCGGTGGCATCCCGGTGGCGTAGGGCGGCGAGGATGCCGAGCGAGGCATGGAGTCCGGTGATCACGTCGACCAGGGCCACGCCCGCCTTCACCGGCTCCCCCTCCGCGGTCCCGGTCACGCTCATCAGACCGCCGATGGCCTGAACGAGCAGGTCGTAGCCGGGGATCGCGGCGCCCGCGCCGCTGCCGAAACCACTGATCGAGCAGTAGATCAGCTCCGGGTGCCGGGCCCGGAGTTCGCGCTGTCCCAGTCCCAGTCGTTCCATCGTCCCGGGACGGAAGTTCTCCACCAGAACGTCCGACTCGGCGATCAGGGCGCGGGCCTGTTCGCGGCCGGCCTGTGTCGTGAGGTCCAGGACGACGGACCTCTTGTTCCGGTTGACGCTCAGGAAATACGTCGACGTTCCGTCGTGGTCGGCCGGAGGGTGCCAGGCCCGGGTCTCGTCCCCGATGTCCGGCCGCTCCACCTTCACCACGTCGGCGCCGAGGTCGGCGAGGAGCATGGTGGCATAGGGGCCGGCGAGGACCCGGGAGAAGTCGGCGATGCGCAGACCGTGCAACGCGGTGCGCTCTGCTCCGTCGGCGTCGTACTGGGTGCTCACGCACCCTCCTCTCTGATCGTGAACGAACGGCGATGGGCCGCAGTGCCGCACCAGAGGCACCTCTGTCCGTTCCGGAGCATCGCGGCCTCCTGCACTCACTTCGGTAGCCGGAAACGGGCGATCGGAATGCGATATGTCTCCATCACCCTGGCCCTGCCGGGAATCACCGGTCAACGACGGGCTGACGCATCTTTGTGCGCGGAAGACGTTCCGTCCACCGAGGTCAGAACCCGTTTTCCGGCGCTACCCTCATCGAGGTCGATGCGAACGCAGTGAAGCCTTCTCTGCAACATCCCGCGCTATCAGGGGAGAGTCGTGACAAGCAGGTTCACCGAGTTGGTCGTTGACTGCCACGACCCGGAGAGGCTCGCTGCCTTCTGGTGCGAGGTCCTGGACTTCAAGGTGATCGACCGGAGCGAGGGCAAGGTGGAAATCGGCTCCTGGGTGCCGACCGTGGAGGATGTTCGGGCCCGCCAGATGCCGCCCACCCTGGTGTTCATCCAGGTGCCCGAGGGCAAGACCGTGAAGAACCGGCTGCACCTCGACGTCAGCCCGATCGACGGCAGCACCGAGGACGAGGTGACCAGACTGGTCAGTCTCGGCGCCACCACGACGGATGTGGGCCAGGGCCCGGACCGGAACTGGGTGGTCATGGCAGACCCCGAGGGCAACGAGTTCGACGTCCTACGCACCCTGGCACCGCAGAACTAGGGCCTGTCGTTTGGATCAGGTCGGCTGAGCCGACGTGGCCTCTCGGCCGAGCCGAGCGGGGTGTGGTGCGTGCGGCTGCAAGGCGGAGGAG